>SLRS01000166.1 GCA_007130855.1 Trueperaceae bacterium | reverse complement strand
GCGAATTCAACAACAACCCCTCAGCCAACGACCCCACATTCGTCGGCACACCACCCACCAACCAACGATCACCAACAACCGACACCACCGTCCGGAACGGCGACGAACCGGGTGGCTCGACCGGATCGTCGTCAGCGGGCGGCGGCGCGACGGGATCGTCATCACCATTGGACACCGTGAACACCGCTTCGGTGATCACCCGGAGGCTCTCGCCGTCCGGCTCGGGAGCGGCCGCGGCAACCGTGTGCTCGCCTTCTTCGAGCGCGGTCGTGTCGAGCTCGAGCACGAATGGGTAGGAGCGGTCGATCGTGGCCGGCTCCGGCGCACCGTTGAGGATGAAGTGGATCTCCGAGAGGTGCTCGCTCGTTTCGACGGCGATCCGTACGGCGCCCGAGAGCCGTGCGCCCTCGAGCTCGCCGGCGAGCTCAGCGCCTGCGGAGGCCGTGACCACCAGGCGTGCCGCGCCCGGCTCACCCGTCGTGGGCGGCGGGCGGGAGCTCCCGCAGGCGCCGAGGAGGACCACCGTCAGGCCGAACACCAAGGCGAGCCGGAACCAGCCGTCGATCGCACGAGGGAGGGTGCCCTTCCGGTCCGGCCGCGCCGTACGTCGCTCGTGATCCATTATGTCGTCCTCTCGCTGAAGCCACACGGGCATACGGACCTGTCGGTCGTCTCCAGACGACTCGGTCGCCGCTCGTGCGATGACGTGGAGGAGGCAGCATGCTCCTCGGCCGGGTGCGCCACTCGCTCCACCTGTCCAAGCGCCACGTAGTGGACAGGCTTCAGCATCCGAAGGACCCGTGCCTTCAGGATCCGCTGACGTCGGCGATCATGACAAGCCTGTGTGAGATTCCTGATGCCGCAGGTGCGGCGACGCGCCAGGAGCGGGCGCTAGCTCGCGTCTGAACGCCGCCGCAGCGCGCGAAAGTGCTCGACGCCGTGCACGTGGATGAACCCGGGGCGAGCGGGGATCGAAGGAAGGCCACAGATGAGGGCCATGGCGACTCGGTGGCGCCCGTCCGGCCCCCAGGCAAGCTTTCCATGACGGTCGAGGTTCACCTTGATCAAGTCGGGGAATGCCTCGCTGAAGGCGCCGTCCTGGCGAACCTGCCCGAAGATGCCATCGAGGCGCTCATACGACGCGAGCAGCTCCTCGGGCGAAGCGAAGTCGCATCGCTGCTTGCGCTCGATCAAGACGAGATAACTCTGGAAGATGGGGGTGTCCTGCCAGGCGTAGCCGTGCGCCCAGCGGAGTTCACAACTCCTGAACACCTCGCCATCGCACACCTCGATGGGTGTGATCTCACGGTCCCATTCGCCGCCGATCACGACGCCGGAAGCATAGCCACTGCGAGCCCGAAGCCTGCGAGCGAGGCCGGTCGAGACATGACCGCGGATTTCGCGGGGGTCGACATCGATGACCTCGCGCGCGATGGGGCCAGGCGCGCCCAACACCAGCCAATGCGTCTTCGCCGTGCGGACTCGGTTCGGCAGCGACACCGCGCCGACCATGAACCGCTTGGCCTTGTTCACGCTCCAAGCCATGGCGTACTCTAGAGTCTCTTCCGTGCGGCAAGGAGTTCGCGGCGACATACTCGAGGACGGTCCACCCGGACCGGAGTCGGGGGCCCTCGGAGAACCGAAGACGGAGCCACGGCAAACGCGCGCGGTCTCGGTCATTGTGACGCCTCCCCCGGGCGCCGCGCGCGCTTGCCATACCATGAGAGAGTCCATGCAGAGGCTCCCCGTCACCCCCGCGCACCGCCGGCCGAGGCTTGCGCGCGACACCCGCTCGCCGGCTTCGGCGCTCGAGCGTTACCTCTTCGGCGACGAGCGCGCGCACCCCGACCTCGCCACGCTCCGGGCCTACGGTCTCACGGGGCACGCCTTCGTGCGGTTGCCGGAGCACCCCCAACGTGACAGCCTGCGCAGCGACTTCATCTCCGCCACGGCGCGCCACCTCGCGACGCGCCTGGCGCTCGCGCCGCTGCTGCGGGCGTGGGACGCCGCCGGCATCGCGGTGCTCGCGTTCAAGGGCTTCCAGCTGGCCGAGTTCGTCTATCCGTCGGCGGGTCTACGCATGTACGCCGACGTCGACCTCCTGGTCGCCGAGACGCAGGCCGCCCTGGCCTGCGACGTGGCGCGCTCGGCCGGCTGGCGCATCGACTGGCGTGCCGACGCCGCCGACGACCTGCTCGCCGCCCACGGTCCCGAGTATCTGGGGCACGAGGCAGCCAGCCTCAGCCACGGTTCCCTCGACGTGAGGATCGACGTGCATCGGCGGATCGTACACAACAGCCACAACCGCCGACCCGCGCATCACGTGGCCAGGCGCTTGAGCGAGGCCGTCATGGCCGCCGCCACGGTCGCACATGTCGAGGGTGCGCCCGTGCGCATCCCCCAGGGGGTCGACGCGTTGATCGTGGGCCTGGCCCTCAACCGCTGCTGGGGCAGCGACGCGTGGCAGGTCAAGCCGCGCGACTACGCCGACTTCGAGGCTCTCATCGCGCGCTACGGCCTGACGACCGACGCGGTGCTGGAACGCGCGCGCGTGCTCGGCGTGAGCCGCACGGTACGGACGTACTTGCGCCGCTGCGATCCGCGGAGCGAGCGGCTGGTCCTGGGTGTGCCGTCGTGGTGGGAGCGGCGTTGGTGGAATCTGCGCGCCGTCCCCGAGCGCGGATCGCGTGATCTCGAGCGTCTGCCGCTCGAGTTCGCCGATCTCGCGCGCGAAGCCGCGATGCTGGTACGGATGCTCCCGCTGGTCCATCGCGTCCGACGGCAGCTTCGGGCCGGTGGGTCGCTTTCGATCGAGCAGTTGAACCGCCCAGCGAGGCGCCGCAGCGGCGCGCCCGAAGGCGCCGTCACGGGGCAGGACTGGCGCCGGCTCAGGCGCGGCCTCCAGCGGGCACTCCGGCTCTTGGGTGTTGCTGCCGGGCAGCGAGAGTCGGTGGCGGCCCTCGCGGCCTTCCATGCCCTGCGTCAGCGCGGGCTCGACGTCAGGCTAGCGCCCGCGGAGCCCGACGCGCCCGCAGGCATCCCGAGGTTGCACTATCGGGGCGAGACGCTCGAGATCGTGGCGGGCGGCGTGAGCGCGGATCGAGGCTAACGACGACAGCTGAACCCGTCTTCGTGCGGGCCGGCCAGCTCAGCGCACGACGGCCGGAACGTCGTCGTCCATCAGCACGCTCCGGGTCGAGGGCACCAAGGACCTCGTCACCACCCGATAACCTCACGCCGCGGTTGACGGCGGCCTCATGGCGTTCGGGCCAAGCGAACCGATAGCGACCGCCGCTCGATCGCAGGAAGAGGGGACGCATCCATCGACTGTGGCGTCGGGTGCGTCCCCTCTGATCACGGCTCGAGACCGTGACCTCGCTGGTTAGCTGGCGCCATTGAACGGCGGCGGGAAGACGCTACCCTCTGCGAAGAATGAATCTCCTGGCCCGTCCGTCCTGCCGTGCTGCGTCAGGTCGATGACAGCGCCCCAGTCCTGCAGTTTGGGAGCTTCGTACGGCTGCTTCGTGCTCATATCGACACCTCCTATCTCCATGTGAGATATCGCAAATTAGCACCCCCGTCGCAGCGACTCGGCACAGGCATCACACCGCATGGTGTGCACGCAACCAGAGCTCGAGCGTGAGGACCGGCCACAGTCCAGGATCGTCTCGAGCCCCGCTGCGCACCGCCGCGTAGTGCGCCCGAAGTGCGTCAGCGTCGATGTACCCAAGCGTCTGTGCGAGAGGATCGCGAAGCACCTCCTCGATGACGTGCGCGGCGCGGTCCTCGAGGGCGCGCCGGTACAGCGGATACGGTGGGATCTTGGCGACGGATCTGCGTACGGCCTCGGGCATCACGCCGCGCATCGCCTCACGCGCCAACCGCTTCGGTGCATGCAGCTGCTGCACCATCCATTGCGGCGCGGCGATCACGAACTCCGCGAGGCGCCGGTCGCTCCACGGGTCCGCCATCGCCAGTCCTGCCTCCGCGTGCAGCTTCTCACTCCAGGTCATGGCGCTCGCGACGAGGTTCGCGAACACGGCCTCGTAGCGCCTTCGGCGGGCACCACCGCGAAGGCCCGGTGGAGCGTGCGTCCTTGCGTCGGCCAGTTCGGCCATGCCGGTGCGCGCGAGGAAGTCGGTGCGCACCCACGGTGGCGGCTTTCGCCGCCGCTGGCGCCGCGCGCGACGCAGACCCGCGAGCGCCAGCTGTGCGGTGAGCAACGACGCCGCCGGTTGCAGCAGCTCGCGACGAACAGCCGACCGCAGGGTCGTGCGACGCAAGCGCCGGTACGCCTGCAGCTCGAGAGCCATGGCGCGCCAGCGACCGTTGAGCAAGAGCCCGAGGGTGTCGGTCACCGATTCGCCGACGAGGACGTCGCCCCGAAGGCCCACCAGCATCAGGCCGACACCGTCACCGTGCGCTTGACCAAGCGCCTGCTCGATCAGCGCCTGATACACGCTACAGAACGGTCCGTCGCGGGGGGTGCCGTGCGCCGGATGATCGCACAACGGCCAGCGGCTGTCCGCTGCCACGCCTACCGAGGTGAACCCGAAGTGGGCGACGATCTGGTCGCTGACATGCCTTTCGTCGATCTCGTGCAACTCATCGAAGGCCCATGAGTACGTGCGAAAGCCCGCCGGGTCTGCACCGCGCTCACGCAGAATCGTGCCGACCATCGACGCAACGCTGCCAGAATCGACGCCGCCACTGAGCAATGCGCCAATCCCACGCCGCGACCGCAATCGAGCGCTGACGGCCTGCGCGAAGAGGGTGCGAAACATCTCGGCGTGGTCGGCCTCGCTCCTGATTCCCAAGCGCGCACCGGGATCGACGTCCCAGGTGCGCTTCAACCGCAGGCTGCCTCGCTCCACGACGAGCGCGTGTCCTGGAGCGAGTCGCAGCACGTCCTCGTACGGCGTCCAATCATAGTGCTCGTAGGCGCTGACCAGGTGCGCCGCGATGGCAGGCTCGAACAAGCGGACGGGGACACCGGGGGCCGCAAGAACCTGGTGCACCTCTGTGGCGAAGAACAAGCGCGTCTCGTCCCACCTATAGGCAAGCGATCGCATGCCCATGGGATCCAGCGCAGCGAACAGCCGTCGCCGCTGCGGGTCCCAGGTCACGATCGCGAAGTCGCCGATCAGCCGGGCGGCCGCGTCATCACCCCAGGCGAGGAAGGCGGCGACGACGATGTCGACATCCGTCCATGCGGAGCTCCCGGCCGGCGTGGCACGCGACGTGCAGCGAAGCGCGGCGATCATCTCCGAGCGGTTGTCGATGCGCGCGTCGGCCATCACGACCAAGCCGCTCGCGGGATCCTCGAACGGCTGGCGCTCCCGAACGGACTCGGGAGTGACGTGCGACGCTTGGTACACGAGCGAGACAGCCGTGCTCCGCCACGTGCCGAGGCCGTCGGCTCCACGGTAAGGCGCAGCGGCGGCCATGGCGTCCACGTCCGCCTGCTCCACGGGTCGCCCGGAGAAGTCGATGATGCCGCACACGCCACTCACGCGCTCGAGTATAGGCTCCGGCCCGTGGCGAGCGGTGATGGTGGGCCTGCGTGCATCTGCTCTGCGCTCAGCGAGGATCGGCCCGCTAGAGGCGTCGATACGTCGCTGCTACGCGGACTCATGCCCCCCTGAACGGCGCCACGCTCTCCGCGTGCTGGGAGGCGCGGTCGACCGCCGCCAGACCCTGCGCGAGGCACAACGCCCTGAAGCGCCCGTCAGGTTGGGCCACCAGGTCGTCCCAGGTGCCGGCCTCCACCACGCGCCCTCGCTCCATCACGTAGATCATGTCCGCCCGCCGCACGCTGGCGAGACGGTGCGCGATGATCAAGATCGTCAGCTGCCCCGCCATGCGCTCGATGGCCTGCTGGATCACGTGCTCGTTCTCCGGGTCCAGCGCGCTCGTCGCCTCATCGAGGATCAGCAGCGTCGGCGTGCGCAAGATGGCGCGAGCGAGCGCGATGCGCTGCCGTTCGCCTCCAGACAGCCTGACGCCACGGTCGCCGACGACGGTATCGAGCCCGTCGGGGAGTGCGTCGACGAAGGACGCCGAGGCGCCCTGGAGCGCCGCCCGGATGTCGTCATCGCTGGCGTCGCGCCGCACCAGGCGTAGGTTTTCGCGGATCGTCTCGTTGAAGAGGAACGTGTCTTGGTTGACGTACCCGAGGTGCCGGCGCCAAGCGTGGACGCGCGCGCCCTCGAGCGTGACACCGTCGACGGCGACACGACCGTCGGTTGGTCGCAGGAGACCCACCGCCAGATCGGCAACGGTGCTCTTGCCGGCACCCGACGGGCCGACGATCGCCGTCGTCTTGCCCGCATGGATCACCAGGTCCACGTCGTGTAGGACGGCGGTCGCGGGCTCCGACCCACCCGGCGAGCCAGTGATCGCCTCGATGACGGGAGAAGCCAGGCCGACGACCTCGGTCGCGGCACAGGTCGCAGACACGTCGCCGACAGCGGTGCCGGAGGACGCGTACGGTACCTGCAGCGCGCCGCCGTAGCGGAAGTGGACCCGCTCGAAGGTCAGCACTCGCGTCAGCCGCGGAGCCTCGACGTCGTCGTCGGCGGCCTCCGCCACGGCTTCCAGTGCAGTCGTCATCTGCTCCACTCGATCGACGGACGGCAACATG
>SLRS01000232.1 GCA_007130855.1 Trueperaceae bacterium | reverse complement strand
GGGCACGCACGACGGAGCGGGGCCCGACCGAGCGATCGGTCGGGCCCCGCGGGCGTGTGGTGTTGCCTGCGCCTGACGGCGCGGGACGAGCGGAGCTCAGGAACTCAATAGAGGCCGGCGTCGGGCCGCGTCAGGCCGCTGACGTCGGCACCGAGGTCCTCGAGCGAGTCGAAGAGCAGCTGGATGGCGTACATCGGGTTGTGGGTGTAGATGCCGTGGTCCTTCTGGACGACCTGGAAGTTGTAGGTCGCGCGCAACAGGCGCGGCGTGAAGCTGCTGTAGGCGTTGGCCCGGGTGGCCTCTTCGGGCGTGATGACCCCGCTGCCGTCGAGGTCGTAGAAGAAGTACGGGTGCGCGCCGAAGTAGCCGATCGGCTGCCCGATCTCATCGCGGGCATAGGTCTGGATCGCTTCGTAGAGCGCCTCGTGCAGGTTCTGGATCTCGTAGTAGATGCCCTTGTCGGTGTCCCCGTCGCCGTCGAAGTCGTCCCAGAACTCGCGGATGTCGCGCATGTCGGCGACCGTGCTGACGCCGGGGTGGCAGCCGGCGCAACTCGCGACGTACACCGCCTGGTTGTGCGCATCGTGGCACTGCGAGCACGTCATGTAGTTCGGATGGTGCTCGAAGAAGCCGACGTAGGCCTTGCCTGCGTACTCGTAGCCACTGTGGACGACGCTGCCGAAGCGGGTCGCGGCGGCCGGGCCGTAGTGGATGTTCACGAACGCCAGGCGCTCGTCCACCTGGTCGTCGTCGAGACCGCTCACGCGCTGGGCGACGGCGGTTCCGGCGTTGCGCCCCATGTGACACACGGCGCACATGTTGTTGCCCCAGCCGCCGGTGTCGATCGTGACGCCGCTCGGGAACGTCACCTCGTCGACTTCGTAGAGCGCGAAGTCGACCTCGTTGGCGTGGCAGGTGAGGCAGCTCATGGCGGTGCTGGGCGGCTCGGCGATCGCCACCCCGTGCGCCAGGAAGAACGGGAGCCCGGTGGCCGTGTGGCACGTCGAGCAGGCCGCCGGGACGACGCCGGCCGCATCCCAGTTGCGCCACGAGCGAGAGCTGGCGTCGAAGTGCGGTGCGTCGTCGCGCTGCAACCCCAAGACGATGCCGAGGTCGGCGATCTGGAACTCCGTGCGGAGCTGCCGCATGTCGCTGACCAGCCGCTCGCTGCTCGGCGCGCTGCGGGTGAACAGGCTCGTGAGCATGGGGTCGAGCGTCGTGGGCGCTGCGGCCGCGGTGGTTGCGCCCGGCCTGACGATACCGGCGGCTGGGCCCGCACCCAATGCCCCGGCGAGGTCCTCGATCGAGTCGTACAGCAGCTGGATCGCGTACTTCGGGTTGTGCGAGTAGGCGCCCGGGTCCTTCTTCACGACCTGGTAGTTGTACGCCGCCGCGAGCAGGCGTGGGGTGAAGCTGAGGTAGGCATTGGGTCGGACCGCTTCCTCGGGCGAGATCACACCGTCGCCGTCGAGGTCGTAGAAGTAGTACGGATGGGCGTCGAAGTAGCCGAGCGGCTCGCCGACGACGTTGGCGGCGTACGCCTGGATCTGGTCGAAGAGGATGTCCTTCAAGTTGGCGATCTCGTAGTAGATGCCCTTGGTGATGTCGCCGTCCCCGTCGTAGTCGACGAGCGAGCCCTCCATGCGGATGTCGCGCAGGTCGGCGATCGTCTCGACGCCGACGTGGCAGGTGGCGCAGCTGACGAGGTCGATCTGCAGCGAGTGCGGATCGTGGCACCCCTGGCAGGTGGCGTAGCCCTGCACGTGCTCGAAGCGCGGCTGGTAGAACCTGCCCGGGTACTGGAAGCCGCCGAGGGCCTGACTACCGTAGAGCGTCGCGGCCGCAGCGTAGTAGTGGATGTTCAGGAACGGCTGGGCCTCCATCACCTGATCGTGGTCGAGGACGCCGGAGCGCTCGATCGCGGCCGCGACGGAGACGCCACTGGCGCGGCCCTGGTGGCACTCCATGCAGGTCGCTTCGCTGCCCAGGTCGGTCAGGATGGCGCCCGAGGGCATCGTCACGGCCGTCTGGGCGATGCTCACCGGGTTGTGGCAGGTGACGCAGGTGATCACGCCGGGTTCGGCCGGGGCGCTGACATCGAACGGTTCGGAGCCGTCGAGCCCGAGGAAGTGGTCGAAGCCCGCGCCGGAATGGCACTTCGCGCAGGCCACCGGCACCAGCGGGGGATCGGCGCCGTCCCAGTAGGTGAAGGAGCGGGAGGTAGCGTCGGCATGACCGCTCGCCAACCACTCATCGAGGAACGGGACGTGGAGCTCGTCCAGTGGGAACGGCACCACCTCCGACTGGGCGCTGGCGCTGATGGCGAGGCCGGGCGCCGGAGGGGAGCCGTCCACCACCACCACGGCGACGAACGACCCGATCACGAGCAGCACGGGTAGGAGCGCGCGAAATCGCATGCGTGTGACCTCCAGGGTCCAGGAGGAAGGCGTGGCTCACAGCCACGCCGACCGTCTCCAGTCGATGCCCCGATTCTAGCATGGAGATGGGAGCCCGGTGAGAGCTGAGAGCGGCGTACGACCGCCGCCGGGCGCCGGCCCAGGCGCGGGCACCCCAAGACGCCGAGCACGGGCGTCCGCTCAGGACCCGTGCTCGGCGCGTTCGTTCAGGTCAAGTGACCGTGCAGCGCAGCTCAGAAGGCCAGGCGCACCAGGCGCGTCATGTCGCTCGCGCTCAGGAGCCGCAGCATCCCGATGGGACGCTTGTGGCGATCGGCCATGGCGTCCACCCGGTCGAACAGCTCCGCGAGCGTGGCCCGTGGGATCGTGAGCGGGGGCGTCAGGCGAATGACGCCCTCGCCATTGTTGGAGTAGCAGGCGTGTACGCCGGCGCGGTGTAGCGCCGCGATCCCCAGCGCCGCCGAGAGGAACGGCATCAACGAGGGATCGATGGGGATGAGCCGGCTCGGCAGCACCGGCCTGATGGTGATCGCGAACAGCATGCCCGCGGCCCGCACCTCGCCCATCAGGTGCGGGTGGGCAGCCTTGATGGCCCGTAGGCGCTCGAGCCCGTAGGCGCCGTCGGAGCGGGCCTTCTCGACCAACCCCTCGTCGTTGATCACCTCGAGCGAGCGAAGTGCTACGGCACAGGCGAAGGCGCCGCCGCCGAAGGTGTTGGAGTGGCGCTTGGAGTGGGTGCCCTTGAGCATGGCGCGGTAGATGTCGCGCCGGGCGATGGTGGCACCGATCGGCACCAGCCCGCCACCCAGCGGCTTCGCCAACGTCACGATGTCGGGATCGAGCCCGTCGGCCACACTGGCGAACCAGTGACCGGTCCGGCCCAGGCCCGACTGGATCTCGTCGGCGATGACCGGGATCCCGTGCGCCTTGGCGAGCTCGCCGAGGTGTCGCAGGAAGCCCGCCGGCGGCACGATCACCCCGGCTTCGCCCTGCACGGGCTCCACCAGGATTGCCTGGACGCGGTCGGGACCGATCTCGTGCAACGCGTTGGTCAGCACCTCGGCGTCACCGAAGGGGAGCGTGCGGACCGGTCCGAGGAGTGGCCGGAAAGGCGCTTGGTACTCCTCGTTGGCCGTCACCGACAGCGCGCCCAGCGTCTTGCCGTGGTAGGCGTGCGAGAAGTTGACGAGCGTGGTGGCTTTGGGCCGCGCCGCGCGCGCGAACTTCAGCGCCGTCTCGACGGCCTCCGCCCCGCTGTTGGAGAGGAAGACCTGGCTGTCGGTGTGGCTGGGCGCCACCGAAGCGAGGATCCCGATCAGGGTGTCTTGCAGCGCAGCGCGCCAGGCGGAGGCGCTCTGCTGCGGGAAGGCGACCGTGGAGGGGGCCGTCTCGAGGTAGCGACGTGCGAAGTCGACGATGCCCGGGTACGCCTCGCCGAAGGGCATGGCGGCGTAGGAGCCGGCGTGGATCAGGTGCCGCCCGTGCGGGTCCTCGAGCTCCCAAGGGTTGATCGGCCGGAGTGGCCCCTCGAGGCCGAACAGCTTGATCAGCTGTAGCAGGTCGTGGTTGCCTCGCTCCGCGTCGAGCCGGAAGGCCTCGTCGGGCGCCAGGGCATCGGCGAGCAGTGCCTCGCTGCTGTGGCGCAGGCGGCCGCCGGGCTGTCGATTGGAGTCGGTCGAGGGGGACGCGTCAGGAAGCCCCGCATCCCGGGCGTCGCGCTCGTGATCGCTCACCGTAGCGCCTGTCGCGTCACGTTCCCAGCAGCGTCCTCGACCACGATCTCGCCTCCTGGTACGTCGGCAACGTCCACCCGGAAGGTGTACTCCGGCGCCGGCGTGAACTGCAGCGGTACGTCGTTGATGCGCACGCTGGTGACGAGCGTGTTGTCGCGTACCACGCCCTCGACCCGCAGTCGGCCGGAACCGAGCGCGCTCACCGAGCGCAACTCGAGCGTCGGCGGGGTGCCGTCGAGATGCAGGCGATAGGGGAGCACCGTGATCCGGCCGGTGGTGTCCTCGGCCTCGATCGTGACGGTCACGTCACCGTCGGTGAGGTCGCGGATGGTGAAGAAGAACTCGACCAGCCGCTTGCCGCGCTCCGAGGCGTAGGCCGGGGTCGCGAGCAGATCGACGCCGTCGACGCGCACCGCGGCGATGCCGTCGTCGTCCATGGCGTAACCGACGATGCGCAAGTCGACGCTCGTGCTCGTAGCGCCGGAGCGCGGCTCGCGGATGCTCAGCATGGGTGCCAGCGAGTCACCGCGCTGGACGCAGCCGGCCCCGAACAGCACGAGCGCGGCGGCGCAGGCGGCGAGTCGATGGGCGCGACGAGGACGGCGTGACATCCCCGGCAATCTACCCTACCTTTCATACCGCTGTCGCCCCCGGCCGGACGCGCTGACGCCGGCCCCGATCGGCGCCGCTGGGCGCTGGCCGGGGCTCCGTGAACCCTGATCGGCGCGGGCGTGGTATGAAGCACGTGTCCTCAAGATAGGAGGCAACACATGCGAACAGGCACCCGTACCCGTTCCACCATGGTGGCGTCACTGGTGGCGCTGGCCCTGGCGTTCGGCGTCTTCACGGCGCAGGCCCAGGAGCCCGTCCCCCAGATCGAGATCCTGACCACCACCGAGGCCTACGACCCCATCCGCTACGAGGCGGCGTTCATGGTCGCCGAGACCTGGCGCGAACTCGGATTCGACGTCATCGTCCGGCCGCTCGAGTTCTCGACGCTGCTCGAGCGCTTCTACGACCAACAGGAGTTCGACGTGACCATCCTCGGCTGGTCGGGCCGAGTCGATCGGCTCGACCCGCAGCACTTCCTCTCGACCCTCGACTCGCGCCAGACGAGCCTCGGTTCGAACAACCCCGGCGGCTACTCGAACCCCGAGTACGACGCGCTGTTCGACGCGCAGGCGGCCGAGTTCGATGCCGATGCGCGGCGCGCGATCGTGCACGAGATGCAGGAACTCGTGGCGCCCGAGGCGCCGCTCGTGGTCCTGTATCACCGCGACGAGGTGATCGCCTACAACGCCACGCGCTGGAGCGACATGGTGACGATGGCCGGCGAGGGTCTCTACAACGAGTGGACCCCGCTCCAGGCGACGCCCCTGACCGACGACCGCGTGCTCACCATCGGCTCGCCGCAAGAGCCCGACACGCTCAACCCGCTCGATTCGACGTCGGTGTGGGGTTGGAAGTGGATGCGCATGTACTACGACAAACTCGTGCGCCTCAGCCCCGAGATCGAGCCGCTGCCCTGGGCCGCGGCCAGCATCGACGCGGTCGACGACGTCACCATCGACATCACCCTGCGCCAGGGGATGACCTTCCACGATGGTGAGCCGGTCACGGCCGAGGACGTCAAGTTCACCTTCGACTACTACGTCGATCAGGACTTCGGCTACTTCCGCGCCTTCCTGTCGCCGATCGAGAGCGTCGAGGTGACCGGGCCGCTGGGCGTCCGCTTCAACCTCGCCACCCCCTTCGCCCCCTTCATCACCGTGACGCTGTCGCAGATCCCCATCCTGCCGGCGCACATCTGGGGCGACATCGCCGACCCGGCCGACCTGGCTCCCGACCAGATCCCGCAGATCGGCAGCGGTCCGTTCCAGTTCGACCGCTACGACCGCGGTGAGTACAAGCGCCTCACCGTGTACCCGGAGCACTTCGCCGCTGCCGACATCGACATCGAGGCGATGGAGATGATCGTCTACGCCGACAGCGAGGGCGTGTTCACCGGCATGCAGACCGGCGAACTCGACATGACGGCCTGGCGCATGGAGCCCGGCCAGATCCCGCTCGCGGAGCAGAACCAAGACCTGGTCGTGGTCGGGGTGCCGGACTTCGGCTACTTCCACATGACCTGGAACCTGCGCAACGCGCCGTTCGACAACGCCGCGGCGCGCCGCGCACTGACCATGGCCACCGACCGGCAGCACATGGTGAACGTGCTGCTCGACGGTCGCGGCGAGGTGGGCTCGAGCGTCGTGGCGCCGGTGAACGCCTTCTGGCACAACCCCTTCGTCGAGCGCTTCGACTTCGACATGGACGCCGCGCGCGCCGAGCTCGAGGCCGCCGGGTTCACGTGGAACGATGCCGGGCGCATCGTCGCCCCCTGAACTGAGCAGCTCCCTGAGCTGAGCAGCTCGGATGCACACTCGGGGGGCGCGCGCCCGCGCGCCCCCCGACCTCGATGAGGTCGCCGTGAACAGAACCTATGTCCTTCGACGCGGCGTTCAGGCCGTCGGTACGCTCCTGGTGATCGTGACGGTGCTGTTCTTCCTGTTCCGCCTCGGTCTCCCCGACCCGACCGCCGCGCTGGTGACCGAGGGGCTCAGCCCCGAGGACCGCGCCGCGGTGCGCGAGCGCTTCGGCCTCGACCGTCCGCTCTTCGAGCAGTACGTCATCTATCTTGGCAATGTCGTCCGGGGCGAGTTCGGCACGTCCTTCTATTACAAGGCCCCGGTCGCCAGCCTGGTGTGGGAGAAGTTCGCCAACACCATGGTGCTCATGCTCGTCGCGATC
>SLRS01000263.1 GCA_007130855.1 Trueperaceae bacterium | reverse complement strand
CGCTCCGACACGGGGCGCACCTCCTGCATGGGGGGCAGCTCGGCGCCCTCCATCATCTGGCCCAGGGAGCCGTCGGCGAGCACGATCGAGACGATGCGGTAGCGCTCGGCGAGCTCGAAGGCGAGCACCGTGTGGTCGATGAGTTCCTGCACGGTCGAGGGCGCCAGCACGATCTGGCGGTAGTCGCCGTGCCCGCCGCCCTTCACCATCTGGAAGTAGTCGCTCTGGGCCGGCGCGATGTTGCCCAGCCCGGGACCGCCGCGCATCACGTCGACCACCACGGCCGGCACCTCCGACCCGGCCATGTACGACAGCCCCTCCATCATCAGGCTCATGCCCGGGCCCGACGACGAGGTCATGGCCCGCACGCCCGCGGCGGCGGCGCCATAGACCATGTTGATCGCCGCCACTTCGCTCTCGGCCTGGACGAAGGCCCGGCCAAGCTCGGGCATGCGCGTGGCCATGTGCTCGAGCGCCTCGGTCTGGGGGGTGATGGGATAGCCGAAGTAGGCCTCACAGCCGGCCCTGACGGCGGCCTCGGCGAAGGCCACGTTGCCCTTGAGCAGTTCGCGTGCCACGTGCGCCTCCTCTCAGGCCGCTTGCTTGGCGCGGTAGACGGAGATCGCTGCCTCGGGGCACATGGTGGCGCAGAGCTGGCAGCCGGTGCATTCGCTCGCGGGGTCCAGCAGCTCCACCGGGTGCACCCCTCGGGCGTTGAATCGTGCGCCGGCGAGTCGCAGCAGCCCCTTGGGGCATACCGGGATGCATAACGCGCATCCTTTGCAGAGCGACTCGTCGACCGTCACGGTTCCCTTCATCCGGTCCTCCAATCTGATACCCCCACCGTAGCGTCTCTTCGTAGAGAGTTGTGTCCCATATCGTCACATTCCGGCGCGGCGGCCCGGCTGCACGCGTGCTCGATGGGCGTTAGGCTGTGCCCATGCCGCTTTCTGACGTCGAGGTCCGGGTCTTGGGAGCCCTGGTCGAGAAGGACCGCACCACGCCGGACGCCTACCCGCTCTCGAGCCAAGCGCTCGTGACCGCCTGCAACCAACGCACCAATCGCGACCCCATCAGCACGTACCACCTGCAGGAGGTGACCGAGGCCGCCTTCCGCCTGCGCGAGCGCGGCTTCGCCGCCACCGTGCAGGACGTGAGCGACCGGGTACCCAAGCATCGCCACCAATTGCACCGCACGCTGGGGGTGGACGAGTTGGAGGTGTCGCTCCTGGCGGTGCTGATGCTGCGGGGGCCGCAGACGCCGGGCGAGTTGCGCGCGCGCATCGAGCGCTACCGCGTGCCCAGCGACCACGGTTCGGTGGAGGCGGCCCTGCGGGGGCTGGCCGAGCGCTCCTCGCCGCTGGTGGTGAACCTGGGCCGCGCGCCGGGCCAGAGCCAAGACCGCTGGCGCCACACGCTCGGCAGCGACGAGACGCGCCTGCGGCCGCGGGTGCGGCCGGCGGCCGAGCACGAGCAGGCGCGAGTCGACAGCGAGGAAGGCGCGCGCGGGGTCGGCGACCCCGCCGAGTTCGAGACGCGCCTCGCCGCACTCGAGCGGCGCGTGGCGGCGCTCGAGGCTGCGCTGCACGACCGTCGCGGCCCCGACGCCTGAGGCCGGCCGGGAGGCGAGCGGCTGCGGCCTGCGCTCGCGCCCGCAGCAAGAGGCGCTGCGTCGCGCCTGAGGACGTTCTTCACTAGTGACCGGGCGGCCGTCGCCGCGATACTCGTGGCGGTGAGTGGGCCCGAGGCCGCTCCCGCGGCTCTCGATCGAGTGGCCCACCGTGGTTGCGAGCACGATCTCGGTCGGGCGGAAGGACGGCGCGATGAACCTGTTCCCATCCCCGAGGGCGTCGATGCGACCCGATCCCGCTGGTGACCGGCCATGACCATGGCGAGCGAGCACGCCGCCGCGGGCAACGCCCACAGCGACCGCGCGCCGGTCCGTCCCCCGGACGATCCGCGCGCGGCACTGCTGAACACCCAACTGAAGAAGGTGCGCTACCGCGCCGACGCCCTGATCGAGGTGCTGCACGCCGTGCAGGACATCTACGGTCACCTCTCGGGCGACGTGCTGCGCACCGTCGCCGACGCGCTCGAACTGCCGCCGAGCCGCGTCCTGGGCGTCGCCACCTTCTACCACCTGTTCACCTTCGAGCCCCGCGGAGAGCACACCTGCACCGTCTGCACCGGCACCGCCTGCTTCGTCAAGGGCGCCGACGCGCTCATGCAGGGCGTGTCCGAGGCGTTCGGGGTGGGCCAGGACGAGACCCGCGCCGACGGCGCGGTGTCGCTGCTCCAGGCGCGCTGCATCGGCTCCTGCGGTCTGGCGCCCGTCGCCTTGGTCGACGGCGTCGTGGTGGCCAAGGCCAAGCCCGACCAGCTCGTCGCAGCGCTGCGCGCCGCGGGCGTGGACGCGCCGGCCGCGGACGGCGACAACGAAGCCGAGGCGCCCCGTCGGTCCGATGACGAGGCCGCCGCGGTGGTCCCTGGGGGTGCGGCATGACCAACGCCGTCGATCTGTTCGATCTGACGCAGAAGGAACGCGAGGCGCAGGCCGCCTACCGCACCACCGTGCTCTGCTGCGGCAGCACGGCCTGCCTGTCGGGCGGGGCGCAGGCCACCCAGGACGCGATCGCCTCGGCCCTCGAGGAGCGCGGCGTGCAGCAAGACGTCCGCATGGTGGCCACGGGCTGCATGGGGCTGTGCTCGCGTGGTCCGCTTGTGAAGATTCGCACGAGGGGCGGCGAGGACGTGCTCTACGCCGACGTCGACGAGGCGGCCGGCCGCACCATCGCCGAGGACCACGTCGTGGGCGGCGAGGTCGTGGCCGACAAGCAGCTGTCGCTGACGCACCCCTTCTTCGCCCGCCAAGAGCGCGTGGTGCTCGAGAACATGGGCGAGATCGACCCCAACCGGATCGAGGAGTACATCGCGCGTGGCGGCTACACGGCGCTGCGCGACGCGATCACCACCATGACGCCGGCCGGTGTGGTCGAGGTGGTGCAGCGCTCGGGCCTGCGCGGCCGCGGCGGCGGCGGCTACCCCGCCGGCACCAAGTGGGGCCTGCTGGCCAAGGCCGTCTCCGACCAGAAGACCGTGATCGCCAACGGTGACGAGGGCGACCCGGGCGCCTACATGGACCGCACGATCATGGAGGACGACCCGCACCGCGTGCTCGAAGGGTTGGCGCTGGCCGCCTACGCCACCGGCGCGAAGCAGGGCTACATCTACGTGCGCGCCGAGTACCCCGTGGCGGTGCGCCGCCTGGAGCAGGCGATCCGCCAGGCGAAGCGCCACAAGCTGCTGGGCAAGAACCTGTTCAACTCCGAGTTCGAGTTCAACGTCGAGATCCGCATCGGCGCCGGCGCCTTCGTGTGCGGTGAGGAGACCGCGCTGATGGCCTCGATCATGGGCCAGCGCGGCACGCCCGTCCTGCGCCCGCCCTATCCGACCGAGCGCGGCCTGTGGGGTCACCCCTCGATGATCAACAACGTCGAGACCCTCGCCAACGTGCCCACCATCATGCGGCGTGGTGCGGACTGGTTCGCGGGCATCGGCACCCGGACCAGCCGCGGCACCAAGGTGTTCGCCCTCGCCGGCAAGCTCCGCAACACCGGTCTGATCGAGGTGCCCATGGGCATCACGCTGCGCGAGATCGTCGAGGAGATCGGCGGCGGCGTCCCCGACGGCAAGGCCTTCAAGGCCGCCCAGACCGGCGGCCCGAGCGGCGGCTGCATCCCGGTCGAGCACGCCGACACCTCGATGGACTACGACAGCCTGCTCGCGCTCGGCTCCATCATGGGCTCGGGCGGCCTGATCGTGATGGACGACGACGTCGCCATGCCCGAGGTGGCGCGCTACTTCATGCGCTTCTGCATGGACGAGAGCTGCGGCAAGTGCCTGCCCTGTCGTGCCGGCACGTTCGAGATGCACCAGCTGCTCGACGCGATCTGCGAAGGCCGCGCCACCGCCGCGACGCTCGCCCGGCTCGAGATCCTGTGCGACGTGGTGCGCACCGACAGCCTCTGCGGCCTCGGTCAGACGGCGCCGAACCCGGTCTTGTCCACGCTGCACTACTTCCGCGACGAGTACGAGGCTCGGGTGGTGCCGCCCAAGGTCGCCGCCGAGGCCACCGTCGCAGCCACCAGTGAGAGGAGCGCCTGATGGCCGGCGTCACCCTGATGATCGACGGCGTCGAAGTCGAGGCGCCCGCCGGCGAGAGCATCATGCAGGCCGCGCGCCGGGCCGGCATCAACGTGCCCGGCCTGTGCCAGCTCGACGGCGTCTCCGTCGTGGGCGCCTGCCGCCTGTGCATGGTCGAGGTGGCGGGCACGCCGCGGCCGCGCCCCGCTTGCGCCACGACCGTCGCCGACGCGATGGACGTCCACACCGACACCAAGGAGTTGCGTGAGCACCGGCGCGTGCTGCTGCAGATGCTCTTCGCCGAGGGCCAGCACATCTGCGCCGTGTGCGTCGCCAACGGCGCCTGCGAGCTGCAAACGCTCGCGGCCGAGGTGGGCGTCGACCACGTCCACTTCACCCCGCCGGCGGCGCGCTTGTCGATGGACCTGAGCCACGAGCGCTTCGGCTACGACCCGAGCCGCTGCGTGCTGTGCACCCGCTGCGTGCGCGCTTGCGCCGAGGTCGAGGGGGCGTACACCTGGGGCGTCGCCGGCCGCGGCCGCGAGGCCCACCTGGTCGCCGACCTGGGCCAACCCTGGGGCGAGGCCACGAGCTGCACCTCGTGCGGCAAGTGCGTCAGCGTGTGCCCCGTCGGGGCGCTGTTCGAGAAGGGCACGTCGGTAGGCGAGCGGCGCGTCGAGCGCGCGCTGGTCTCGTCGCTCACCGCCCGCAGGCAGCGTGAGTCGGCCCGGGAGGTCCTGAAGTGAGCAAGCCCCGACTCGCGACCGTCTGGCTGGCCGGCTGTAGCGGCTGCCACATGTCGTTCCTCGATCTCGACGAGTGGCTGCTCGAGCTCGCGCAGGCCGTCGAGCTCGTCTA
Source organism: Trueperaceae bacterium (assembly GCA_007130855.1). GTDB lineage: Bacteria > Deinococcota > Deinococci > Deinococcales > Trueperaceae > CSSed10-48. The sequence continues at coordinate 1,960 of SLRS01000263.1, read as the reverse complement.
CAGCCCCATCGCCGACGTCAAGGACTTCCCCGAGAACGTCGACGTCACCCTGGTGGAGGGCGCGGTGGCCAACGCCGACAACCTCGAGTTGCTGCACCAGGTGCGTGAGCGTAGCAAGTTCGTGGTGTCGTTCGGCGATTGCGCGGTGCACGGCAACGTGTCGGCCATGCGCAACCCGCTGGGCGACCCCGGCGAGCTGGTCGCCGAGGCCTACCGCGACGCCGTGACGCAGCTGCACGGGCAGCTGCCCGACCCCGAGCGCGGCGTGGTGCCGGCGCTCCTGCCGCGGGTGCTCGCCGCCCACGAGGTCGTCCACATCGACGCGTTCATGCCGGGCTGCCCGCCGTCGGCCGAGCGCATCCGAACTGCCGTCGAGGCCATCCTCAGCGGCGACAGCCCCGAGCTGGCGCCCGAGCTGCGCCGGTTCGGCTGAAGGGAAGGCCGTGGCAAAGAGCATCCTCATCGATCCCGTGACCCGCATCGAGGGCCACGCCAAGATCACGGTGCGACTCGACGACGCTGGCGTCGTCCAGGACGCCCGCTTCCACGTGACCGAGTTCCGCGGCTTCGAGGCCTTCTGCCGCGGCCGCTCGGTGTACGAGATGCCCGCGCTCACCGCGCGGACCTGCGGCATCTGCCCGGTGTCGCACGTGCTCACCGGCGCCAAGGCGGGTGACGCCATCCTGGGCGTCACGCCACCGCCCGCGGCCCTGCGCCTGCGCCGGATGATGAACCTCGGCCAGATCCTGCAGTCGCACGCGCTGTCGTTCTTCCACCTCAGCGCGCCCGACCTCCTGCTCGGCTTCGACTCCGACCCGGCCCAGCGCAATGTGTTCGGGCTGATCGAGCAGACGCCCGAGGTCGCGCGTCGCGGCATCCGCATGCGCCGCTTCGGCCAGGAGGTCATCGCGTCGCTCGGCGACAGGAAGATCCACCCGGCCTGGGCCGTCCCCGGCGGCGTGCGCGCGGGCATCGACCGCGCGGCCCGCGAGCGCCTGCTGGCCGAGTTCGAGACCATCCAGCACGACGCCCGCTGGGCCTGGGCGCGCTACGGCGAGATCGTCGACGCGCACCCCGAAGAGGTCGAGGCGTTCGGCACCTTCCCGAGCCTGTTCATGGGCCTCGTCGCCAGGAGCGGCGACTGGGAGCACCACGAGGGCCTGCTGCGCTTCATCGACGCCGACGGCAACCGCTACGGCGAGGACTTCGCGCCCGAGCGCTACGACGAGTTCATCGGCGAGGTCTCCGACGCCGACACCTACCTCAAGTCGCCCTACCACCTGGGCGCGCAGGGCCGCGCCCCGATCAGCGGCGAGCGCGCGGCGCCCGCCACCTCGCAGGGCGACGCCAGCGCCAACGGCGAGGCCCCCGGCACCTACCGCGTGGGCCCGCTGGCGCGGATCAACCTGGCCGAGCGGATGGGCTCGCCGCTGGCCGACGCCGCGCTCGCCGAGTTCCGCGACGAGTTCGGCCGCGTGCCGCAGGGTTCGTTCCACTATCACGGCGCTCGCCTGATCGAGGTGCTCGCCGCGGTCGAGCGGCTCGGCGAGCTGCTCGAGGACCCCGAGCTCGACGAGGGGCCGCTGCGAGCCGAGGCCGGCATCAACCACCTCCGCGGCGTCGGCGTCTCCGAGGCGCCGCGCGGCACCCTGTTCCACGACTACCGCGTCGACGAGCACGGATTGATCACCGGCGTGCGCATGATCATCGCCACCGGGCACAACAACCTCGCCATGAACCGCACCGTCAGCCAGATCGCCAAGGCGTTCGTGCAGGGGCCCGAGGTGAGCGAGGGGGCGCTCAACCGGATCGAGGCCGGCATCCGCGCCTACGATCCCTGCCTGAGCTGCTCGACCCACGCCATCGGCCAGATGCCGCTGGTGGTGCGCGTCGAGAGCGCGCAGGGCGAACTGCTCAACGAGGTCGTACGGGGATGACGAGCCCGTGACGGGGGCGCCGG
>SLRS01000068.1 GCA_007130855.1 Trueperaceae bacterium | reverse complement strand
GTCGTCGAGCGAGATGCCACGGGCGTCGGCCCGGTCCCGCATCCAGTGCAGTTGGGTGGCCGGTGGCTTGGGAGCCTCGTCGCGCGCGACGCGCTCGAGCCGCAAGGCGTCGGTGGTGCAGGTGATGACGCACAGGCCGCAGCCGACGCAGCGGGTGAGGTCGACCACGGCGGCCCTGTCGGGTAGTGACAGGGCGCCGAACCGGCAGCGACCTAAGCAGGTGCCGCAGGCAACGCAGGCTTCGGCATCGACCGCGGCGCGGAACGCCGAGGACGCGACGGCGTGCTGGATCCCGAACTCGGCGATGCCCCGCATGACGCCGCAGCTGCAGGTGCAGCAGTTGCAGATGTATGAGTTGCCGCGGCGGTAGTTGCCCGAGGAGTGGACCAGGCCGGCCTCTCCGGCGGCGCGCAGGATCGCGAGCGCCTCGGCCTTGTCGATCGGTCGGACGTCCTCGCTGCCCGCGAAGGCGTGCTCGGCCGGCGCGAACATCAGGCAGTTCTCCACGGGGTGATTGCACGCCTGGCCGATCATGCGCTTCTGGACCCGGCAGATGCAGTCGCGCACGCCCCACGACTTGGCGCCCTCCAGCAGGGCGCTGGCGCGCTCGAAGGGGAAGATCTCGACCTGGAAGGGGATCGCTGCGTCGACGGGGAGAACCCTGTGGAGCGGCGGCTTCTCGCGGACGATGCCGGCGACCCCGCCCTCCTGGCAGTACGCTTCGAACAGCGCGGCGAACTCGGCGTCCATGCGGGGCAGCCACATCTCGTAGAGGCCGACGACGAAGGGCATCAGCGAGAACGCCGGCGCGCCGTCGGAAGCGGCCATGCGGATGAGCCGTTTGGTGGCCATGGCGTGTAGCAGATCGAGCGCGGTCTCTTCGCTCAGGTTCGCCCGGGCCGAGATCGAGGCGGCCGGCTCTGGGCTCAGCCGCATGCTGCTGGCGAGCCGCGCCTCCTGGGGCGTGAACATCTTCGCCAACAGCCGCAACTCGACGCCGCTCTGCGTGCTGGGGAAGCCGTTGGGGATCTCGTCCAACCGTGTTGCCAGGCTCTGGTACGCCTCGTCTGGCATGGTCGCCTCCGTTGGCTGCGGCCGCGGCGTGCCTGCGCCGGGTCGGTGGTAGTGCGCCGCGCTGCGTCTTCATCGTGGCATGCCGAGATGCTCGGGGGCTCGGGCGTAGCGCCCGTCACTCGGTAGGTGCATGCGTGCGATGAGATGGAGGGTCGTGCGCGGTTGAGCCGGTGCCACGCTAGGTGCCACGATACCGTGGCATCCAGCGTGCTACTCTCGACGTATAACCGAACGGAGGTCGCAGCATGGGACGCGGTACTCGGAAGAACCTCCACGTTCCACTCGATGCACAGCTTCACGAGCGTTTGGTGGCCCAGGCCCAGCGCATCCGTTCGCCCGTGACGACCGTCGCGCGGGAGGCCATCGAGGCGTGGACCACGGAGCAGGAGCGCCGAGCCCAACACGAAGCGATCCAGGCCTACGCCGAGGTGATGGCGGGATCGGGCGCCGATCTCGACGAGGTGCTCGAGGAGGCCGCCGCCCGGGAGTGCTGGGACGCGACGTCGTGATGCGCGGCGAGGTGTGGTGGGCCGATCTCGCGCCGCGCTCCGGGAGCGAGCAGCGCGGCCGTCGGCCCGTCATCGTCGTGTCGAGTGACGCGTTCAACGCCGTGGCGCGCTGGCGAAGCGTCGTCGTGGTGCCGCTCACGACCTCCGAGCGGCAACTCCGTGTCGGCCCGACAGCCATCGCCATCCCGGCCCGCGCTGCGCAGCTGCCCTCCGCCAGCGTTGCGTTGTGCCACCAGATCACGACGCTCGACCGCAAGAAGCTCGTCGAACCGCTCGGTGTCCTTCCGACCGGCCTGCTCCGCGACGTCGAACGGGCCATCGTGGCGGCGCTCGACCTTGGCGTCGTCGCGCTGTGACGACGGATGCGGTCGAGGTCCACTGCTACCTAGTCCATGTCGAACGAGGTGAACGAAACCATTGTGGGCCGCACGTGGTCCGTAGACTGCACCATGGACCAACGCTTCGCGATCCGAATGCACGTCGAGCAGGTCGAAAACGGCCAGTTCCTAGCGACGGCAGCTGATCTGCCGGGCCTCGTGGCGCAGGGCCGCACGGTGGAGGAGGCGTTGGAGATCGCCGCCGACGTGGCCCGCCGGCTGTTGGACTCGTACCGAGAACACGGCGATCCCTTGCCGAGTGGGCTTCGCACGTTGGGATCCGAGTTCGAGGTGGAGGTTCCGGTGACGGCACCGTGGGCCGGCTCGCCGGGCTGACGTACCACGAGGTCGTGACTCGCTTGCGGCGGCTCGGGTTCGTGTTCGACCGCTCTGCTCGCGGCAGTCACGAGATCTGGTGGAACCCGCATACGCGGGCGAGGACGACGGTCCCGCGCCATCCCGGGGATCCGCCGGAAGGCACCGTGCGGGCGATCGTCCGTCAGGCCGGCGTCGACACGGACACGGGCCTCGGCGCAGGCTAGCGCAGTCAGCGGCGGATGCCGTTCCCAGGTCACGGCGGATGCCGCTTGTCACGTTTCGTTGTCGATCAGCGCCGACCAGTCGAGGTGGGCTCGAGCGACGACGATCGCGCCGAGCATCAAGGCGGTCGTCAGCACCTCCACGCGCAACAGGTGCCGGGCGCCAGCCCATGCGCTGCGACGAGGTGTCGAGGTGAGCCGCTCAGGGCGTCTGAGGGACGCCTCTCGCACGGGGCGTGCCTCGACGAACCTCGTCGGTGACAGCACTCCAGATCCTGAGCCAGTCAAGCCTGACCGCCCGGAGCATCACCGTTCGGTCCCTGATGGCGACGGCACGACCCGAACGTAGAGTCCGTCGATGCCGGCGAAGTCGTCCGCATTCGCGGTGTAGAGCGGGAGGTCGTTCGCGATCGCGATGGCGGCGACCATGGCGTCGTAGCTCCTGGCCTTCACGGTGCGGCCGGAGGTCCGCAGCGATGCGGCGACGCGGCCGAATGCGCGGGCGGCGCGGTCGTCGAACGGGAGCGGCTCGAAGTCAGCCTCGGCCTGCTGGAGGACGGCTTGGCGCGCGGCACGTTCGGTGTCGCTTCGGGCCACGAGCGGGCCGACGGAGAGCTCGGCGAGGGTGATGGTCGAGATGAGGGGGACCTCAGGGAGGACGGTGGCGTCGCTGAGCTGGCTCAGCAGGATGACGACACTGGTGTCGAGGAGTCCCGCAGCGGCGGACGCGGGCATCAGGCGTCGGCGTCGAGCAGGGTGTCGAGGTCGCTGCGGAGCGCGGCGCCATCGACCGGCGGGATGCCGCGCCACCGCTCGAGTAGCGCGTCGCGCCCGAGGTGCGGGCGCGGGAGTGGAGAGAGCATCGCGATCGGGTGCCCGTCGCGCGTCACGACGACGCGCGTACCCGCGGCGACGCGGTCGAGAACGTCGCCGCCGTGGTTGCGGAGGTCGCGGACGGTGACCCGTTGCTTGGCCATGGTCTGACTGTATCACGCGTGAGACAAGGTGTGCGCACGGCGTTCATTGCGAAAGCGTCGCACGTGCCGCGGGTTCCGGCGTTGCGGGGCGGATTGCTGCCGTGACGGTGGCGGCATTCATCCATCGCGCCGGTTCGTGCAAGGCGCAGCTTCGCCGCGCGACATGCGTCCGCATGGCACGTACCGTCGGCGGAGCATGACCTGCTCGACCCGGGCACCGTGATCGAGCCGTACGGCGCGACCCTCGACACGATGGGAGTCCGGATGCGGCGAGCCTGGCTCACGAAGGGCAGGCCGCGACGGCCAGGTTCGTGGTCAGGGCTCGCTCGCCGTGCGGACACCGTGGCGGACCGTGCTCGCCGAACGCCCGAGCGACGGACTCGTGACCGCGGTGTCACGGGCATGCACGGCCGGCGGTTCCGATGCAAGGCCCTGAGCCAGAAGAGCGACGACGAGCGTGTTCTGGGACACGCCTTCCGCCTCGGAGCGGCGCGCGAGGAGCGCGTGCACGTAGCGGGGCAAACGGACGCGGAACTCGCCGCTCGGAAGTGTCGGATCGCTCGGTCGCTTGGGTGCCGGCAGGGGCCAACCCTCGGCGCGGTACGCGTCGACGGCCATGTCGAGGACGGTCTCGAACTCGCGCAGGGCATCGGCTCGTGTGAGACCGAAGGCAGAGACGCCCGGGATCTCGTCGCACACGGCGACGTAGCCGGAGCTGTCGGGATCGAAGAACACGGTGGTCGAGAACTGATCGAGCACGGACATGGGCGCCTTCCTCAATCGGGGCGGTTCGCGAGGGCGTCGATGGCTGCAAGGAGTTGGTGGACCTGGTACGCAGGCACGAGCCCGTTGACGTTCTGGAAGTTCAGCAACTTGGGGAACCCGGCGGACTTGAACATCGTGTGGCTGCCTCTCGTGCGGACGTGGTCGAAGCCGTGCGCTTCCGCGAGCCAGACGGCCTCCTGGAAACGCAGTTGGTGTGGCACGCGGCGGCCATGGCCGAGTAGCTTCTCGCGCTTGCCCACGGCTTGCGTTGGCTGAAATGGTACCACGGGCGGTACCGGATGGTGGTGGATCGTGTGGACGCCGGTGGGTAGGATCGCGAACCGCTTGGTCGCCGTCTGGAGTTGGGATCGTACCGTGGGGTCCGCTCGCCGCCCCGGCCCACGTTCATCGGCGACGACCTCCAATCGGCAATGATCCGAGCGCTGACCGAGCCGCGGGGAGCGGCCATCTCAGGCCTCCGCGCCCGCGGCGGCCGGTCGCCCGAGCAGCACGTTCGCGTAGGGTCCGTGCTGCGAGAACGGCTCGCTGTAGCCGAGGTGGTCGAAGGCCCAGCGGACGCGGCGGAGCCCGTCGAGCGCGACCTCGCGTCCCAAGGCGGGTCGGTGCAGGAGGTTCGGGTGGAAGGCGGAGTAGGCCACGTCGCCGCCGGCAACGCCCGCCGTCCAGGCGCCGCAGACGTGCAGCGGGGCCGAGGCGACCCACTCGGCGGCGGCGAGCGCGTGGGCCAGCGTCGTGCCGTCGCCGTGCAGGTGGCCGGCGGGGAAGCGCAGGCGCAAGACGGCGAGGAGCCCGTGGCCGACGTTGGGGTTGGGCTCGTCCAGGCGCAGCTCCAGCAGCGCGGTGGCATGCCGCGTCTCGAGCACCACGTTGAACCCGTCGACGTCGTTGCCGTCGCGGGACCCCGCGATCATGCCGCAGCCCGCCTGGCGCAGCGCCAGCATGGCCGCGCCGAGGTCGGGCCGGCACGCCTCGGGCGACGGCCCCGTACCGACGTGCGTGGCGATGTCGAGCACGCTGGCGAACAAGGTGGCGGGCGTGGATCGGGCGCCGGCGGTCGGATGGTCGCTGCTGGCGGGGCGAAGCTCCTCCCGCCCGGCGCGACACACGGTTGCGAGCGCCTCGGCGAGGGCGGGGGCGAGGCGTTCGGCCGTCGTGACCATGCAGGCGGCGCGGTACAGCAGTGGCGCCAGAGCGTCCTGCGTCGCCTCGGGGTGCAGCGTGCCCGCGGGCGCCAGCGCGATGAGCGTGCGGAACTTCAGTACGTCACCTTCGACGATCGTCGAGAACTGGTTCAGGACCCGGGTCATCGGCAGCATGAGGGCGCGCAGGCGGGCGCTGGACGGATCGACGCCGCGCATCGCCTCGACTTCGGCCGAGAGCCGCCAGACGGGTAGGGCGTCGCCGGGGCGGGGGGCACGCCAGCGGAAGCGCACCGGGACCCGGTCGGGCCACCACGAGAAGCCGTCGTCGTGACGCAGCGTGAACGCCTCGTCCAGGTCGATCGTCCGGTGGAGCGCGTCGAGGGCGTCGGCGCCGACGTGGGCGTGCTCGACCGCGTTCATCGCCCGAGGTAGCGCGCGAGGACGGTGCGCTCGTCACCGACGTCGGTCAGCGCGTAGCGGTAGGAGCCGACCGGGTTGCGGGCGAGGTCGACGCGGACATCGAGTGCGGGCAGCCACCACCGCGTGTGGAAGCGGTCGAACGCATGCACCTCCCACCGCGAGCCGTCGATCAGGACGACGATGGCCCCGCGTTCCTCGACGCGGCGGAGGCCCAGCCGCTGCCCGGCCGCCGCGTAGGGCAACGAGGTGGTCGTGTTCGCGGCGGACTCGCGCGGGGCCGCGCCGAGGAATGCCTCGAGCGTGGTGGCCGAGAAGCGGTAGCTCAGGGCGGGCTTGGGCCGCGGGAGCGAACGGACACTCCGGAGCGGCGGGATGCGCTTGACGCCCTTGGGCCCCGCGGGGACGGCGGCGATCGCCTGTGTCCCTTCCCGGAAGCCGACGCCGTCCCCGGCCAGGTTCCACACGATCGCGCCCTCGTACCAACCGAGATGTGTGCCGTCGAAGGCGTAGACGAGGCAATGCGAGGGGTGACCGTCGTCGTGCAGGTAGGCGACGGCTTCGCCGCCCCACAGGTGGATCGTGAGGTCGCGTTCGACGTCCACGTACGCGACCGGACGTCCACCGCGGTCGAGGAGGTGCCAGGACGCTGCGCGGGCGAGCGAGACGAAGGCCGTGGCGAGCAGGAAGACGAGCGCGAGGGTTGCGGGGTGGCGGAGCGTGCGCATGTGCCTTGCCTCCAGGGAGCTTAGGTCGTACGTGCGACGAGCACGGTCGCGGTCGCGGGTCTGTGGCGGGTGGCGAGGGCCGCGGCGATGCGCCTGCCGCGTCGCCTGGGCTCAGCATGGAGGGCGACCGCGGGTCAACGCAGTTGAGCTGGTGGGGTCGACCACCGTGCTAGCGTCTCGGCATGCGTCTCCGGTACGACCCGGACGGGATTCGGGGCTGCGGCCATCGGCGTTCCACACCGCGCCGACTCGGCCAGCCGGGCTGCGTGTGGATGGCGGGGCTGCCGGGCCGAGCGCGGGCGAGTGGCGCGACGTGAACGAGCCCGCGCGGCGCCGTCCCATCGACCTCTACCGCGAGCTGCTCGAGACGGTGCCGGGCGACGACGAGGCGGCGCGGGTCCGGGCGGTGCGGCGGGCGTTGGCCGGACCGCGCTCGGCG
>SLRS01000257.1 GCA_007130855.1 Trueperaceae bacterium | reverse complement strand
GGAACAGCAGCCCCACGCCCAGCACCAGCCCGCCGACGTGCCGCCCGCTGCGCCACAGGCTGAGCACGAAACCGATGGCGATGAGCGGCAGCGCCGCCTCGGTGACCTTGAAGGCGGCCAGCTGGATCGCCAGGGTCGCGCCCACCTTGGCGCCGAGCGAGAGGGCGATCCCCTCGCGCACCGCCACCAGGCCGCTGCCCACCAACCCCAGCGCGGTCACGGCGGTCGCCGTCCCGCTCTGGGTGGCAGCCGACACGGCGGTACCGGTCCCCAATGCCCTCCAGGGCGAGCGGGTGGCGCCGGCCATGGCGCGGCGCATGCGCGGGCCCGCCAGCGCCTGGAGCGAGGCCGCGATCCGTTCGATGCCCAGCAGGAAGAGCGCCAGACCGCCCAGCGTGCTCAGCATCGGATCACTCTCCCTTCCCTCTCGCCATCATCCTGACATCCGGCGCCTTCCGCGAACGCCTCGGGCGCCGCCTCCGAGGCGGCTCCCGGACGGGCGACGGGTGAGCGCTCGGCTGGCGCCCGAGCGCCCGTGATCAAGGCGCGGCGCCCTCCTCGGCGGAGCCAGCCGAGCCCCGGTCCTTGCCCGGCTCATCGCCGGCGCGGAGCCTGCGTGGCATGTCGCGGTGGAACGTGGCCACGTGCGGATGGTGCTCGCGCAGCCGCGCGGCGATGGCCTCGGCCAGCGCCACCGAGCGGTGCTGGCCACCGGTGCAGCCGATGGCGACCGTCAGGCGCGGCCGGCCGGTGGTGGCGAAACGCGGCAGCCAGCGCTTCACGAAGCCGGACACGTCGTCGACGAACGGCAGCGCGTCGGGTTGGCCCAGCACGTAGTCGCGTACTCGGTCGTCGAGGCCGGTGAAGGGGCGCAGGTCGACATCGTAATACGGGTTCGGCAGGAAGCGAACGTCGTAGACGAGGTCGGCGTCGAGCGGCACGCCATGCTTGAAGCCGAAGCTGGTGAGGTCGACCTCCAGCCCCTCCTCGAGGCTGCGACCGGCGACGATGTGCGCGAGTTGCTCCTTGAGTTGGTGGCCGGTCATGCGGGTGGTGTCGAGCACCAGGTCGGCGCGGTCGCGCACGGGAGCCAGGATGCGCCGTTCCGCCGCGATGCTCTCGAACAGGCTGCGCCCTTCGCTGACCGGGTGACGCCGGCGCGTCTCCGAGAACCGCCGCACCAGCACGTCGTCGGCTGCGTCGATGAAGAGGATCTGGTGCGGCACGCTGTCGGTGCGCAGCGCGTCGAGCGCCACGAACAAGTCGGCGAACAACTCACCGCCGCGCACGTCCATCGCCACTGCCACGCGGCGGCCGCTGTCGGCGGCGAGGTGCTGGAGTTTGGTCAGTTGCGGCAAGAAGCTCGGCGGGAGGTTGTCGATGCAGAAGAAGTCGAGGTCCTCCAGCGCCTTCATCGCCAGCGTCTTGCCGGCTCCGGAGAGGCCGGTCACCACCAGCAGGTGCGGTCTGGTGCTCATGCGCGTGCCTCCTCTCGCTCGCTCTCGCGGCGCTCGATCGGTGCCGGGCCCGGGGCCTGCGCCGCCGCTGCGGGTGCGTCGCGGCCGGACAGCGCGGTACGTGAACGGCCCGCTTCGTCGAACACCTTGAGCGGGTTCGGCGCCGCGACCAGCCATACCTGCTCGCCCTCGCGCAGGTCGGGGTGACGATCGTCGCGGACGGTGAGGACCGCGTCCCCGAGCCCGACGCGGTAGTACCAGTCGGCACCGGTCGGCAGCACCGAGAGGATCCGCACCGCGGCGCGGCCGCTACCGCCCTCACGCTCGAGTCGCAGCTCCTCGGCGCGCAGGCCGATCGTGAGCCGCTCGCCCGGCCGCGCCGCGAGCACGCCGTCGCCGCCGACCTGCACCCGCAGCCCGTGGCTGACGATCGCCCCAGCCTCGACGACCCCCTCGAGGAGGTTGATGCGCGGGTTGCCGAGGAAGTCCGCGGCGAAGCGGTTGGCCGGCTGGGCGTAGAGCTCGAGCGGCGGCGCGAACTGCTGCAAGACGCCGTCGCGCATCAGCGCGATGTGGGTGCTCATGGTCAGTGCCTCGAGCTGGTCGTGCGTCACGTAGATCACGGTCGCGCCGGTCTCGGCGTGGAGCCGCTTGAGCTCGGCGCGCATGTCCATGCGCAACTTGGCGTCGAGGTTCGAGAGCGGCTCGTCGAGCAGCAGCACGTCCGGGCGCATCACCAGCACGCGCGCGATGGCGACGCGCTGCTGCTGGCCGCCCGAGAGTTCACTGGTGTAGCGCTCCAGGTAGGCGTCGATCTGGAGCGACTCGGCCACCGCCTCGACGCGCCGCTTGGTCTCGGCCCGGTTCACCTTCTGGACCTCGAGCCCGAAGGCGATGTTCTGCCGCACGCTCAGGTGCGGCCACAGGGCGTAGCTCTGGAACACCAGCCCCAGGCCGCGCTTGGCGGGCGCCAGCGAGCGCCCTTGGGCCAGCGAGAAGACGTTGCGCTCGCCGATGTCGATCTCGCCGTCGGTGGGCAACTCGAGCCCGGCGATCATCCGCAGCGTGGTGGTCTTGCCGCAGCCCGAGGGGCCCAGCAAGGTGGTGAACGAGGCGTCGGGGATCGTGAGGTCGAGGTCGCGCACCGCGGGCGGCCCGCCGGCGAAGCGCTTCGTCACCTGCCGCAAGACGATAGCGGGCATCTCAGCCTCCCAGTCCCTTCGCGAGGTCGGTCTTCATCAGCCGGCGCGACACGATGGTGGAGGTGATCACGATGATCACCAGCATGAGCACCATGCCGTTGGTGTAGGGGTACCACCCGCGATCGGTGTAGCGCAGCGTGATGGTGGTGGCGAGCTGGTTCGCGGGTGTCACCAGCAAGATGAGCAGCGACAGCTCGCGCGTGACCGAGATGAACGGCAGCAGCATGCCGGAGAAGTAGGTGGCCTTCTGCAGCGGGAACAGCACGCGTCGCATGCGCGTGAACCACGACGCCCCCGACATGATCGCGGCCTCCTCCAGTTCGGGACCGATCTGCATCATGGCGTTGACGCCGGCCTTGACCGCGTAGGGCAGGTAGCTCACGGTGCAGGCGATCACCAGCAGCCAGAAGGTGCCGTAGAGCGAGGGAATCGGCCCGCGAGCGATTGCGAACAGGGCCAGGAAGATCGAGCCGAGCGCGATCGACGGCATCAGGTAGGGCAGGAACGAGAGTTGGTCCAGGAGCCGCGACACCAGCGTGCCGCGCAGCCGCACCACGGTGTAGCCGATCAGCATCCCCAACACGCCGCACACCAGCGCGACCACGACGGCGAGGCGCATGGTGTTGCCGAGCGCGCCCATCAGCTGGCTGTTGCGCAAGATCCCGGGCTCGCCGGTGCCGAGGCCGATCGCCAGGCTGGCCTCGCCGATCCAATAGTGGAGCGAGAAGTTCTGCAGGTTGTAGATGCCGGGCCGCAGCATCACCGTGTCGACGGCGAGCGCGCCGATCGGCACCGCGATGACGCTGAACAAGAACCCCAGCACCAGCACCGCGAGCGGGGTGCGCCAGCGCCCCAGGTCGACCAGGCCGGCCCGCGCACCCTTGCCGGAAATGGTGACGAAACTGCGCCGCGCGCCGATGATCCGGTGATCCATGTACAGCACCAGCACGCCCATCGCGATCATCACCACCGCGGCGATGTAGCCGATGCCGGGCCGCTGGCCGATCAAGTTGGCGTAGAGCGAGGTGCTGAGCACGAACTCGCGCACCGGTCCGCCCAGGAACGCGGGCGTTCCGAAGGTGCCCAGACCCTTGCTGAAGGTGAGCAGGAAGGTGCTGAAGATGGCGGGGAGCACCAGCGGAAACACCACGCGCCGCAAGATCGTGGCGCGCGAGGCGCCCAGGAGTTCGGCCGACTCCTCGAGCTGGGCGTCGATGTTGCGGATGGCGCCACCGATGAGCATGAACCCGAAGGGGAAGTAATGCAGCGCCAGCGTGATGGTGATGGGGAACAGGCCGTAGGCGAACCAGTCGGGCGTCGCGATGCCCGTCACGGCCTGGAAGATGCCCGGCTGACCGCCGATGCGCTGGTTCTTGAACAGCGTCAGCCACGCCAACGCCAGCGTCCAGGAGGGCATCACGTAGGGGATGATGGCGGCGTTGGAGATGAGCCCCTTGAAGGGCAGGTTGGTGCGTACCACCAGCCATGCCAGGCCCCCGCCGATCACCAGCGCCAGCAGTGAGAGCGACAGCGCGATGATCAGCGTGTTGATCAGCGGGCGGTAGAAGAAGGCGTAGCTGTGGGGCCCGACGAAGGTGCGTTCCCAGTGGGCGGTGGTGAAGTCGCCGGTCATGGCGCCGGGGATCTGGAAGCGCTCGAGCGGGTGGACCGTGAACGTCTCTTGCAGCATCACCCCGAGCGGCACCACCACCAGGTAGCCGAGCACCAGCAAGAAGAGCGCGGCGAAGAGGCGCTGCGGGGTCAGCTGCAGGCGGAAGCGGCGCACCGCGGTGATCAACTGGGCTCCTCTCCGAAGCACACGACGCGCACGCCACGCGAGGGTGGGGTGGGAGCCGCGCGGCGGCGCCGCTGGTCAAGGCGCGGCGGCGCCGCTGGTCAAACCGCGGCGGCGCGCCGCGACGGCGGTCGGGCGGTGGCCGCGGCGATCAGCCAGCCTCGCCGCGGCCGCCGCTAAGCTTCAGCGCTGCGCGTAGCGCAGCCAGGTGTCGAGCACGATGCCGCGGTGCTGGGCGGCGAAGTCGAGGTCGTAGCCCCACAGGCGCTCTTCCCACCAGTCCCAGGGCATGTCGCCCTCGAAGGGGACCTGGTCGGGGTTGGGGGTGTACACGCCGGGCGAGTCGGCCCACGGCGCGAAGCCCTCGAGCGTCGTCAGGTACTCCATGAACAGCTTGGCGGCGTTGGGGTTGCGGGCGTCGGCCGCGAGCTGCAGCACGATCGGGTAGTAGTAACCGAGCGTGGGCTCGATGCTGCGCGACTCGGACAGCGCGAGGTCCTGCAGCGGGATGTCGCGGTGTTTGGAGAACACGTAGAACATGCCGTAGGGCGGGTTCTCCTGCCCGCGCGCGCCGATGGCCTCGGCGATGCGGGTGTCGCTCGTCATGATGATCGCGTCGTTCTGGAGGAAGCGCTTGATCCACTCCAGGCCGGCGTTGGGCTCGGTCATCTCGAGCACCTCGCCGGTCAGCTCGGTGTAGGCGGCCTCGAGCTCGTCGCTGCGGCGCACCCACTCGGTGAGCGCGTTCTGGTGCTCGCCGGTGATGGCGACGTCGCGGATCATCACGCGGCCGGCGTACTGGGGCATGGTGAGCTCCCAGACGTTGGTGAACGGGTCCGCGTCGTGCTTCTCGGTGTTGTAGCCGAACACGCGGTTGATGAATCCCAGCACCAGCGGATCCTGGTAGCGCTCGGCGAAGCGCTCGCGGGCGTTCGGCGGCACGTAGTTCACGAAGTAGCCGGTGGCCGCGAGCAGCTCGCGCGACGCCACCCAGTCCTCGACCACGATCATGTCGACGTTGCGTACGCCGGCGCGGCCCTCTTGGTAGGCGCGCTCGATCAGGTCCTGCTCGCCGAGGCGGACGACCTCGACCTCGATGCCGGTGAGCTCCTGGAAGGCCGCGCCGGCCGGGACGGTGCGGCTGGTGGTGCTGTACACCACGAGCTTGCCCTCGGCCTGCGCGGCGGCCTCGACAGCGGCCCAATCCTCCGCCTGCGCCGGGGCGAAGGCCACCAGCGAGGCCACGAGCAGCGCCACGACGAGGTGGCCTGGACGGAAGGCACGGAAGGTTCCTGGCATGCTGGCTCTCCTTCGGATCACCGGCCCGAACACCGACACCCCAGATGGGTGCGCTCCTCGCTGCCGTGGCGATCGACCGACCGCGTGGCCCTAGGGCGTGCGGAGCGGCATGTGGACGTGCGCCAGTGTACCCGCCGGCTCGCACAGCGGCGGCCCGAACCGGTCCGCCACGTAGCCAGGGCGTACCGTTGGGCGCCCGCGCACGCGGCCGGCGGTACAATCGGAGCCGATGTCGACCTCCGCCCCGGAACCGAAGCTCGTGCGCGCCAGGCGCGCTCCGGCTCGGTCACGCGGCCTCTTGGGCGTGCTCCGCGGCTGGGATCGGTGGCTGTACTGGCTCTACGAGCGCCGCCTGCTGGCGCAGGTCCGCGCAGGGCAGCGGCTGCCCCGCCACATCGGGGTGATCATGGACGGCAATCGCCGCTTCGCCCGCGCACTGGGCATCGACGACACGGTCGGCCACGATCGCGGGGCCGACAAGGCGCGTGACGTGCTCGACTGGGCGCTCGAACTGGGCATCACGCACATGACGCTGTGGGGCTTCTCGAGCGACAACCGCGGGCGACCGCCGGAGGAGGTGGCCCACCTCCACACCCTGTTCGCCGCGCAGGCGCGCGAGTTCCTGACCGACGAACGCCTGCAAGCGCATGAGGTCCGGGTGCGCGTGATCGGCGACATCGGCGACTTCCCCGAAGCCACCAAGGAGGCGTTGCGCCTGCTCGAGGCCAGCACGGCCCACTTCGATCGCCTGCACCTGAACGTGGCCCTCGGTTACGGCGGGCGCGAGGAGATCGTGAGCGCGGTGAAGCACCTGCTGCTCGAGCGCGCCGAGGCCGGTGACGATCTGCGCGAGGCGGCCGAGCGGCTCTGCGTCGACGACATCCAGGCCCACCTCTACACGGCCGGCACGCCCGATCCGGACTTCGTGATCCGCACCTCGGGCGAGGTGCGCCTCTCTGGCTTCCTGCTATGGCAGACGGCCTACAGCGAGTTCTACTTCTGTGACGCGTTCTGGCCGGAGTTCCGCAAGATCGACTTCCTCCGGGCGCTGCGCAGTTTCCAGCAGCGCGAGCGGCGCTTCGGGCGCTGACGGGGCGGCACCGAGGGCGCGGCGCGGCTGCGGCTGTCGCGCCCCGTCAGGGGAACGCGGTGTGGTAGAGGATCCCGTCGAGGCCGATGTTCGTCCGCACCGAGGTCAACAGCCGCAGCGTCGTGCCGAAGCCGATGCTCGGGCCCTCCACGCCG
>SLRS01000227.1 GCA_007130855.1 Trueperaceae bacterium | reverse complement strand
CGTCATCGTCGTCGTCGTCATCGTCGTCGTCGTCATCGTCATCGTCGTCATCGTCTTCGTCGTCATCGTCATCGTCATCGTCGTCGTCGTCGTCGTCGTCGTAATCATCGTCGTCGTCGTAGTCGTCGTCGTCATCGTCGTCGTCGAGCAGGTCGATGTCCGGATCGTGCTCGAGGTAGAAGCGATCGATGGCGGCCTCGAGCGCCAGGTATGGCGCCGCCTCGCTGCCGAGCGTTTCACTGATCCCGTCCAGGAACTCCTCCGCCGCATCGACATCCCCGCGGGCCAAGGCCAGCCGCCCGCTGGCCGAGGCGAACACCCCCCACTCGAGCACGTGGAAGTGACGCTTCCCCTCGGGGAGCGCGAGCAGCGATTCAGCCTGCTCCAGGTCGCCCGTCTCGATCGCCACGAGCGCCAGCTCGGCCCGGGCGAGCAGGTGCTCGGGGTGCGCATCCACCATTCGCTGCAGCCGTTCGTGGCCGCGGCGCACGGTCTCGCCGCCACTGAGGCGCTCGGCCAACGCCAGGTTGAAAGCCAGCGGCAGCGAGTCCGGGTAGCGCTCGTGCAGCGCGCTCAGCGTCGCCAAGGCGGGCGCGGTTCGGCCCCGCTGCAGGTCTTCGAGCGCCGCAGCCATGCGCCGCTCGTCCGCCGCCGGAAGGCCGGTGGGGACGGCCTCGCCACTGATCTCCAAGCGACGGAGCTGCAGGCTCGCGCCGTCATGGTCGGCGTCACCATCGAGAGCGATGACCTCGTCGTCGTCGATGCGACCGGTCTCGGCGAGCAAGAGCAGCAGCGCGCGCCGCGCCTCTCGCGTCCCGGGACCATGCCGGCCGACCTGCTCGAACACCGCAGCCCAGCTGCCTCGGGGCGGCGGCGGTGCGACCTCGTGCAGCAACAGCAGGACCAGGAAGCGCACGGTGGCCGGCGATTGGTAGCCGATCATGTTCGGGAGTTCGCGCAGCAGGCCCGGCATGCTGGCCAGGCTCGCTTCCAAGGTCTCGAGGATGACCTCCGGATCCTGGTCCTGCCAGCGCACGATAAGGCCGACGATCAGCTCGGCGAGACCGACGAGCGGCGCCCTCGGGTCGTGCTGGCGGCGCTCGAGCAGGTCGTCGATCGCGTCGGCGAGTCCGAGCTGCCCATCGTCGCCGGTCTCCTGCACCCAATCGTGAAAGGCACTCAGAGCCGCCTCGGTGGCGTCGGCGTCATCCATCAGTGCCAAGGCGCCGGCGCGCGCGAGGTAGCTGTCGCCCCCCCAGCGGGCGTCCGGCACAAGCGCATGGGTTCGGGGCTGCAGGGCCCGGGCGGCTTCGACCCCGCCTCGGAGGAACGCCGCCCGGGCTGCGTTGAGCAGCGCGTGGGGGTCGTCGAGCGCCTGCGCGAGGGCGTCGCCGGCGGCCTCGACGTAGCCCGCGATATCGCCTTGCAGGAGCTTGTTCGTGACGAGCAGGTTGCGGGCGGGCCGGTAGTCGGGGTGCTTGGCCAGCAGACGCTCCAACGAAACTGCCGCCTTCGTTTCGCCGTGCAACAGGCCGGTCCTCGCACGCTCGAACACGAGCCGGTCCTGGACCGACACGCCGGCATCCGTAGCGGCGTCAGCCTCGGGCTGCACGTCGTCCGCGAGGCTGCGGTCGCGTGGCAGATGCCCGCTGCGCGCAGCCAGCCGCAGCGCGTGCTGCGGCATGTCGAGCGCGAGATAGGTTGCGAGGAGCGCGTCCTGGAGCGCTGGCGTCGGATCCTTGCGCTCCGCCCACTCCAGATGCGGCAGGGCCCGGAACGGCTGCTCGTCGTCCATGTACGCCATCCCGAGCGCAGCGCGCACGTCCGGGTCCTTGGCGTACGATCGCGCGAGACCCTCGAGCGTCTCGAGACCGCTCGCGAAGTCCTCCTCGAGCTGGTCGAGCGCGCGACCAAACTTACCGGGCGGGCAGAGGCGAGCCATGCACGAACTCTACCCGTCGCGAGCGAGGCATGCAGGTGCGGCCGGAGCTGCCGAGGCCGGGTTGCGTTGCGATCGATCCGAGCACCGCGACTCGCCTCGGCTCCGACGGGCACTCGTCCGAGCACACCGACGCGCGCGTCAGCCAGGTGCTTCCGGCCCATGCGGCCGCGCCGACAACCAGGACGTCGCGAGAACCGAGTGCGGGGTCGACACCGTCCCGCGCTCGCCCTCGTTCGCGCACGTCTCCCCACGCTCACTGCTGGCCAACAGCGCCCAGATACGCTCCGTCGCGCCCGCGAGCGGGAAGGGCGACGGCGATCGCGGTCGCGGATCGAGCACGCCCATACGATCGTGGTCGGAGCGCGACCAGGCGAGCAGCGTCTCGGCGGCCCTGAAGACGTGCACGAGATCGATGGTCTGGAGCCAGCCCGCCCGACGCGCGAGCTCGAAGTAGGCCCTCAAATACTCCCGCTCGGGCCGCGCATGCGAGCCGCGCCGCTGCGCAACCACGTAGGTGACGCTCGCCGCCTCGAGCTCGATCGCCGCTCGGCTGAGACCGGGACGGTGCCCCGCCACGCTCCGGCTGTGCGGTGCCCCGAGCGGACGCGGAAGGTGCCCGAGCAGGATGTGGGCGAGCTCGTGCACCAGCACCGCGACGCGATCGACGAAGGGCTGCCGCACGTCCACCCGCGCGAGATACCAGCCGCGCGAGCACACCGGCAACGGATCGAAGCGCAAGACGGCCGGCAGCTCGGAGCGGTCCTGACGCACCACCTCGTAGTCCCTGGTAAGCCGGGCGTATCCGAGCACGCCTGGCATTTCGACGGATGTCCACGACACCACGATGCGCTCACGGAAGGCGTTCGCCTGCAAGTTCGCCGCCTCACCCCACGGCAGGCGCTCGATGCGCGGCTGCACCGCGCCGACAGGATGCTTTTGCGCCACGGGACGCTGCCGCCGCCCCTCGGGATCGAGCAGCCGCCACGCCAGCCAGTTCCAGGGCGACGGCGTGCCACGCTCGACCAGCACGCGCGGGATGCCGCCGCCCGGGTCGAGCGGTGGCCCCGTCGTCCGCATGGCGTGCTCGATCAGCGGCGAGAACCGCTCGCTGCGGGCGCACAACATCAAGTGCCTCGCGTACGCCCAGACGCTCGTGTGCGGTTCGGGCGCCAAGACGCCGATCGCCGACGTGCGCAGGCGGTCCACGCCTCAGCCTAGCAGCCGCACTCACGCCCCGGCCGCACGATGCCCGGCCGGCACGCCGAGCGTGACCGAACCACCGGCAGGCAGCGGCGAACTGCGCCCGTGGCGTGCACCTATCGCATCACCTGCTGGCGCGTTTCTTCCCTAGGCGATAAGGGTTGACGTAGGGGCCTCCACTCGCATACGCCGTGGGTTGTGGCCTGGGAGATCCCTGGGTCTGTAGAGCCACATATGTGAGGGAGGCCCGATGATGCGTGTAGAACGTACCTGCGTTGGTTTGGACGTGCCTGCCCACAAGGTCGTCGCGGCAGCCCTCGATGCCGAGACCGGGGAACTCTTCAGGCGCCGCCTGGGCGGGAGCCCAGCGAAGGTGCTGGCCTGGTTGCGGAGCTTGCCCGGTCCGGTGGCGGCGGCGTACGAGGCCGGCCCGACCGGGTTCACGCTGGCTCGGGTGTTGAGGGCGAACGGCGTGCGTTGCGAGGTGCTCGCACCCTCGAAGGAGCAACGACCGGTCACCCTGATGGGGGCCGAAAGGCTCGACAGACGGGCGGAGAGCGACTTCAGAGGACCCAGTGGTTGTTAAGTATGATGACATCGGCTATCGTCCAGGGTGTGCATGGACGACCATCGCCGGACCGACAGTTGAGAGGCGCGCAACGCTCTCATCATTCTCATTCACGTCATCGGGCGCAAACGCAAAGTGCCAACGGGCCTCGTCCTGCAAGTACGAGGCGTCATTCGTTACACGTGCCTACGACTCGATGAAGGGTCGTGCCTAGGGAGGACAGCCCCATGACTGCAGTTGAAGAGGCCAGGATGCTCGAAGCTTTGAGACCTCCAGACCGCAAGATCGCCATGGTTCTGGACACCGATACTTATAACGAGATCGACGACCAGTTCGCGCTTGCGTACGCCATGTACTCCCCGGACGAACTCGAGGTGAAAGCGATCTACGCCGCCCCGTTCCACAACAGCCGCTCGAGCGGTCCAAAGGACGGGATGGAGAAGAGCTACGAGGAGATCGTGCGCCTGCTCGACCGCATGAACGTGGGTACGGATGGCTTCGTCTTCAGGGGGGCGGAGCGCTACCTCGATTCAATGGACGCTCCGGTCAAGAGTGCGGCGGTCGACGACATGATCGAAAAGAGCCGGGATCACGATGAACAAGATCGCTTGTACGTGGTGGCGATCGGCGCCATCACGAACGTGGCGTCAGCCCTGATCGCGGATCCGTCCATGAAGGAAAGGGTCGTGGTCGTATGGCTCGGTGGCCACGCGCTGTACTGGCCGCACACGAGGGAGTTCAACCTTCGCCAGGACATCTCAGCGGCCAACGTCGTGTTCTCGAGCGGCGTGCCACTGGTGCTGGTCCCTTGCATGCCGGTCGCCTCGCACACGGTCACGACGCTCGCCGAACTAGAAAAGGACCTGGGTCGGTCGAACGAGCTCTGCTCGTTCCTGATCGATCGTTTTGCCGAGTACTCAGCTGAACACTTCGCGTACGCGAAGGAGGTCTGGGATATCGCGCCGATCGGGTGGCTCTTGAACGCCAAGTGGGCGCCGTCGCATTTGGACCACAGTCCCATCGTACAGAGCGATTGCCGCTACAGCATCGATCGACGTCGTCACCTCATCCGGGTGGTCGATGAGCTCGACCGCAACGCGATCTACGCCGACATGTTCCGGAAGCTCGCCGAGCGGTAGGGCGCGGAGGCAGCGCAGGGGACTATTGACATCGAAACGAGCCTCCATCTCTTCGTACCCACCAAGGTCTTCTGCCCGGTGAGGGCCCCGATGTCTTGCCCCCGCGTCCCGGCATGCTTGTGCCGGGACGCGGGTAGCTGGCCTCGATGCCCAGAATGCGCAGGAGGCGCCGCATGCACTTGCGGTTCGCGCTCGGCTCGAAGTACTCGAGCTCGTCGACGATGCGGCCACTGCTCAGGAACGGCGTGTCGGTATGGAACTCATCGATCGCGTGCAGTAGTACACACTCGCGCTCGAGAGTCGGCAGCGGCTGTCAGTAGCCGCTCGAGCGGGCGATGCCGAGCAAGCTGGAACTACCGCGTGACAGAAAGCTCGAACTCGCAATCGATGCTGGTTCTGAGCTCGGCAACACTCAGTGGTTGAGCGCTCTGGGCAGACAATCGCGCCCCACCGTCAACGTGGCGGTCGTAGCATGCCGATCCTCCAACTCTTGCTTCTGGTCGCGCTGCCGCTCACTTCCTGCGGCGCCCTCCACCTTCACCGATACTCAATATGAGGGACGACAACGACCACCGGTTGACAGAGTCGAGGACCCGATGCCACGTGGTTGCGGCGGGACTTACGCCGGCCCTTCGGCACGGTAAGGGACGGCGCAGAAACGAGCGATATCGGTACCGAGTTCGCGCAACGCTTCCGCGTTGTGGTTGGACTCCATCTGGACTTCAACCGCGCCTGCCTTCGCGAAATGAAGCCAGAGTCTCGTGAACCCCTGATCGAGCCTTCGCCCCTGCCGAGGGCCGAACCCGCGCTGAGGAGCCCGTGATTCCCCGCCGGATGAGACCGGACCGCGCACGAGCACTTCCTGCAGGTCGGTCAGCGAGTAACGCCTGGTGCGGTGCACGAAGAGGAGGCCGCTCGAGTGAACGATGATCTCCGATCGCCGATCGAACTCCCACCTCTGGAAGTAGAACGCCGCGAGGAAGAGGATCACGGTGATGACGGACGCGAAGATGCTGAATTGGCCTTCTTGGATCAACGCGTAGGCCATCAGCATTCCGAGAGCACCGAAGAAACACCTCCACCCCAACCCGAACCCGAGCACGAGCTGATCAGGTCTGGCGGTGATCACTGTCAGCTGATACACCACGTGTACACCTTCAAGAAGCAGCGGGTGTGCAGCAACGTCCGCCCACGAGAGCCGCCGGGCGCAGCGGCGGCAGCGTGTGCGGTGCGACCGCTGCCGCGACCGGCTGCGCGGTCACCGCGACGGTCACGGAGTCGACAGCCGCCGATGCCGGAACGAGCCTGCGTAACGACCGCGCGGCAGGCACGCTCGATCCCGACCACCGGCGCGAGCTCACCAATGAAGCAGTCTAGAGCCACCATCAGCTCCCCTCGTCACTCTTACAAGACTAGCGTCAGCAAGAGGTGGGATGGAGAGGCCGCTCTCCGATGAGCGCAGGACCCCGTAGGGTCTGCACGTCGTCTGAAGTTAGGATACCGGCCTCGTTCGAGGAAGGAGAGCGGCCATTAGTGAGCATATCGAACGCGTCGCCGGCATCGACCTGGTGTACACATAGCAGCGTCGGCGTGATCGACGCGAGCTCGAGTGACGTGCTGGAGCGTTCGGAGGCTGGTAGCCGCGCGAATGCGGCGATGCCACGACGAACCACGACCGCGCACGCCGCCTGCCCGACCACGAACGTCCGCCCTGCCAGCGAGTCCGATCGCGTGGTCGAGGCACGGGCCCTGCGCTTCCATCGGCGAGCTACGCGGTGCAGATGTAGACGCGAGGTGCACCGCCTTCGTCCGGAATAGGTTCGCCGGCACCGCGGACGCCGGTGCGGACGACACGACCTGTGCGTGGATCGACGACACGGTACCTCCTCGGCACCTCTTCGGAACGGATCCGGAGCGGGCCACCGTCGGCCGTGTAGGCGATCAAGAGCGTGCCTGGCACAAGGAGCCCCCGGCGCCCGACGGTTCCTTGCCAGTCGGGAACCATTCCGGTCAAGGGGAGACCCTCGACGATGTGAGCGATGCGGCCGACGTGGCTCGAGCCCTCGAAGTCGAGCGCCTCGCGCCAGCCCGCCTCAGCTGCGTGGGACCACGCCTCATAACCCGGCTCGTTGGCGTGCAGACGCCACTGCCACAGGCT
>SLRS01000076.1 GCA_007130855.1 Trueperaceae bacterium | reverse complement strand
GCCGCCACGCGCGGGGCAGCCCGCCGCCCCCGAGACAGGAAGTCGTCATGAAGATCGGTTGTTTCGCACTCATCGATCCGTTCTCGCTGCTCGAGCACCAGCTCCAGCGCATCGCAGGGCTGGGCTTCGCCTACGCCGACGTGACCGACAACAGTGACGGCGCTTGCCTCGGCACCGAGTTCGGTTTCACCGCGCTCGCCAGCCTCGACGCCAACCCGTTCGACCTCAAGCGCCAGTTCGAGCGCCACGGGCTGACGATCACCAGCTACTGCGCTCACGCCAACCTGCTCGACGCCAGCGCCCCCTGGCGCTACGGCACCGCCCAGATCATCAAGGCCGTGCGCGCGGCCGCAACCATCGGCGTGCAGCACGTGATCACCACCGAGGGCGACCCCAAGACCGACTTCGGTCACGGTCTCAGCGAGCGCGAGGCGCTCTTCACGATCCGCGAGAAGCTCCACGAGCCGCTGCGCGTCGCCGCAGACCACGGCGTGCAGATCCTCCTCGAGCCGCACGGACGCTACACCGACTCGGTCGACCACATGGAGCACCTGCTCGAGCTGTGCGACTCGCCCGCGCTCGGCATCAACCTCGACACCGGCAACCTCTGGCTCGGTGGCGGCGACCCGGTCGAGATGGTGCGGCGCCTCGGCGGACACATCCAGCACGTGCACTGGAAGGACATGCCGGCCGACCTCGAGGCCCAGCGCGGCAGCGTCTACGGGACCGGCATGGCCGTCATCCCGCTCGGCAAGGGCATGGTCGACATCGAAGGGACGTTCAGGGCGTTGCAGGCAGCCGGGCTCGATGGTTACACGACGCTCGAGATCGCCGGCGACGAGGCGGTGCTCGCGAGTCGCGACGACCTCGAAGCGCTCGCGGGCGGTACGGCTGGCTAGGGCCAACCACCGCGCCACGAGGGAAGGGGCGCCGGACGTCGAGCGCTGCGCGGCGCACCGCGATGCCCACGCGGCTCGAGCGCCTTCGCGGACCGCGACGGGCACGTAGCGCTCCCCAACGGGCCCGGACCCACAGTGGCGAGCGCCGAGGCGCCGGCGTACATCCTCGCGCGGTTCCACGTGGCACCATGATCGCTCGACGAGCGTCCCCTCATGCACCGACAACGGTCGAATCGGCGGCCTCCGGGCCCGCATGGGGTGCTCGCCGACATCCCGCATCAGCATCGGCGAGGCCCCTCGACTCCAGACGACCGAGAGGAGCGATGCGATGACCAACGCGCACACAACCACGCCGAACACGACCGTCTCCCGCGACGGCACCGAGATCGGCTTCTTCTCCAGCGGCGACGGACCACCGCTGGTGCTGGTCCACGGCGGTCTCGGGGACCACACCCGCTGGGGTGCCCTGCTCCCCTACCTGGAGCCGCACTTCAGCGTGCACGCCATGGACCGCCGGGGCCGAGGCGCGAGTGGCGACGGACCGGCCTATGCGCCGCAGCGGGAGTTCGAGGACGCCGCTGCCGTGGTCGATGCCGTCGCGGAGGCCGCTGGTCGACACGTCGACGTCTATGGGGTCTCCAACGGCGCCACCTTCGCGCTGGGTGCGGCGCCGCTGACGCCGAACCTCCGCCGGCTGGTCCTGTACGAACCCGGCATCTACGACGCTCAGGACTTGATCACACCGGCATTGAGCGACCGGATGGACGCGCTGCTCGCTGCAGGCGACGACGACGCACTGGTAGAGACGTTCTTCCGCGACGTGCTCGACCTCGGCGACGACGACATCGCGACGATGCGCGCGCAGCCATCCTGGCCTGCGCGCGTGGCGGCGGCACCCACGTTGCCCCGGGAGTTGCGCAATGCCCCGGAAGACCTCTTCGACGCCTCGCGCGCCGCGACCGTGACCGTGCCGACGCTCCTCCTCCAGGGGAGCGAGAGCCCCGAAAGCCTGCGGGCAGACGTCCGGCTGGTGGCCGAGACCGTGCCGAACGCACGCATCGAGGTGCTCGAGGGGCAGGCGCACTCGGCCGACTTCCTCGCACCCGAGCTCGTGGCCGAGAAGCTGCTCGGGTTCCTCCTGGACAGCCCCCGGTGACCGGTGTCATGCGACTCGAGGACGTGCTAGCGCCGCCAGCCGGTACCGTGTGACGCGACGAGGCCAGCTACCCAGACGACGGCGCTTCCCCGACACTCACGAGTCGGGTCGGGCCCACCCCTGGAGTTCGTGCACCGTTCGCCTGGTCTCCTCGTAGAGGCGCCGGAAGAGGCTCTGATCCTCACGGTAGCGTGCGTTCGCGACGGCGTCGGGTACGACGCGCGCACCGGAACGCAGCCACGCTGCCAAGGCGCCGCGCGATAGCACCCCCGCCGCCAGGCCGGCCCGGAAAGCGTCGCCGTAACTCGCCCCGACGGTCTGGGCGGGCACGATCTGCTCGCGGCCCGACACGTCGCTGACGATCTGCGCGCCGCACATTGATCGCGCTCTCCAACGGTAGGTGGACGAGGATCGACTGCGAGGAACGAGGCGCCAGCGTCCTCGATCAACGCGACGTCCTCGACCACCAGCGGGTGCATGAGCAGCTCATACTCCTCGGCGGTCGGCATGCTGCCCAGGAGCCAGGCGGGAACGCCGGCGAGCCAGCCGGACGAGCTTCGACGCGGGCTCCCCAGGCCGGCAGCGGCGAGGAACGACTCCGTCGTGACCTCCATGGCTCGGGCGGCGGCCCACAGTCGCTCGACGAGCTGATCACCCGCGATGCCGTAGGTCACGGTGTAGGCAGCGGCGATCAGATCCACGGGAACGCGCCCGTGATCGACCCGGTAGCGCTCAGGAAAGTGGCCCGCCCACGCGCGACCTCGATGACGTGCCGGTTCTCGAAGAGCTCCAGCATGACGTGGCGCTCCTTCGCGCGAGCCCGTTCGGGCTCGGTGAGCGCGTCGCCGGTGTAGTAGCCGCCGTAGGCGTTGACCAGCGGATGGTCGTGCTGTCGACGAGCGTGTGCGTCAGCCAACCCCACGCGAACGCCGCCTCGGCCGGGCTCTCAGCCATGTCCAACAGATTCATGGTGAAGGCGCCGGTCCGGTGGTAGTGCGGCCAGTCACCGGGATGACGCTGCCCGAGCTTCTCCTCCACCGAAACGAGATCAACGCGATGTCCGGACCGGTGGCCCCGGCGACGTAGCTGTCCACGTTCGCGAGCAGGATCGAGCGGAGCGCTTCCGGTGCGCCCTCTGCAGCCGTCAGCGCCACGAACATGTGACCCAGCTGTTGGCTGGCGTGGACGGCTGTGCCGGCCAGCAGGAGCGGCAAGGTCAGGCAGGCGAAGAGAACAGCGCGCACGCTCGGCATGATGACGCCTCCTCGCGCCCAGGTCCTCGGGCGCACGACGGGGCCTGGAGCGCGTTCGGCGCACGCTGGCGGCGCCCGGCAGATGCCCGCACCATCGGGGCTCGACACACCACGAGTGTAGGAGGCGACCGTGCGGTCGGCAGTGAAACCCAGCCGGCGGCGGCGCAGCGGCCGTGCGGCCGGCGAGCGGAGCAACGCGGTGCCGCCACGCGCCGGATCGGCGATCCGCCTCCGACGACCCGCCGGCTGCGAGCTCGTCGCTGCGTCATCACGGCCGGGAGGGCCAGCGCGGCCGCAGGAGCGGTGCGCTGCCGGGCCCTCCCGGAGTCGCGTGATCCGGTGCCGCTACCTACAACATCTCGTACAGCTATGGCGCCAGCGGACGGCAGGTGGACCGGATGACACCCTCGACCACGTTGATGGTCGCGTTACGGCGAGCAGGAGTCTCCTCATCGCATCCTCCTCGACCTTCGCAGCGCGCGGCCCCATGAGGGGGTTTGGCGCGGGCGGGTTGGGCGCCGTGGCTCGCGCGGTCCGAGCCGATCGGGTGGCGGCCTGCCTCCCCGTCCGGTGATGGATCACGACCACCGATGGACGCGCGGGTGCGTGTCGTTCACTCGGAGCCAGGCGCGCGCGTGCGGTCGAGCCCACAGAAGAAGTCAACGATGCCACCGACGGTCGGTTCGATGCCATAGTTCTGCGCGATGAAGTCAGCGCGTTCAGGCCAGGTCATGCCGCGGAAGGGGTACACGCCATCGGGGTCGTCGGCGCACCACGCGACGAAGTCGCCATCGTCATCGAAATGGACGCATGCATTGTCAAACACCCATCCGAGCTGCATGACCTCGAACGGGCACATGCCCGCCCACTCGGTCCACCCGCAGCAGCACCCGAACTCGCCCTCGCCGATCGCCGCGGGAGGTTGATCGGCGCTGGCGGTGACAGCAACCGCGACGACGGTCGCCAGGAACGCGGCACGTAACAGCTTCTTCATCGCATCCTCCAGGCATGCGCGGCACCCCCAGACATAACGATGGGGGCTTCGCGCGGGGAATCGAAGCGTGTCGTCTGCCTCCGGTTCTCCTGCCACCCTCCCGTGCGCTCCCGGCGCCCGAGCGCGACGACCGCGTGGTGTCGGTCGGCAACCCTGGCGGTCACACGACCGCGTGGCGTCGGTCGGCACCCTAGGCGGTCACGCGACGCTGGCAGGTGCCGGCCCGACGCAGGGGTCTCGGTGGCCGGGCCCGGCGGGGAGCCGGCCCGGACCTCCGACTCGAGCGTAAGGGGGGAGGCGTTCGTGAAGCGTTCTTGGTGGGCGGCGCCGCACCGCGCGCGGCGCGACCGGGAGAGCCAGGCATCCCGTGCGTGCGTACGCAGGGGACCCTCGACGCCATCCGCGCGTACGAGTGGCATGGCCCGAGCGGTACTGTTGGCGGATCACACGTGCTCAGGAACCGGCGTCCATACCGGCAGGGGCTCGAAGCCTGTCGTCTGCCTCAGGTTCTCCTACCACCTCCCCTGCTCTCCCGGCGCCCGAACGCGACCCGACGGCGTGGCGTCGGGCGGCACCGCGGGCGGTCACGCGCTGTGGCGGGGCCGGCCCGACGCTGGGGGTCTCGGTGGCCGGGCCCGTCGGGAACCGGCCAGGACCTCCGAATCGCGCGTAGGGAGGCAGGCGTTCGTGGATCGTTCTCAGTTCATGGCGTCGTCGCGCCAGCCTGTGGGTAGGTGCGTGATGGACGAGACCGCAAGTCGCGCAGCTCCATGGGTTCGAGAAGAGGCCGAGGCCGGGATTGCACCTTGCCGATACACCGCCACCGGCGCTTCTGCAGCGCCGATCGAATCGGTGTGCCCTGCGGGCGACTCAGTCCTCCGGCTCACCGGCCACACCGAGATCGGCGGCGACCGCGGCCAGCCGCTCTTGGTGCGTCCAGAAGCAAGTCCTCGCGAGCAACGTCGAGGCGAGGGGCTAGGCGTCGACCCAGCCGATGCCGCGGCCCAGGAGTGAACGGCGCTCGATGCGCATCATCACCTCGTCGACCCTTGCGACCGGCGCAGTCGGCAACGCCCGCAGGAGCCCGAGCAGCACCCCACGAGCCGAGCGCGGGCCGCATGCCAACTCCGCGCTCACCCACAGATGCGTCCACACTTCGGCCCGCTCCAGGGCGGCGGCGAGGCGGCCGTCACCCTCACGCAGGTGCCGCACGCAGGCCGAAGTGTCGACCAGGATCACGCGGCGCCGTCGCGTCTGCGGCGAACGGGCGCGAGATCGCGTTGGGAGCCTCCCAGCCGGGCGAGGCGACGCGCGCACTCGCCCTCGATCAGGGCCCTGAGCCCGGCGTGGATCAGTGCCGTACGGTCGGTGATGCCCGTCAGGCGCGCGGCCTCCGCGAGCAGGTCGCTGTCGAGGTTCACGGTGGTGCGCATGGGTCGACCTCCGATGCAGCAGGGTGCGCATCCGTCGCTGCCGAAGTGGGTGCTCGCGCCAGTCCTCGACGGCCGCGGACGCCAACGATCAGGGTGGGGCCGCCACCCACGGATCGACGACCTCGACCGCGAGGTGCTCGAAGTCGCGCCCGTTGCGCGTGGCCACCGCCAAACCGTGCACAGCCGCCGTGGCGGCGATCAACGCGTCGACGGCGCCGACCGGTGTGCCATGTGCGCGCGCCGTCACGCGAGCACGCGCGGGTCCGGCCGGCGGAAGGCTTCCGAGACCACGCTCGAGTCGAGCAGGAACCCGCTCGCGCTCACGCACCGCCTACCGAGGACGCTTCGGGGGCGGCGCTCCCGTGCTCCCTTGCCGCAGCACGATGACTTCCCAGCCACCGTCGTACCTGTCATCATCGGGGTCGACCAGGAGGTTGAACGGGTTCGACATACCCGAGTAGAGGCCGGTGGGAGTGCTGATCAGGTTCCGAATCCCGTAGTTTCGGTAGTTCCCCAGGCCGTCGGTCGAGATTGCTTCTGCTGCTCGTCTGGCAGAGGGGAAGCGGTAGAGGTCGGCACCGTAGTGCACGCCGCTGGGCAAGTGACGGGAGATGCTCGCGTGCATCGGGAACCCAAAGGCTTGGTGGAGCAGGAGATCCAGTGGCTCCTTGAGGAAGACGCTCCAATCGAACGTACCAGCGTAGAGCATGCCGTCGTGGATGGTCATGGACCATGTGTAGGCGTTGAAGAAGTTGCCGTAGCCGGCGCTGCCGTAGAGGGGTCGGCTGCCCATGTTGTTGGCTACGATCTGCCAGCCACTGCCGGGCACGTACACCGGCAATGACTGCGAACCGTAGAGAAGCTCGACTCGCTCGGCTCCAGAACCGAACCTCCTTCCTCGGAAGACCGTGGTGGGACGGTGCGCGCCGAGCACGGCTGCTGTGACGCCAAGCGGGTCGCTCGTCCCGTAGGCGGCTATGTGCTGAATGGCGCCTACGAAGGGTGGGTTGATGGTTGCCCAGTAGAGGTAACCATCGAAGGACACGAGGGGACCGCCTTGGTAGATCGTCGCCGTGACGGGGTCGGGTTCATAGTCCGTGATCTGCCAAACCTTCTCCCACTTCTCAGCCGATGCGTTGCGAAGGCCCCCGTCAGGGATGGGCGGGCTCATGTACAAGCTCGCGTAGTTCCCGACGGCGAACTCGCCAACTGTCAGAGAGTTCCAGGTGGTGACGAACAAGCGGCCCTCGTGCAGCTCGAGCTCGGCGCCTTGGCCATCGAG
>SLRS01000132.1 GCA_007130855.1 Trueperaceae bacterium | reverse complement strand
GTTGGCGAGCAACTACACCAACCTCGGTAACCTGCGAGCCCGTGCCGGTGACCGTTCTGCGGCCGAGCAGTACCACCGCGACAGCATGCGTCTCGCCGAGGCGATCGACGACCGTGTCGGGCTGGCCCGCGCCCACACGAACCTGGCCGACCTCGCCTTCCGGCATGGTGACCTGGCGGTCGCCATCGAGCACTACGCTGCCAGCTTGGAGCGCAAGCGAGCGAACGGGGAGCACGCCGGCGCGCTCGAGGCATATGCACGGCTGGTGAGCTGTTCGCTCGCGATCGACGAGGCCGAGGCCGCGCGCTGCTGGGCGCTGGACGGCTGGCGGTATGCGCGCCACGTCGAGGATCGGAGCCTCGTCGAACCGTTGCGCGATGCCTGCGCGCCGCTGGTGCGGGCCGGCCTGCTGAGCGTTTGAGCCGACCACAGGGGGGCGTCGCCCCCAGGGATGACGCCTTCGCCGCACGCTTCAGATCGACGCGTACAGGCGCTCGACGTCGTCGCGGCGGCACAGTTGGGTGCCATCGGTCTTGACCGCCGCGGTTCCGGCCGCGACCCCGTAGCGGATCGCGTCCTGGAGCGAGCGTCCCTGCGCCAGGCCGGCCACGATGCCGCCGACCATACTGTCACCGGCGCCGACCGCGCTGCGGACCTGGACCGTCGGCGCCGAAACGTGCCAGTACTCCTCGCTCGTCGTCGCCGTGGCGCCGCCGGCGCCGAGCGAGGTGACCACCACCTGGACGCCACCCTGGCTGATGAACTCGCGGGCGACGTCGCGGATCTGGTGATCGCCCTCGATGTCCATGCCGGCGAGGCGCGCGAGCTCGCCGGCGTTGGGCTTGACCAGGTAGACGGGCGCCTCGACGCCGCGCCTGAGCGCGGCGTCGCTGGTGTCGAGCACCACCTTGCAGCCCGGCGGGGCCGCGCGCGCGAGCTGGGCGTAGAAGTCCTCGGGCGCGCCCTTGGGCAGGCTGCCGCTGAGCACCAGGTAGGGCGTCTCGGGGTCGAGCCCGGCCACCTGCTCGAGGCAGGCTTCGAGCTCGGCCGGACTGAGGCGTGGACCGGGCATGTTGAAGCGGTACTGGCGGCCGCTGGAGCGCTCGACCACCATGAGGTGGTCGCGGGTATCGCGCTCGATGGGGATCGCCCGGTGATCGACGCCGGTGGCGTCGAGGAGCTGCTCGAGGCGCGCGCCCGGTAGGCCTCCACGGGTCCACAGCGCCAGCACCGGCACGCCCAACTCGCGCATCACGCGCGCGACGTTGATGCCGCCGCCGCCCGGATCGAACGTCCGTGAGTCGCAGCGGAGCTTGCGGTCAGCGACCACGTAGTCGGTCGAGGTGCTCATGTCGACGGCCGGGTTCACGGTGAGCGTGACGCTGGTAGCCATGACCTCAGATTGCCATGCCTGCTCGGTATCATCGGCCATGCTCGATGCCAACGGATGCGCCGCATGATCGCCGTCGACCTCGCCTTCGTCCCACCCGGTCATGACGCGCGCAGCGTGGTGGTGTTCGACGTGCTGCGTATGACCACCACGGCCTGCGTGCTCCTCGATGGCGGCCTGGAGGTGCTGACGGTGGTCGCCGATCCCGACGCCGCTCGTCGCGAGGCGGTGGCGACCTCGGCGCTGTTGC
Source organism: Trueperaceae bacterium (assembly GCA_007130855.1). Taxonomy (GTDB): domain Bacteria; phylum Deinococcota; class Deinococci; order Deinococcales; family Trueperaceae; genus CSSed10-48. The sequence goes on along the minus strand of SLRS01000132.1, from coordinate 5,398 downwards.
TCGGCGAGCGCCAGGGCGTGGCACTGCCGGGCTTCGACGGCGGGAACTCGCCGCTGGAGGTGCAGAGGCTCGACCTGCCGCGGCGCCGGGCGGTGCTGTGTACCACCAACGGCTCGTTCGCGGTGGAGGCCGCCGGCGCGGCCGAGCAGGTCCTGCTCGGCGCCGTGGTGAACGCGGCCGCGGTCGCCGAAGCGCTGCTGGCGTCGCCGGCCGGCGACGTCTTGCTGCTCTGTGCCGGTACGCAGGGCGCGGTCTCGCTCGACGACGTCGTCGGTGCGGCATGCGTGCTCGCCGAACTGCGCGCGCGCAGCGACGACCTCGCCATGACCGATGCCTGCATGCTGGCGCTAGGGCTGCTCGACGGCCCTGCCGGGGTGCCGGCGCTGGTCGAGCGGGCAGCCCATGCGCGCTTGCTCAGGGACATCGGCTTCGGCGCGGATGTCGACTTCGCCGCCCGACGCAACCTGCTCGGCGTGGTGCCCGCGCGCGTGGCGACGGAGCCGGCGCGATTCGCGCCGTGGCGCGGTGGGGCGACCGAGCGCTGACGCTGGCTGCGGTCAACCGACGTCGATCCGACGTAGGAGCTCGAGCACGAACGCTTCGGTCTGCTCCAAGGCGCCGCGATCGACACGGTCGACGGTGTCGCACACCTGGTGCCAGTCGGGGATGACGCCGGCGGCGGTGAGCCCCACGAACGACAGTGACGGCACGCCGCGCGCCATGAACGCCGTCGCGTCGGTATGCAAGGTGGTGTAGGGGAGCGTGTAGACCTGGCGTTCGGGGCGCTCGGCGCGGAGCGCCTCGGCCAGCGCGAAGAGCTCCGGCGAGGGGCGCAGGGGGAAGACCATCCCCTCAAGGCTCGTGTAGCAGACACCGGTGCCGGTCCCGGCCACGTTGTCGACACTGATCGCGCTGATGCCGCTCAGCGCGTCGCGATGCCGCGCGATGAAGGCCTGTGAGCCGTACGAGCCCACCTCCTCGCAGCCCGAACCGAGCGCCCACACCTCGGTGTGCCGCAACGGCTCATGGGCCAGCCGTTCCGCCAGGCTCAGGACCACGGCCGCGCCGCTGGCGTTGTCGTTGGCGCCATGGGTGAAGGGCGTCGTGTCGGGCTGGAAGGTGAGCGCGAGCACCAGCAGGTACACCGGGGCGAGCAGCAGTGTCCAGGCGTGCAGCGGCGCCAGGTCGAAGACGCCGGCCACCGCGAACGTGATGGTGCCGACGACGAACCCCGCGACGCCGAGCGTGGTCACGACCCTGAAGAAGGCCAGGCGCCGCGGGGTGGTGAACACCCAGGGCGTGCGGTGGGTGTCGAGGTGCCCGACGAGCACGACGCGACGCTTCACATGACCGGCGGCCGGGACGCGTGCCCACACATTCTGACTGTCGCCCTTCGCGACCAGCGCCCGCAGTGGGTTCGGGCGGAAGTACATCTCCAAGAACACCGATACCGTCGTGATGCTCATGAGCAGTGCGGCGGCGAGCGCGCCCGTGCGACCGCCGAAGAGGGTGAGCGCGACGCTGATCAACCCCGCCAGCGCGGCGAGCGCGAAGGGGCGCCAGCCGCTCACGGGAGCCTTGAAGGGCTCCCAGTGCGTCTCGAGCCCGGCAGCCTCGAAGCGCTCGCGTAGGTAGTCGGCCGCCTCGCGCTCCTGGGGGGTGGTCGATCCGCGGGGGCCGATCGCCTCGGCCAAGTGGCGCAGGTGGTGCATCGCGGTGCTCGTCATCGCCCCGTCATGATGGCACTTCTGCCGCCCCGCGCGACGCCCCGTCCCAAACGTCCCGGCATCGCTCGCCTAGAGTGTGGCAAAGCACCGGCGACGGAGGGACGACGATGGCGACGAGCCGCCTCGAGCAACACCCGATTCTCACGGTCGTGCCGCGCGCGGACGTCCCGTTCACCTGGGAAGGCCAGCCGTGCAGCGCGAAGGCCGGCGAGGTGATCGCCTCGGCCGTGATGGCGCACGGCACGCGCGTTTTCGGGCACCATCACCGCGACGGCAGCCCGCAGGGGCTGTACTGCGCCAACGGGCAGTGTGCGCAGTGCCTCGTGTCGGCCGACGGTGTGCCGGTGAAGGCCTGCATGACCGCCGTCAGGCCCGGCATGGTGGTGGCGAGGGTCGACGGCCTGCCGCTGCCCCCGGCGGTCGACGGTGTTCGGGCGCTGCGGGGCGTGGAGCGCTTGGAAGTGCCGGCGTTGATCATCGGCGGAGGACCCGCGGGGCTGGCCGCCGCGAAGCAACTCGGCGCGTATGGCGTGCGGACGCTGCTGATCGACGACAAGGACCGCCTGGGCGGGAAGCTGGTGCTGCAGACGCACCGCTTCTTCGGGTCGATCAACGCCGTCTACGCCGGCACCCGCGGCATCGACATCGCCACGCGGCTGGCGCGCGAGGCGACCGCCTTCGAGACGACGTCGGTGTGGCTGGAGAGCACGGCGCTGGCGGTGTTCGACGACGGCTGGGTCGGGGTGCTGCAAGGCGGTGAGCGCTACGTGCTGGTGAAGCCGCAGGTCCTGCTCAATGCCGCGGGCGCGCGCGAGAAGGCGCTGGCCTTCCGCGGCAACACCCTCCCGGGCGTGTTCGGCGCGGGGGCCTTCCAGACGCTCTTGAATCGCGACCTGGTACGCGTTGCGGAGCGCGTGTTCGTCATCGGCGGCGGCAACGTGGGGCTCATCACCGCCTACCACGCGCTGCAGGGGGGCGTGCAGGTGGTGGGCCTGGTGGAGGCGGCCGCCGAGTGCGGTGGCTACCGCGTCCACCGCGACAAGCTCCTCCGGGCGGGGGTGCCGATCTACACCTCGCACACGGTGGTGAGCGCGAATGGCACCGCCGCGGTCGAGTCGGTGACCACCGCACGGGTCGACGAGGCGTTCAGGCCGATCGAGGGAAGCGAACGTTCGTTCGCCTGCGATGCGGTCCTGGTGGCGGTGGGGCTCGATCCCGTCGACGAGTTCACCGCCAAGGCGCGCGCCGCGGGCCTACGCGTGATCGCGGCCGGCGACACCGATCACGTGGCCGAGGCGTCGGCCGCGATCTTCGGTGGCAAGATCCGGGGCCTGGAGATCGCGCGCGAGCTCGGTGCCACGGACGACGAGGTCCCCACCGACTGGCTGCGCACCGCCGAGGTGCTGCGGGCCAAACCCGGCGCGACGGTCGCGCGGGAGCCGTTCAGCGCGGATGCCGGCGTGCATCCGGTGTTCCACTGCGACCAGGAGATCCCCTGCAACCCATGCACCTCGGTGTGCCCGCAGGGCCTCATCCATATCGACGAGGACGACATCCGCCAGGTTCCACGCTACCTCGGTGAGGCCGTTGCCGCGGCCTGCTTGGGCTGCGAACGCTGCCTACGGGTCTGCCCCGGGCTGGCCATCACGCTGGTGGATCAGCGCAAGGACGCGGCCTTCCCGATCGTCTCCATCCCGTTCGAGTTCGATGGCGCACCGTTGCGCGAGGGTGAAGCGGTCACGGTGCTCGACGCCGGCGGCGAGGTGCTCGGCAACGTCGAGGTGGCGCGGGTGCGGCCTGCCGGACGAGGGGCCGACGGCACCTCGATCGTGAAGGTCCGCGCGCCGGCCGCGATCGCCGGTCGCATCGCCGGTCTGCGGGTGCAGGAGCCGAGCGTAGGCGATGCGCTGGAGCGCTACCAGCCACAGCTCGACGGCGACGACGTGGTGTGCCGCTGCGAACGCGTTCGCGCCGCCGCACTGCGCGGGTGTATCCGCGCCGGCGAGCGCGACGTCAATGCGATCAAGGCGCTCACCCGCGCCGGCATGGGCGCCTGCGGTGCGAAGACCTGTGCCCCCTTGATTGCGCGCCTCTTCGCCGAAGAGGGCGTCGGCGCGGGTGAGGTCACGCCCGGCGTCCGCCGGCCGCTCTTCGTCGAGGTCCGCCTGGGTGCCTTCGCCGGGGTGGGCGAGCCGTGAGTGCGGCGACGTTCGACGCGATCGTGATCGGGGCCGGCAGCATCGGCGTGCCCACCGCCTTGGCGCTCGCCGATGCCGGCTTGCGCCCGCTGGTCCTCGACCAGCGCCCCAGCCTCGGCCAGGGTGCCCACAAGGCCGCGATCGGCGGCGTCCGCGCCACCCACGGCGACCCGGCCAAGATCCGCGTCGGGCGCGAGAGCCTGGAGGTGTTCGCGAGCTGGCACGAGGCACATGGTGACGATATCGAGTGGGTCACCAGCGGCTACGTCTTCGTCGCCTACCGTGAGCAGGAGGAGCTCGCCTTCCTGCGGTTGCTGCGCGAACAGCGCCGCCACGGGCTCGACATCGACTGGCTCGATGCCGAGGCGTTGCTGGCGCGGGTTCCCGACCTGGTGCGCGAGGGGTTGCGCGGCGGTACCTTCTCACCGGGCGATGGGCACTGCTCCACGCTGTTGGCGGGCCAGGCGATGGCCGCGGCCGCCCGCCGGGCCGGCGCCAGCTTCCGCTTCGGCGAGCGCGTCGAGGCGCTGCTGTGCGAGGGCGGGCGCGTGGTCGGCGTGCGCACCGCGCGCGAGCGCTACGCGGCGCCGGTCGTGATCAACGCCGCCGGGGCGGGTGCAAGCGCGGTGGCGGCGCTGGCGGGGGAGGTGGTCGCCGTGAAGGCCGAACTGCACGAGGCCGGCATCACCGAGCCGGTGGCGCCGTTCCTGGGTCCGCTGGTGGTCGACGTGCGGCCCGGCCCCGGGTCGGCCAACGTGTACTGCTACCAGACGCGCGGTGGCCAGGTGATCTTCTGCCTCACGCCCGAGCCGCCCATCTTCGGCGAAGAGCTGGGCGAGACCAGCGAGTTCCTGCCGCTGGTGGCCCAACGCCTGCTGCGCCTGATCCCACGGCTCGAGCACTTGCGGGTACGCCGCACTTGGCGCGGCATCTACCCGATGACGCCCGACGGCTCGCCGCTGCTGGGCTGGTCACGAGCGCAGGAGGGCCTGTTGCACGCGGTCGGCATGTGCGGTCAGGGGCTCATGCTCGGCCCCGGTGTGGGCACGCTGGTCGCGCGCATGGTGTGCGGCGGTCTCGAGGTCGACGACCACGACACGCTGCGTGCCTGGGATCCGGCGCGGGCGTTCGTGGGGCAGGAAGTGCTGCGCTGACGGGCGTTCTGCCGCGCCTACCCGTGCGCGAGTCCGTGCGCGTCGGGGCGGGACCGCGCGCCAGCCGTCACGACGGTGCCCCGGCAGCCGCCCATGCGGCAACCGGGGCACCATGCGGTCGTGTGCGGTCAGTCGGTCAGTCGGTCAGTCGCACCAGGCGAACAGTTCGGGGTTCGAGGTGTGGAGCTTCACGACCTGACCGAGCGACAGGTTCGAGCCTTTGGGCAGGTCGGCGAAGATCGGGCCCTCTACCGGGTCCGCGAGCGTCGAGTAGTCGATCTGCTTCTGGGCGGCGGCTGGGATCCCGCCTTCGAGCGAC
>SLRS01000153.1 GCA_007130855.1 Trueperaceae bacterium | reverse complement strand
GTGACGGACCGATCGTGCGCGTCCTCGGGCGCCGGCGGCCGCAACCGCGGCACCACGTAGGGGCCCTCGGGGATCAACGCGACGCGCGCTGCGGGCCGGTCGCGGACGTACGCTTCGACGAACGCCTGGACGTCGGAGCAGGGCAGCACGCCGGTCAGTGCCAGCGCCTCGTCATCGAGCCCGGTCGTGGTGAGGTGGACGGCGCCGAGCCGTGTCGCTCGGAGCAGCATCTGGGTCTGCCACTCGTCGACGCTGGCGAGTGCCTTGGCGCGCAGCTCGTCGACGAACGCGTCGGTGCCGCGCTCGAGCAAGCGCCGCTGCGACTCGCGGAAGTCCGGCGAGCCGAGCCCCTCCGAGCAGGAGCTGACCACGACCAGGTCGCCGCCTGGGGCGAGGACCTCGAGCGGCGTGACCATGGCCTTGACGGTCTGGTAGTACGTGGCGTCGAGTGGATGGCCGGCGGCGCCCGTGACGATCAGATCATAGGGCGCGCTGCACGCGAGCTCCGAGCAGGTGCGCGCGAACGCCACGGCCTCGTCGTGGCTCGCGACGACCTCACCGGCGTTGACGAAGGCGAGGTCGCGGCGCTCGTCGATGACGGTGTTGACGCCGAAGACGAAGCCGACCATCGCGACGATGGCGAGCTGCTCCTCGTGCAGCGGGTTGCTCACGAGGTTGCAGCTCGAGGCGAGCGGATCGCCCATGAAGCGGTCCGCGTGGAACGTGCGGATGGTCCGCTCGCCGGCCACGCCGGGGGCCACCACCTTGCGGCCGCCCGAGTAGCCGGCCATGAAGTGGGGCTCGACGAGGCCGGTGACGATGCGCACGTCGGCCTCGACGAAGGCTCGGTTGAGCACCACCGGCGTCGAGCGGCCGGGGGTGACGCCGAGGTCGATCAGCTCGTCCGCGGCGCGTGCGTCGTGGTTCACCACGCGCACGCGCTCCAGCACCCAGTCATCGCCGATGACGGAGCGCAACTCGTCGCCGAGGTTCGGTCGGTGGAGGCCGGTGGCAACGAGCACCGTGATGGCGCCAGGTGCGATGCCACCGTCCTCGAGGCGCTCGATGATGGGCCGCAGCAGCGCTCCGTTGGGGACCGGGCGGGTGATGTCGCACACGACGATGCAGGCGTGCCGCGCGCCCGCGGCCAGGGCGCGGAGGGGGGCAGACGCCACGGGCCGGTCGAGCGCGGCGGCGACGGCCTCCGACGGGCTGGCGAGTGGCGCCAGCGTCGGCTTGCGCAGGATGTCGACGTGGGCGGGAGCTGGCACGCTGACGCGGACGGTACTCCGGCCCACCAGCAGTTCGGCGGTGCGGCCGGCCCCGGCGTCAGCCACGTCGACACCCGCTGGGCGTGTCGCTGCGCCGGCCCCCGACCGCGACGAGCGGCGGCGGCGAATCGCGAACGATGGCGGCCATGCCGCCAGGGTACTCCAACCGGAGCAGAGCATCGATGATACGCTCAGCCATGGCGGCAACGCGCCGGGTGCCCGAGGCACGGGTCGGACGGCGATGAGGGACACGGCGGCGGCCGCGATCGGCAAGGGCCTGATCGCGCTCTCCCGGAGCCTGGGCGCGGAGGAGCGCGGCCTCGCCCTCCTGGGCGAGGGCAACACCAGCGCCGACTGCGGCGACGGCACCTTCTTCGTCAAGGCGTCGGGCAGCAGCCTGGCGAGCCTCGACGAGGACGGTATCAGCCGCGTCCGGCTCACGCCGATCCTCGCGCTGCTCGAAGGCGAGGCGATCGGGCTCGATGCGATCGAGCGCGAGCTCCTCGCGGCGAGGGTCGATCCGAGCCACAAGAAGCCCTCGGTCGAGACCTTCTTCCATGCCGCCTGCCTGACCGACGGCGGCGCTCGCTGGGTGGCGCACACGCACTCCACCGCGCTCAACCAGATCGTGTGCAGCCGGCTCGGCGCGCAGCCGTTCTTGCGCCACGTCTTCCCCGACGCGATCGTCGTGTGCGGCAAGGTGCCGGCCGTCGTGCCCTACCTCGACCCGGGTTTCGCCCTGGCCCAGGCGATCCAGGCAGAGCTGCGCCGCTACCGCGGCGCCCACGGTCAGCCTCCCAAGCTCGTCCTGCTGGAGAACCACGGCTCGATCGCCCTGGGCCAGAGCGCGCGCGAGGCCCTGAGCATCGCGTTGATGGCGGAGAAGTGGGCGACGGTGCTGCAAGGCACCTACGCGCTCGGCGGGCCTCGCTACCTGCCCGAGACCGAGGTCGACCGCATCGACGGCCGCTCGGACGAGCACTACCGGCGCCGGGCGCTGAGCCACGAGGAATCGGGTGCCAGCGCGGGTCGCAGCGAACCGGCAGGCGCTGATGGCTGAGGCCGCCGCACGCGCGCGCACACGCGCGCACGCAAGCGCGCACGCACGCGCGCACGCACGCGCGACCACGAACTACCTCGCCGTCGACCTGGGCGCGTCGAGCGGCAAGATGCTGCTCGGACGCTTCGACGGCGAGCGCTTCGACTATCACGAGGTGCATCGGTTCGAGAACGTCCCCGTGCGGGTGCTCGGGAGTCTCCACTGGGACACGCTGCGTCTGTGGCATGAGATCACCACCGGGCTGAGCGCCTACGCACATACCTACGGCGCGCCCCTGGCCGGCGTCAGCGTCGACACCTGGGGTGTCGATTTCGGCCTGCTCGACGAGACCGGCGCACTGCTCGGCAATCCCTACCACTACCGCGACGCCCGCGTCGACACGATGGTGGCGAAGGTCGCCGAGGTGGTCCCCGCCGAGGACCTCTACGCCACCACCGGCATCCAGACGATGGCGATCAACACCCTGTACCAGCTCTACAGCATGGTGCAGCGGCGCGACCCACAGCTCGAGCTCGCGCACACGCTCCTGCTGACCCCGGATCTCTTCCACTACTGGCTCAGCGGCGCGCTGACCTGCGAGTACACGATCGCCTCGACCACGCAGATGCTCGACGTGCACGAGCGCCAGTGGGCGACCGCGCGCTTGCGCGAACTGGCGATCCCGACCGACATCCTGCTACCCCCGCTGCCGCCCGGCACCGTGATCGGGGAGGTCCGCGGCGAGGTCGCCGGCGAGGCCGGACTCGCCGGCGACGTACCGGTGATCGCGACGGGTGGCCACGACACGGCCGGCGCCGTCGCGGCCATCCCCGATCTCGACCAGCACAGCGCCTTCATCAGCAGCGGCACCTGGAGCCTGGTGGGCATGGAGGTCCCGCAGCCCATCGTCACCGACACGGGGCGGATCCTCAACATCACCAACGAGGGCGGCGTCGGCGGTACGATCCGCCTGCTCCGCAACGTGCCAGGCCTGTGGCTGCTGCAGGAGAGCAAGCGTCAGTGGGAGCGCGAGGGACACGTCTACGACTGGGAGGAGATCGCCCGCCAGGCGGCCGACGCCGCGGCGTTCAGGAGCCTGATCGATCCCGACGCACCGGAGTTCCTGCGCCCCGGCGACCTGCCTGCGGCGATGCGCGCGTTCTGCGCTCGCAGCGCCCAGCCCCCACCCGAGACCGTGGGCGAGGTGGCGCGCTGCTGCCTGGAGAGCCTGGCGCTGCGCTACCGCTGGGTGCTCGAAGCGCTCGAGCGGTTGACCGGACGGACGATCGAGACCGTGCACGTCGTCGGTGGCGGCAGCCGCAACGAGCTGCTGAACCAGTGCACGGCCGACGCCTTCGGCCGCCCCGTGGTCGCCGGGCCGGTCGAGTCGAGCGCCATCGGCAACCTGATGCTGCAGGCCGTCGCCCGCGGCCACCTCGACGGCATCGCCGCGGGACGCCGCGCGGTAGCCGCCTCGATCACGCGCAGGACCTTCGAGCCGCAGCGGCGGGCGGAGGCCTGGGAGGAAGCGTTCGCGCGTTTCCTGGGCCTGCTGGAGACACGGCCGGCGCCTTAGCGCATCGCGCTACGATAGGCGCATGCCCACCTGCATCGATTGGCGCAGTCCGTGCTGGCGCAAGGGCCAGCGGTGGATCTCATGACCGATCCCGAAGCCGGGCACGTTCCCGAGGGCGTCAAGGAGCGGCTGCGGGCCTTCTCCATCGAGACGCCGTCGTGGGGGTACGGCAACTCGGGCACCCGCTTCAAGACCTTCGCCTGGCCGGGCGCCGCGCGCACGATCTGGGAGAAGATCGACGACGCCGGCCACGTGCACGCGCTCACCGGAGCGGCCCCGAGCATGGCCTACCACATCCCCTGGGACCGCGTGGACGACTGGGACGAGCTCGTCGGGTACGCCGACGAGCGGGGCGTCCGCCTCGGCGCCGTGAACCCCAATCTCTTCCAGGACGACCGCTACCGACTCGGCTCGCTCTGCCACCCCGATCCCGGCGTCCGCGACCAGGCGCTCGAGCACATGGCCGAGTGTTGCGACATCATGCGCGCCACCGGCAGCGACCTGCTCAGCGTCTGGCTCGCCGATGGCACCAACTACGCCGGCCAGGACGATCTCGCCGCCCGCAAGGAGCGGCTCGAGGAAGGGCTCCGTCGCACCTACGCGCTGCTGCCCGAGCGCGCGCGGATGCTGATCGAGTACAAGTTCTTCGAGCCCGCCTTCTACCACACCGACCTCCCCGACTGGGGCACGGCCTACGCGATGAGCCTCAAGTGCGGTCCGCAGGCCCAGGTCCTCGTCGACACCGGCCATCACGCGCAAGGCACGAACGTGGCGCAGATCGTGAGCTTCCTGCTCTCGGAGGGCCGCCTCGGCGGCTTCCACCTGAATGCCCGTCGTTACGCCGACGACGACCTCATGGTCGGCAGCGACAATCCCTTCGAGCTGTTCACCATCTTCGCGACGATCGTCCAGGCCGGGTCGGCGGCCCGTGAGCTCGCGTTCATGCTCGACCAAGTCCACGCGATCGAGGCGAAGGTCGAAGCGACGATCCAGAGCGTCGTGAACTGCCAGACGGCATGGGCGAAGGCCCTGCTGATCGACCGCACGGCGTTGGCCAAGGCGCAGGCGGACGGCGACGTGCTCGGGGCGCACCGCGTCCTCACCGACGCGTTCCAGCACGACGTCCGCGGGCTCCTGCGCGAGGTCCGCGAGGAACGGGATCTGCCGCCCGACCCGATCGAGGCGCACCGTGCGAGCGGCTACGCCGAGCGGATCGCGAGCGAGCGCGGCACCGCGACGGCGGAGGGGGGCTTCCCGACCTGAGGCCGCGTCGACGCGGAGCCGCGTTGCACCGTGGCAGTCGCTAGGGTGGCTTCATGTCGAACCTCGCTGTCAACACCGCTGCCCGCCCGCTAGGAGCGACCGGGCTGGTCGTCTCGCGGATCGGTCTGGGCTTGGCCGCCCTCGGTCGTCCCGGCTACATCAACCTCGGGCACGGCCGCGATCTCGCGGGCGCGCGCAGCGTCGAAGCCCTGGAGGCGCGGACCTTCGCGGTGCTCGACGAGGCGTGGCGCCGCGGCGTGCGCTACTTCGATGCCGCCCGCTCGTACGGCCGCGCCGAGTCGTTCCTGGCGCACTGGCTCGCTCGTCGCGGCATCGTGCCCGACGACGTGGTCGTAGGCTCGAAATGGGGCTATACCTACACGGCCCAATGGCAGGTCGAGGCCGAGGTCCACGAGGTGAAGGAGCACACGGTCGCGGTCTTCGAGCGCCAGTGGCGGGAGAGCCGCGAGCGCCTCGGCGACCACCTCGACCTCTACCAGATCCACTCCGTGACGGCGGACGGCAGTGTCTTGCACGACCAGCGGCTGCTCGCCGCGATCGCGCAGCGCAAACGTGAAGGCGTGCGGGTGGGGCTGACCACCAGCGGCCCCGATCAGGCCGCGGCGATCGGGCGCGCGCTCGACGTCGAGCTCGACGGCAGGCGCTTGTTCGACAGCGTGCAGGCGACCTGGAACCTGCTCGAGCGCTCCGCGGCGCCGGCGCTGGCGGCGGCGCACGCTGCCGGCGTGGGCGTGATCGTCAAAGAGGCGCTGGCCAACGGGCGCCTCACCGACCGCAACACCGACGCGGGCTTCACCGAGCAGCGGGCCCGGCTGCAGCAGCAGGCGCAGCGGCTGGGCATCACCGTGGACGCGCTGGCGCTGGCCGCGATCGTCGCCCAACCGTGGGCCGACGTGGTCCTCAGCGGCGCCGCCACCAGCGAGCAGCTACGCTCCAACACGGCCGCGCTCACCTGGGACGACGAGGCGGCGGCGCGCCTCGCGCCGCTCGTCGAGGCGCCCGTGGCGTACTGGCGCCGGCGCGCCGCGCTGGCCTGGACCTAGCGCTGGCGACCCCCTGCGGGCAACCCGGCAGCGGGGCGCTACAGTGAGGCATCATGCCTTACCGAACCGTCGAGGACACGCCGGCCGCGCCCCCGCTGGCCGGCTCGTACCACCTGCCCACCCGAGTCCGCTTCGGCCGCGGCACCCGCGCCACGCTCAGCGCTGAACTCGCCGGACGCCCCTGCCTGGTGCTCACCTCCGCTGGGGGTAGCGCCCGGCTTGCCGAAGACGACCTGCTCGGCCCGGCGCTGCGCGAACTCGATGCACTTCGGCTCGACGCCGTCGACGCCAACCCGACCGTGACGGCGCTCGACGCGCTCGTGGCCGAGGCCCGCGATCGGGGCTGGCGCGACGGCACCATCGTCGCCATCGGCGGCGGCAGCGTGCTCGACGCCGCCAAGGCGTTGGCCGCAGGTCTCGCGCTCGACACCGGCATCGGCCGCGTGGCGCGCTCACCCGCCCTGCTCGACGCCGTGACCGTGGCACCGATCGTGGCGCTCCCAACCACCGCAGGCAGCGGCAGTGAGGTGACGCCGGTGGCGGTCCTCTGGCACCGCACTCCCGGTGGCGGTCCGCGCACCACCGACGACGGCCCGGCGAAGGTCTCGCTGTCGCATCGGAGCCTCTTCCCGGTGCTCGCGATCGTCGATCCGGCGCTCACCGACACGCTCCGGGCGCATCAGACCCTCGCCACGGGCCTCGACGCCTTCAACCAGGCCGCCGAGTCGATCTGGAATCGCCACGCCAACGCCCTGACGCTGCCACTGGCCACGCGTGCCATGGTGCTCGCGTGGCACGCGCTCCCGGCGCTGCAGCGCGAGCCCGGCGATCGCGCCGCCCGCGACGCGATGGCAGCCGCGAGCCTGCTCGCCGGCACTGCGCTGGGGCAGACCCGCACCGTCGCCTGCCACGCCCTGTCGTATCCGCTCACCGACCGCTACGGGGTGACGCACGGCATCGCCTGCGCCTTCACGATGGCGGCGGTCGCGCAGCACATGCTCGCGTCCGACGATGGCCGGCTGGCGGCACTCGCCACCGAACTGCTGGGCGCGGCTGCGCCCGCCGAGGCGTTACCGGGTGCGCTGGGCAGCTTCCTCGAACGCCTGGGCGTCGCTGCGCACGTGCGCGGAGCGCTCGGCTCACGTGCGGCGCTGCTCGACCTCGTGGGCGAGGTCGAACTCCCCGAGCGCGGCGGCAACGGCCTACGCGACGTCGATCAGGCGGCGCGCAGAGGCATCCTGGAAGCCTCCTGGGAGGGACTCACGCCCGGCTCGTGAGCGCCGGGCCGCGGGCCTACCCTACTCAGGACGGTCCTAGCCGGCACCGAGGTCGTCGCGCTCCCATGGCCAGCGCTCGGGCGCGACCGCGAGGCCGACCGCCTTCGGGCCGGTGTGGACCACGAGCGCCACGCCGACCGGCGCGGTATCGGTCCACCACAGCGGGTGGCGCTCGCTCAGGCGCGTGGAGAGTTGCTCGGCGTCGTCGGCGGTCTCGCCGTACAGCAGTGCGACGCGCAGCGGCGTGCCCGCGCCGAACCTCGTGGTGACCTGCTGGGCGATCGCATCGAGCGCCTTGGGCCACGTCCGCGCGCGGCCCGCGTTGATGTAGGTACCCGTCGCCTTGTCGACCGTGACGACGGGCTTCAGGTTCAGCATACTGCCGAGCTTCGCCTGCACCGTGCCGATGCGGCCGCCGCGTCGCAGGTACTCCAGCGTGTCGATCGTGAAGTACAGCTCCGTCTCCTCGTGCACCGTGCGCATCCACGCCAAGGCGGTGTCGAGGTCGAGCCCACGCTCGCGCGCCGTCATCGCGGCGTGCACCTGGAAGGCCTGCGCCCCCGAGAGCGTGCGCGAGTCGTGCAGCGTGACCGGGACGCCGTTCACCAGCGAGCGGGCCTGCTCGGCGGAGTTCAGGCTACCCGACAGGCCGCTCGAGATCGTCACCACCAGCAGCGGCCGCTCGGCCTCACGGTACAGCTCCGCGTACTGCCCCGGCGTCGGTTGGCTGGTGGTGGGGTGTGGCGCGTCGCCACGCAGCTTGGCGAACAGCTCGTCGCGCGGCAACTCGTCGGCGACGAAGCTCTCCTGACCGAAGGTCAGGGTGAACGGCGCCACGCGCACCTCGTTCAGGAGCCGTGGCAAGCCGTCGAGACCACCATCGCTCACGACGTCGAACGATGGGGTCACCACGCTGGCGGACGGTTGCTCTTGCGCTTCGTTCGGCACGGTATTCCCTCCTCATGCCCAGGACGCACGCTCATGGTGACGGCCTGGACGCCGCCACCTCCTCCGGGTCCAGGTCGCGGTCGCGAGCCTCCTCGATGTCCGGCGGTGCGTAGAAGTCCGGCTCGTCGGGCAACGCCTCGTCGTTGCCCCAGCTGACCAGCAGGTGGTTCAACACGGCAGCGAGTTCAGCGTCGTCGAGGTCGGCGAACCGTGGATGCTCCACACTGCTGGCGCTCCCTTCGATCACCATCTCGCCGTCGTAGCCGTTGAGCATCAAGTCGATCAAGTAGCTGCGTCCGTCCTGGGCCGCGAAGAGTTCCGGGATGTGCGTCAGGGTCGCGTGGCAGGCCTGGCACTCGGCGGCATAGACCGCTTCGCCGAGCGGTCCCCAAGCAGCCTCGTCCCACGCCTCGCCTTCGATGTCCTGGACGCGATCCTCGTCCACCGCGATCAGCGTCCCGCCCTCGCTCCGCAGCCAGGCGAACAGCGCCGTGGCGACCACCAGGAGCCCGGCGAGGAGATAGGCGGCGCGGTTGGCGTAGAGGTGTCGCATCGGTCCTCCTAGACGAGGTCGAAGCGCTCGAAGCGGATCAGCCGCAGCGGTACGGCCCGCTCCTGGAGCGCCGCCTCGACCGCAGCGAGCATCGGTGCGGGCCCGCAGATCAGGTGCAGCCGCTCGATCCCCTCGTCCGGTAGCCGGCGCTCGAGCACGTCGGCGTCGATGAAGCCCTCCTCGTCATCCCACGCCTCGGGCGGGTTCTCGAGGACGTACACGATCGTCAGGTCGAGGCGCTCGACGAGTCCCGCGAGCGTGTCGGTGAAGGCGGTCTCCTCCCAGGACTTGTCACCGTAGAAGAGCAGGATCGGCCGCTTGTCGCCGCGGTCGGCCAGCGTCCTGAGCATGCTGATGAAGGGCGTGATGCCGACGCCGCCGGCGTAGAACACGTACCCGGCGGCGGGCTCGAGATCGGGCGAGAAGGCGCCGTGGGGACCGTCGAGGTAGGCGGTGGTGCCGGCGGGCAGCGAACCGATGGCGCCCGTGAAGTCGCCGAGCTCCTTGATCCCGAACTCGAGCCGCTCGGGGTCCTGCGCGCTCGACGAGAACGAGAAGGGATGCTCCTCGACCGAGTAGGGCGAGGGGCCGAGCTTGAGCCAGGCGAACTGGCCGGGCTTGAAGCGCATGCCGTCATGGCCTCGCGCCTCGACGGTGAGCCTCCAGGTGTCGCCGCGGTCCGCTGCGACGTTCACGACGCGGTAGGGTCGGCGCCGCATGAACGCCGGCTTGATGAGCCGCAGATATCCGAGCGACGCGATCATCACCACGCTGATGCCGATCAGGACACCGTGCTTCCAGGGCGTCGCAGTGTAATAGGCCGAGAGGCGGATGTGCACGTGCGACAAGAGGATGGCCAGGATGGCGAGCCCCGCGTGCGTCACCCGCCAGACCTCGTAGTCGAGCCGGATCCGCTGCCTGAAGTGCGACAGCAGCGCCAACAGGATGAAGGTGTAGAGCGCCCAGTTGCCGGCACGGCTCGCCATCGAGCCGCCCACCGGATTGAGCAGGCTCAGGAGCGCCGGGTTGTGGATCACCAGGATGACTGGGTGCGCGATGAGCAACGCGATCGCGATCGTGGCGATCTGGCGGTGGTACTTGAGGATCAGATCGATGCCGTAAGGGGCGGTGATGGTCTTGTAACGCGCGATCAGGGCGAACTGGACGGCGGTCTGCACGAGCCCGACGAAGCCGAGGCCGACCGAGAACTCGACCCAGAACGAGCGTTCTGCCGGGGCCGGCCGGATCATCATGATGAACAGCGGTGAGAGGATGACGATGAGGTACACCACCAACCAGAAGGCTCCCACGATCGTTCTGTTCATGCCTTCGCCTCCTCACCGCTTCGAGCCCCCGTCGACTACGAACCTAGCACCAGGAACGGTCCGCACCCGTGTAGTGCAGCACGCCGGTCCCTCAGCACTGAACGCATTCAGGCGGTCGACGACGAGGGCCTCGACTGACCCAGGCCCACGCGCTGCTCGATGGGCACGAGTCCGGCGCGTGCGTAGACCCCCAGGCCCGGTCCGGCCTGCTCCGACGCCAGGAGCACGAGTTCACTGCCCCACACGCCTCGGGCTGCCTCGGCGGCGTGATGCAGCAGGGTCGCGGCGATGCCCCGCCGCTGCCAAGCGGGAGCGGTGACCAGCGCCTGGAAGCGGGCCAGTTCGCCGATGCGGAAGATGCCCACGTTCGCCACCAGCACGTCGCCCTCGAACGCCCCCCACCAGATCCCGTGGCCGGAGCGCACCAGGCGTCGGTTGGCGGCCATGACGGTCTGCAGGATGCGCTGGTACGAGGCGCTGCGGCGGCGTGCCGATGCGGTCGCCTGCACCCGCACGGCAGCCTGCCAAGCGGCGTCGTCGGTGAGGGCGACGATCCGAACGTCGCGATTCGGGACGCTCGGCGCAACGAGCCGCGGTGCGGCCAGGATCACCTCCGGCTCGCGCTCGAACCCGGCTGCCAGGAACGGCGCCAGCTCGCCCTCCTCACCGTCGAGCCCGTCCCAGCCGAAGGACCGGAAGGGGTAGGTGGGCGGCACGCCGATGGCGGTGTCGAACAGGTCGCACCAGCGCCGCATGTCGCTGGCCTCTGGTGGGCGCTCGAACACCAACAGGTTGCCGCCGCGGAACCCGGGCGCAGCCGGGAAGGTCACGACGAGGTGGTCGTGCCGATCACGAATCCGGCCGCGCCAACCGTGGAGGGCGAGGTCGGTATGGAGGCCGAGCGAACGAACGCGCATGAGCCGAGTCTACGAGGCGCACGCGTCGCGGCGCGGCCGCACCCCCGACGCGGTGTCCGCCGCCGAGTCGCCGAGCGAGCTCAGCCCGGCTCGCCCAGCGTCATGAGGTAGAGCGGGCGCTCACCGTCGTCGAGTTGCAACGCGGCGGCCAACGCGTCGTCGTCGAACGCGCCGATCACCACCGTGCCCAAGTCGAGCGCAACGGCCTGCAGCGACACGTTCTGCGCCACATGACCTGCCTCCATGTGGACGTAGCGCTCCGCCCGCTCGCCGTAGCGTGCCGCGGTGCGCGCCGTGACCGTCGAGAGCGCCAGGATCGCCGGTGCCTCACGCAGCGACTGCTGGTTCGAGGCGGCAGCGGCGACGGCATCACGCTGGTCGCCCACGATCCGCCGCCGGAGTGCATGGCGACCCGGCAGGTAGCGGTAGACGCCGTCGTCGAGCTCCTCGACGCCCTGGATCAGGAAGTCGACCTCGAGCGGGAACGTTGCTCCCGCCGTCGGTGCCGTGCGAAAGCCGCGGTCGCTGTCGGTCACGCCCTGCGCTGCCCAGGCGAGCTGCCCGAGCGTCGCCAGCGAGAGCGGCACCGGCGCATACTCGCGCACCGAACGGCGACGCTCGAGCGCCTCCTCGATGGAGACCTCACCCTGGCGGACCGGCTCGGGCAGGCCGAACGACCCTTCCCCCTCCGCACTAGCTCCGTCGCTCACGATACCGAACGACGCCAACGAGAACAATGAACCCATCAGGCACCTCGCCATCGCGCAGCCCTAGGACGAAACGACGAACAGGCAGGACCGAGCTCGCGTCGGCCCGCCAGACAGCATAGTCGACGCGCCCGGCCGGTGTCCGAAGTCGCCGCCGCGCCGCCCCGGCAGACCAGCCCTAAGCGCCTGCCAGTGCCGCCTCGAAGCCCGGCAGCGCCCGGCTGATCATCTCATCGTTGGCGGTCAGCGAGATCCGGAACGTGCCTGGGAGCTCGACGAAGGTGCCGGGAAGGCAGAAGACGTCGTGCTCCGCCAAGCGCTCGACGAAGGCGACGTCGTCGGACTGCGGCGAGCGCACGAGCAGATAGAAGGTCCCCTCGGGCACCTGGAGCTCGTAGCCCATCGTACGGAGCGCCGCCACGAGCCGGTCGCGCTTGCGCTGCAACTCGCCGACGTCGATCGAGAGCCGCTCGAGGTCGGCGAGCGCGTGTTGCATGAGCGCGTTCGGGAACGCGAAGCCGGTCACGAACTGGGCCGCCGTCAGGGCCGCACGGAGGTCCTCACGGTGGCCCATCGAGGGTGGCAGGGCGATGTACCCGAGCCGCTGGCCCGGCGTCAGCAGCGTCTTCCCATAGGTGTAGAGCAGCAGCGAGTCACGGTAGAAGGCGGTGGGGCTGGGGACGTCACGACCGTCGAAGACGATGCGGCGATACGCCTCGTCCGAGAGCAGGTAGATGGGCCCGCCGTGACGCGCGCTCGCGGCCCGGAGCACCTCCGCGAGCGCGCCCAGGAGCGCCGGAGGGTAGACCTTCCCGGTCGGGTTGTTGGGGGAGTTGATGACGATCGCGCGCGTTCGAGCGGTGATGGCGGCCTCGATCGCCGCCACGTCCGGCTCGAACGTCTCGCGATCGACCTCGACACGAACCGGCTCGGCGCCGTACGCGACGATCAGCGACTCGTAGAAGAACCAGGGCGGGCTGAGATAGATCACCTCGTCGCCGGGGTCGACGAGCGCGCACAGCGCCGTCGCCAGGGCCGCGAAGGCGCCGTTGGTGAGCAAGACGTCGTCGTCCTCGAAGGGCATCGCGAGGTGCTCCCGCAGCGCCGCAGCCACGATCGCGCGGGAGGCCGGCTCGCTGGTCTTGTAGCCGAACCAGTCCTTGTCGGCCGGCCTCACGTGCTGCTCGAGCGCCGCCACGACGCCCGCGAGCGGCATCTCGTGAGGATTGCCGAGGACGAAGTCGCAGATTCCCGGCTCATCCTTGCGCCGTGCCCACTGCGAGTGCTCGAAGAAGCGCACGAACGGCGCCATGGCCTGGCGCACGCGCCCGATCCGTTGCGAGCCGATGCCCCTAGCCATGGCGCCCCTCCCGCAGTCCAGCGAACAAGTCGTCCTCGACCCCCCGCCCGCCGTTGACGAGGCTGAACGCGCGGTAATAGGTCTGCTCGCCGAACATCCGCAGCCACTGCTCTTCCGGGAGCTCCGCCAGCTTCTGGTAGTCGCGCAGCTGCGAACGGTGCTCGCGGATCGCCTCCCACACGGTGCCGCCGAACCGCCGTGCATCGATGCGGCTGGTGACCGCCCAGTCGGGCCAGGCGAAGGCTCGCCGGCCGCGTCCGTCGACGTGCTTGTCGAAGACGCCGAAGACCGCCTCGTAGGCGTCGATCAGCTCCCTCGTCACGGCCGCGTAGTAGAGCTTCGAGACCGCGTGCGGTTCACCGCCCAGCGCGTCGTCCGGCGCGGCAGCGCGCACCAGCGCCGCCGTCGCGAACTGGGAGATGGCGATGTGGTCGGGATGGCCGTAGATGCCGTCCGGGCCGAAGGTGAGCACCACCTGGGGCTTCGCCTCCCGGATGCGCTGCGCGATCTCGAGCGTCACACGTTGCGGGTCGGCCTGATCGAGTGCACCGTCCATGTGATCGAGCACCCACAGGCGGCTGATGCCCAGGACCGCGGCAGCCGCCTCGAGTTCCGCGGTGCGCAGCGCTCCGAGCGCGTCGGGCCCCGGATCCTCGTCCTTCGGTCCCTTCCAGCCGCGCTGGCCGCGCGTCGCCGTCACCAGCGAGAGCTCGATGCCCTCGTCGGCGCACTTGGCCAGGGTGCCGCCATTCCCGAGCGACTCGTCGTCGGGATGGGCCAGGACGCACATCAAGCGTAATGGCTCGAGCATCGTATCGTCCCCCCTCGTCGCGAGCCTGCGACTCCTGCCGCGCTGCGGGCGCCGCGTCGCGTGATGGCACGGCACGATCCGCCGGAGGCGCGGACGCGTGGGCCCCACCTTACGGAGGCCAGCGTCGGTCACGTGTCGAGGCCGAGACCTGCCCGCCGAGCGCGCCTGCCGGCGGCGCGTCGAGCGCGCGACACGAGCAGGCTCGACGACCGCGCAGAATCGGCGCAGCGGGCGCGCGCTCCCCCGCCAGCGGCGGCGCGGGGCGCTTCGCCCCGGAAGGAGCACGTCATGGCGCACGATCTGCAAGGACTCGAGGTGGCGATCCTCGTCGGTCCCAAGGGCACCGACCACAGCGAGTTCGTCACGCCCAAGGCAGCGGTGGAGCAGGCCGGGGCCGAGGTCACGGTGATCGGCATCGACAGCGGCGAGGTCCAGACGGTGAAGAGCAGCTTGGAGCCGGCCGGAACCGTCACGATCGACAAGACCTTCGCGCAGGTGTCGGCGGACGACTTCGATGCCCTGATCATCCCCGGTGGCACCGTCGGTTCCGACAAGCTGCGCGGCAGCGAGCCGGCCGTCGCCTTCGTGCGTGGCTTCGTCGAGCGAGGCAAGCCGGTCGGCGCGATCTGCCACGGCCCCTGGTTGCTGGTCGAGGCCGGCGTGGTGGAGGGCCGCACGCTCACGTCCTACGCCACGCTCCGGACCGACATCCGCAACGCCGGAGGCACCTGGGTCGACCGCGAGGTGCAGACCGACCAGGGCCTCGTCACGAGTCGCACGCCCGACGACCTGCCCGCCTTCTGCGCTGCGATCGTCGCGGCATTCGCGCAGGGACGCAGCGCCTGACGCGCATCAGCGCGGCGCTACGGGTGCGGCCCGGGCCGAGCGCTACACCAGCCGGCGCGGCACCACCCGGTGCCAGTTGCGGCTGAACACCCGCCGCTCACCTTCGAACGCGTCGAGTTCCGCCTCGATGTGGAAGTGCGTCTCGGTGCAGGTGAGCACCGTGCGCGTGCGCGTCTTCACGTCCCAGTCGCCGCGGCGCAGGCCTCGGTGCCAACGCGTCTCGCCCCGCGCCGAGGTGACGTCGTCGGCGCGGTAGGTGTAGCACTCGACCGCCGACGTGGTGATCTCGAGATCGATGTCGTCGATCCGGCGCGTGCCCTTGTCCTCGATCACCTCCAGCGTCGAGACGTCGGCGTCGAGATGACGCTTCACCAGCCAGTCCTGGTGGATCGGTTCGAGTTGGGTCTCGTGACGCGGCTCGGCGGCCTCGGGTGGCTCGAAGGTCGGCACCGGGTCGGGCTCGGCAACGCTCCGGACCGGCAGGATCAGGCCACTGGCCTCGGTGTGGACGGTCAGGGTCACGCTCGCGGGCGGCAACCAGGCGATCGGCCAATAGCTCGTCGAGACCGCCAGCCGCAGGCGCGACCCTGCGCAGAAGCGCTGGGCGACCGCGTTGAGTGGGACCGAGACACGGTAGCGACGGTGCGGCTCGAGCGGCTCCGGGTGCTCGTGCGAATCGCGGTGGGCGAGGTTCAGCAGACCATAGGTGATGCGCGTGGCGGGTCCGTGGGCGAGCACCTCCGAGAGTCGCACGGCGACCATGGCGACGGGCCGGTCGACACTGAGCTCGAGTTCGGCGACGGCGACCCCGAGCACCTCCACGTCCTCGCTCAGCGGGGAGCTGTCGAAGACCAGCGCGCCACCGTCCTCCTCACGCTGATCGCCGGGCAGATCGGGTCCGCCGGCGTACGAGCACCACTTGCCCGCGAAGAGGCCGACCGACAAGGGCGAGTTGACCGCCAGGTCGGGGTCGTGGACGGTCTGCGGCAGCGGCTCTTCGGGGGCGACCAACGAGCGCGGCGAGAGCCGGTAGCGGCGCGGCGCGACGCGCTCGGAGGGCCACTGTGGCTCCCCGACCCAGCGGCCCGGCCGATGGTCGTAGGAGGTGAACGGCGAGACCGTGTCCTGCTTCCAGATCCGCAGCATCGGCTCGTCCATGATGGCGTTCTCCTGGTCGCGCAGCCAGCGGTCCCACCACCGCAGCGCCTCTTGCAGGAAGCCGATCGCGGGTCCCGGCAGGCCGAGGTGCGGATAGCGGTGGCTCCACGGTCCGATCAGTCCCAGCCGTGGCACGTTGAGCCCCTCGAGGAGCCGGAACACGGCATTGGTGTAGCCGTCGGCCCAACCACTGACGGCGAACACCGGGCAGGCGATCGCCGTGAGGTCCTCGGCGACGGAGCCGTGCTGCCAGTACGCATCGCGGTGCTGATGGCGCAACCAGGTGTCGAGCCACAAGCCGCTGCCGGCCAGGCGTTCGAACCACATTTCGCGCCAGCGCTCGCCCACGATCTCCGGGTCGGGCGGCAGCGAGTTGTAGGCGAACATGGTCGAGGCCCACGACAGGTTGTCGCCCAACAGGCAGCCGCCCATGTAGTGCACGTCGTCGCTGTAGCGATCGTCGGTCGAGCACAACGTGATGATGGCCTTGAGCTCGGGTGGCCGCCGGGCCGCGATCTGCAGGCCGTTGAAGCCGCCCCAGGA
The DNA here is from genome assembly GCA_007130855.1 of Trueperaceae bacterium. Classification (GTDB taxonomy): domain Bacteria; phylum Deinococcota; class Deinococci; order Deinococcales; family Trueperaceae; genus CSSed10-48. The sequence goes on along the minus strand of SLRS01000153.1, from coordinate 6,077 downwards.
GATGCCCATCATGCCGATCGCACCGTCGCACCAGGGCTGGGCCGCGATCCAGCGCAGCACCGCCTCGCCGTCGGCGAGCTCCTGCTCGAGGTACTCGTCCTCGAGCACGCCTTCGGAGTCGCCGCTGCCGCGCAGGTCGACCCGGACGCAGGCGTAGCCGTGCCCGGCGAAGTAGCGGTGGTTCAACGAGTCGCGCCGTGCGGTGGAGTCGCGCTTGCGGTAGGGCAGGTACTCGAGGATCGCGGGCACCGGAGTGTGCTCGGCCCCCTCGGGGAGCCACAGTCGGGCCGCCAGGCGGGTCCCGTCGGGCATCGTGATCGAGACGGGCTCGACCTCCTGCACCTTGTGCGGGAAGTGCTTGACGTACTCGAGCGGCCTCATGCGCGCACCTCGAGCTCGATCCCGAGTCCCGCGACGCAGCGTGCGTAGGCGTCGAGGAGCTCGTCCTCCGTGTCGCCTCCGACGTAGATGTGGGCCAGGGCGAAGCTGTAGGCGTCCTGTCCCGAGAGCTCCGAGAGCAGCGTGCCCGCCTCGATCCTCAGGTCGATGACGGCGCCGGGCACCTCGCGCTCGACGCGCGCGACCTGCTCGGCGTCGGGCGCATGCGTCACGACCGCGTCGCCGAAATGGCGCAAGTAGCACTTCGCCGCGAGGGCGAAGGCGCCTTGGCGCCTGGGGAACGCCGGCCGGCGCCCCACCGCGAGGTCGCTGACGATCTTGTGGTTCGGCAGGCCGTCGACCTTGTCGTAGAGATCGCCGTGCGACTGGGACATGCGTGGGTTGACCTCGAGCAGCGTCAGGCGATCCTCTTGCCGCTCATAGAAGAACTCGATGTTGAAGGCCTCGTGCTCGAAGCCCGTCTGCCGGATGACCTTGGTGGCGGCCTCGCGCATCCGAGCCACGATCGCCTCGCTCAGTCGCGACGGGTACTGGTAACGCGAGAACGATGCCGTGCCGGGATACGAGTGCGAGTCGATCACCCCATAGATCACGACCTCGCCGCCTTGGGCGTAGCCCGACACGGTGTGCTGATCGCCCACCAAGACGCTCTCGGCGAGGCAGTGGTGGCCGGTGGCGGCGGCCACCTCCGGCGGCAGGTCGGCGAGGCCCATCAGCTGACCGAAAGAGACGCCGAAGCGCCCGATGCGCTCGCGCAGGAGCGCCAGGGCGTGCTCGAGGTCAGCCTCGTCGTCGATGCGGAAGCACAGTTCCGAGGCGGTGGACTTGATCGGCTTCACCCAGTAGGGCGGCTCTAGGCCGATGTCGGGGTCGTCGTCGAGCGGGTCGAACAGCGCGAACCGGGGGATCTGCTCCGGGATCACCCGCGCCTGCTCGAGCCTGCTCCAGTACTTGTGCTCGCACTTCAGGACGCTCTCGAGCGTCGGGCCCGGCAGCGCGTGCCGGGCCCGCAGGATCGGCACCAGCGTCTGGACGGGGAAGTCCCAGAAGCCGATGATCCCATCGACGGAGCCCTCACCCGAGCGCTCGAAGCGCTCGAGTTGCGCCGAGGCCCGGTCGAGGATGTCGTCGATCTTGCCGTGGTGGCGGCGCTTGACGTCATCGAAGTCGAGCAGCGCGTGGAAACGGTACTCGCTCACGCGCTCGATCTTGTCGAGCTGCCGGCGGTTGAAGTCGTCCAGGGCAAGCACGAAGATGTTGCGCATCGCGTCCTTCCTCGGGCGCGCGCCCGCGTCCGCGCTGGTGACGGGCGCGGCTCCGCCCGGCGGAGCCGCTGGGAACGGTCGACGGCGCACGCACCTCCAGACCATGCTAAGGCGCGGCACCGAGCGCCCGCGTCGCGTCCCCCGGGCGCCGACGAACCCATCCGAAGTACGTCGGCCGCGAACACACGAGGGACCTGAACAGGCTTCGCCCGCCTGCTTCCCTATAGTGCAGGTGGGGAGGCAGGAGGTACACCGTGAACGACAGACGCAAGGACGGCCGACCGATTCCCGACGCCCCCACCAGTGAACCCACGGTCCCGCGCGACCACTATCCCTACGTCCGCGGTGGGGCGCCACCCGAGCCGACCACGCCCGAGGCCGACGACCCGACGCCCGAAGACGACGCCCAGAGCGCCCTGGTCGACCGGCTCGATCCTGGCCTCGAGACGCCGCGGCTGCGGCCTGCGGTACTCGGCCGGCTCGAAGGGCTTGGCCTGCTCATCGTCGTGCGCGATGCGGAGGGCGAGCCCGTCAGCCGGGACGGCATCTGGCAACCGGCGGACGAGACCGTGAGCCTCGAGGAGTTGCAGCGCACCTTCCCCGTGGGCTCGGGCGCCACCTTCACCGGGACCAGCGTCGAGGCCCGCGATGCGTCTTCGGCCGAGGAGGTCAGCCTCGAGGTCGTCATCATGCGCCACGACGAGTACGAGCAGATGGATGGCCGACCGCTGCGCATCGTGAAGTTCGCTCCGCGCGGCCAACCCTGAGGCGATCGGGGCCGGCGCTTCAGCCAGCCCGGCGGACGGCGTCGATGAGTTCGTCCTTGGTCATGCGGCTGCGGCCCACGACCTCGAGCGCTCGGGCGCGCGCATAGAGTTCCTCCTTGGTCATGGCGCCGAGGTCGGAGTCGGGGTCGGCCTCAGCGGAGCCAGCGGTCGCCGCAACGTCGTCCTCACCCTGTGACAGGCTTCGCTTCAACACCTGCATCAGGTCGATCTCGTCGGCGTCGGTCGCTGCCTTCGCCTCGCTGGCGCGGTGCACCTCCACCACGTCCTCGCCCGCCTCGCGCTTGGTCTCCACGAGCGCCTCGAGCTCGCGGCTCGCCCGGTCACGCAGCGACGAACGATCGAGGTCGTCGGCGCCGAGGCTCGCGATGCCGTCGCCGATCGCCTCGACCTCGTCGTCCGCCGGCGCGGGCCGTTCGGGCAGGCCGACGTCGGCGGGTGTGCGGATCTCGTCGTGGAAACGCAGCGTCTGGGCCCGCAGGATGCCGTCCTCGGCGATGATCGCCACGAGGTACTCGGTGTCGCGCATCACGAACGTCGCGATCCCGACGCGGCCGGCATCCTCCATGCTCTTGGCCAGCAGACGGTAGGCCTTGAGCGCCCCGCGATCGGGCGCCAGGAAGTAGCTGCGCTGGAAGTAGATGGGCTCGATCTCCTCGACGTCGACGAAACGCGACAGGTCGATCTCCTGGGACTTCTCGGGGGCCAGGGCCTCGAGCTCCTCGTCCTCGACCACCACGAACTGTTCGTCGCCGACGGGGTAGCCGCGGACGATCTCGTCGCGCTCGAGCGGGCGCTGGTCTTGAGCCGAGAAGTAGCGCCGCTCGAGCGGCGTGCCGTCGGCGTCGACGAGCCGCAGCGAGGTGCGTGCCGTGCGGTTGGCCGGATACAGGCTGACGGGCAGCGACACCAGGCCGAAGGCCACCGTCCCGGACCACATCGGGCGCGGCCTGCGCGGCTCGCTGCCGGCGTCAGGCACGCTGACCACCCGCTCGCAGGCTGGCCCGCAGCGCTCGCTCGAGGTCGGGAGCGTCACGCTTGCGACGCGGTGCCGCCTTGCGCGCGGGCTCCTTCCCCCGGCGCTTGGTGTCGATGAGCTGCTCGACACGCTCGCGGTACTCGTCGCGATAGGCGTCGGGCTCGAACGGGGCCTCGAGCATGGCCAAGAGCTGCCGGGCCATGGCGAGCTGACGATCGTCGAGCGGCTTCCCCTTGGGCGCTTCGACCTGCTCGACGCTCACGACCTCCTCGCTGGGGCGGAGGGTGACGAGCATCGGGTAGCCGCGATAGGCCCGCAGGGCACCGACGTACGCCTTCTTGCGCATCGTCCAGTGCGCGACGCCCTCGAGGCCGGTCTGCTCGAGCGCCGCGGCGAGGGCGGCGTAGCGCTCGGGCTGCCCGTCGGGACCCAGGTAGTACGGCCGGACGTACCAGCGATGGTCGATCGCGGCGCTCGGCACGAACTGCACGAGGTCGATGTCGCGCGACGGCTCCGGCGCGAGGCGCTCGAGTTCCTCTGCCGCGAGCAGCACCAGTTCCCCGTCGTCGGTCACGAAGCCGCGCCTGGTGGCGTCGAACGGGACCACCGCGCCGGTCTCGGGATGCACCAGCGACTGGACCACCGGCTGCTTGGTCGCGCGCTCGAGCAAGCGGAAGCGCACGCCGCGATCCTGCACCGCGGCGTAGAGCTTGACCGGGACGCGCGCGTCGCGTATCCGCACGACCCCTTTCCAGATGGCGCGGGCCGCCATCAGCCGAACGCCTCGGCGCACGCCGGGCAGAGGCGCAGCGACCGCTCGCGCACCTCGATCAGGCACGTCGTGCAGACGGCCGCATCGCAGCCCTCGCAGTGGCTCAAGAGTTCGTCGAGGTGCACCATCAGACATGTCTCGCACGGCTCCCCGCCGGGCTCGAGCCACCACGGCTCGGGCCGGCCGGGGCGCGCACTCGGCGTCACAGCCCCACCGCCTTGCGCATGGCGACGGTGATGGTGCGGGCCTCGGCGGCGAAGCCGGCCCAGGGATCGGTCGGCAGCGCAGCCAGGCGACGGCGCAGGTTGTAGACGCGGTAGCGATCCGAGCGCAGCTTGGCGTCGAGTTCGTCCCAGCGCACGGGCACGGCCACTGGCGCCTTGGGGCGGGCGCGGGTGGAGAACGACGCGATCGCCGTGGCGCCACGACCGTTGCGCAGGGAGTCGAGGTAGATCCTGCCATGGCGCTTCGCCTTCGAGGCGGTGGTGACGAGGTGATCCTGACCCGCTGCGTGGCGCGCACACAGCGCGCGCGCGAACGCCTTGACCTCGTCCCAGCCGTGGCGACGCGTGAGCGGCACGACCACGTGCAAGCCCTTGCCGCCCGTCGTGCGCACGAAGGCAGCCAGATCCAGCGCGTGCAACCGGTCCCGCAAGGCGAGCGCGGTCGCGCAGGTCGTCGACCACGGCACCTCGGGCCCAGGATCGAGATCGATCACCATCAGGTCGGGGCGCTCGACGGCGTCGATCCGGCAGCCCCAGACGTGGATCTCGAGGACGCCGACCTGCACGAGGCCCACCAGGTCGGCGACGTTCCTGACGTGGGCGTACTCGCGCGTACCGGACGACCCCTCGATCGCGACCCGCGGCAGGTCGCGCGGGAAGGCCTCGCCAGGGTGCTTCTGGTAGAAGCAGGCCTGCTCGCGACCTTGGGGACAGCGCACCAACGCGAGCGGCCTTCCTGCCATCGCGCCCAGCGCGTGACCCGCGATGCTGGCGTAGTAGCGCGCCAGGTCGAGCTTGGTGATCCCCTGCTCGGGGTAGAGGACGCGCGTGGCGTTGCTGAGGCGTACCCCCGCCACTTCGGCATCGTCCGCGTCCTTCCTGCGGCGCGCGGGCCGCCGTGGCCGCGGCGGCGGCCCGCACGCGTCGGCTGGCGCGCTGACGGTCGCGGGGTCGGTGTCGGTCAGCAGCCCAGCGAAGGTCGGGTGCCGTAGGCGGCCGTCGTCGGTGCGCTCCGTGAACGCGACCTCCACCACCAGCACGGGCTCGACCCAGGTGGCTTCGCGCGCGTCGGGCACGCTGCCGGCGAACGGTGAGTCGGGTCGCTCGAGCGCTTGCAGGCGCTCGTGCAGCCGGCCCAGTGCTCGCTCGCTGAAGCCGCTCCCGACGCGGCCCACGTACGTGAGCGCGTCGTCCCGGAAGGCGCCGAGCAGCAGGGCGCCGAAGCCGCTGCGCGAGCCGCGCGGCGGCGTGAAGCCGCCGACGACGAACGGCTCACGGCGCGTGCACTTCGCCTTCAGCCAGCGCCTGCCTCGACCCTCGCGGTAGGCGGCGTCGCCACGCTTGGAGATGACGCCCTCGAGCCCCATCTCGCAGGCACGAGCCAGGACGTCGGGTCCGTGCCCCGTGACGTGATCCGTGTAGCGCACGATGGGCCCCGCCGCCTCGGCGCCGGCCAGCAGCGTCGCGAGCAGCGCCTTGCGATCGAGCTGGGCCACGTCGCGCAGGTCGTAGTCGTCGAGGTGCATCAGGTCGAAGGCCTGGTACCGCAGACGCTCGCGCGCACCTCGCCTCAACGCCGCTTGCAACCCCCCGAAGGAGCTGATGCCGTCGGCTCCGACCGCCACGACCTCGCCATCGATCAGCGCCCGGCGC
>SLRS01000085.1 GCA_007130855.1 Trueperaceae bacterium | reverse complement strand
GCGTCGCCTTGGCTCCAGATCTCGCTCATGAAGCGTCGCATGGCGTGCTCGTTCTCCGCCTTACCCACGCAATGCCCTCCAGGACCCACGCATCATGTCGTGATCACGCCCAACTGCCGCATCAGCCCCAGGCTGTCCTGCACCATCCACATCTCCTCGATGAGGCCGCCTTCGATCCTGAAGATGGTCACGCCCGTGTCGGTCACCGTCTTGCCGGTCGCCGGGCGCCCCAGGAAGGGTCCGGTGTTCGTGGCGACGTAGCTCCAGTGGACGGCGACGAGGTCGCCCTCGGCGATCTGCAGGTTCAGCTCGAAATGCACGTCGGGAAACGCCACCTGCGCCGTCTCGTACCAGGTCGTCAGGTCCGGTGGCCGATGCGCCTGGCCGGACGGGAAGTTGAACGTGACCGGTTCGCGCGCGATCTCCGGCAGGACATCGCCGCGCTTCTCGTTCCACAACTCGTGGAAGTACCGGCCCACGACGGCCTTGTTCGCGTCGATCGACATTCGCAACCAACCTCCTCCCTCGCAATACGAGAGCTGCCCTTCAGTGGCCCGGCGGCGGCGGGACGACGCCCAGCTGCTGCAGCAGCCCGAGCTCGTCGACGTTCGCCCAGCGCTCCACGATCCTGCCGTCTTGCATCCGCACGATGGTGGTACCGCTGAAGCGCAACTCCTTGCCGCTCGGCGGCATCCCCATCAATCCACCGGTGTCGGTGCCGACGAGGTGCCAACGGTGCACGACCTTGTCGCCCGCGAAGACCTCGTCGTCGATGGTCAGGCGGATGTCGGGCATCCCCGCCCGGAACATCGACACGATCCCCCGGAAGCTCGCGCTCCCCCGCTCGGTCTTCGGCTGACCCCCCACCGTCGAATGATCGTCGGCATCCGGCGAGATCAACGATTCCAACACGCCGAAGTCGCCCTTGTTCCATACCGAATCGAAGAAGTGGATCGCGATCGCGTTGTTGGCAGCTGGCGAGTTCGACATGCAGCGCTCCTCTGTTCGGGGGCATCCCGCTCCCGTCGTGTCGCCGGCTCTGCGCCAGCGCCGTCGTGCCGAACCGTCGGTGATAGGGACATTCGTCCCGGAGTATATCCATGAACCGACGCGTGCAAGTGCGGGCCGAGTGGCAGTGGCCGACACGCCCCGCCGGTCGCGCGCCGTCATGAGGTCGTGGACCGTCCGGCGCCCGGACGTCACCCGTACAACAACCGCGCGCCACCGATCTGGAGCATCAACCCGAGGACGTCGTTGTGCACACGCACGTCGCGGATCGACCCGTCCGCCGAGAACCGGAAGAAGGACAGGCCCTGGATGGACACGTCCGCATGGCTCGCGGGCACCTTCCGCCACTCGCCAACGTGGCGCGCCTTCATCGTCCAGTAGGCCGCAGCGCTGTCACCGTCCACGACGACGTCACCCGCTGCGCACGTGTAGGTCAGCCCCTCGAAGACCCCGCGGTTGTAGCTCACGAGGGCCTTGAGGGCCTCGCGATCCTCGATCGTCAGGAACGTCAGGAGGAACCGGAAGTCGGGATCGAGGATCTCGTCCGCGGCGTCCATGTCGCCCCTGCTCCACACGTCGTCGTAGAACCGACGGACCTTGGTCTCGCGATCATCTCGCTTCGTCACGCTCACCTCTCTCGTCGCTCGTCGCGCCTTCGACTCGTCGATCGCATCTGCTGGTCAGTGCCCCTGCGGCGGCGGCGCCACGCCCAGCTGCTGCAGCAGCCCGAGCTCGTCGACGTTCGCCCAGCGCTCCACGATCTTGCCGTCTTGCATCCGCACGGTGGTGATGCCCGAGAAGGTGAGCTGCTTGCCGCTCGGCGGCATGCCCATGACGCCGCCCGTGTCGGTGCCGACCAGGTGCCAGCGGTGCACGACCTTGTCGCCCGCGAAGACCTCGTCGTCGATGGTCAGGCGGATGTCGGGCATCGCCGCCCGGAACATCGACACGATCCCCCGGAAGCTGGCGCTCCCCTTCTCCGTCTTCGGCTGGCCTCCCACCGTCGAGTGATCGTCGGCGTCGGGGGCGATCAGCGTGTCCAGCACACTGAAGTCACCCTGGTTCCAGACGGCGTCGAAGAACCTCACGGCGATCGCGTTGTTCTGCTCCGGGGTCAGCGCCCGAGACGCCGGCCGGCCGGCGGTGATCTGCTGGCTCAGCCCCAGCTGGTTGGCGACCACCCGTACGGACCTGATCTTGCCGCCCCAGAACTCGAAGAAGTCGATCCCGAACTCGTCGACCTCGTTGCCGGACGGCGGCACGCCGTTGAACTCGGCCACGTGCCGGCCACGGATGCGCCAGCGCAACGCCACCTTGTGGTCGCCAGCAGCCTCCCGCTCGACCTCGAAGCGCAGCTCGGCGAAGGCTTGGCGCAGGTGGCTCACGTAGCCACGCAGGGCGTCCCGGCCCGACAGCGCCGGCATCGTCGGCAGCGAGAACGCGAAGTCTTCGGTCAGCAACTCGTCCATGACCGAGAAGCGCCCCTGGTTCAGGAGCTCGTCGACGAACCTGCGCGCCACGGCCAGGTTCTGTTCCGGCGTGGTCACCGTGCGGGGGCTGGGCATCACGCCCAACTGCTCGAACATCCCGATGGTGTCCTCGTGACCGATGACCTCCACGATCTTGCCGCCGCTGAAGCGATGCCAGCTCATCCCGTCGATCTCGAAGGAGCGACCGCTGGGCGGGACGTCACCGGCCACTGTGTGGATCGCGCCCCCGAGGTGGGTACCGCCACCGCGCCACCGCGTCACCACCATGTCGCCCGACGCCACCATGTCCTTGGCGTGGATGGAGAAGTCGGGGAAGCAGCCGTGCAGCATCGTCACCAGGTCCTTGAACCCATCCGGGCCCACGTAGGGTTCAGGGTGCGTCGGGAGGGTGAACACGAAATCCGGCGCCAACAGCTCGTACAGGCTGCCGAGGTTGCCGTCGGTCATGATCTCCTTGAAGTAGCGCAGCGCCAAGTACTTGTTGTGGGTCTCCGACATGCCGTCGACTCCTCTTCGCAGAACGAATGCTGCGCCCGATCCCCACGTGCCGAAGGAACGGGGCGCGCCGACCCGACGCAGCCATGGAAGCCTACAAGCGGGTTTGCATAAGCTAGCACGGAAAGGCTCGATGTCAAGGGATACCGACGGAGGTCTTCGGGGCGCGCGTGGCGCCGGCAGCGCTCGCCAGGACCGGCCCGCTGCATGGCCCCAACCGGCTACCGACGAACGCCACGATCCCGTGAGGCCGACTACGTTCTGCTATGTTGACGCCCGCGACCGGTGCGACGGTCCGAAGGGGGTGAACCGTGGCCACGAGCAGCAAGGAGGGCGCCAGCAACGCCTTCGACGAACGGCTCGAGCGGCTCGCGTCCCGAGGTGCGCCGCTGGCGACGGTCCTCATCGACCTGCGGCCGTCGCGTCAGATCCCGAAGCAGCAGCCCGCCGCCGAGATCGCGGCGCACGTGAGCCAGACCGACGGCAAGCGTGTGGTGAACCCGTTCGAACAGCTCCGCGGCCGCAGGCGCAGCGGTGCCGCTTCCGGGCTCCGGGCCGCCGGCGAGTCCGAGACGGATTGAGCCCCATGCCCATGCGTGTCCGCAGGATCGGCCGGCTTCGGCGATGATCGGTGAGGCCATCCTCCACTACACCGTCCTCGGCCAGATGGGCGCCGGTGGGATGGGCGTCGTGTACCGGGCGCTCGACACGAAGCTAGGCCGCCACGTGGCGCTGAAGTTCCTGGCCGAGGCCCTGCGCCTCGACACCACCGCGCGCGACCGGCTGCTGGCCGAAGCACAGGCCGCCGCGCGCATCGATCATCCCAACATCGGCGTCATCCACGCCATCGAGGAGGCCGACGACCGCCCCTTCATCGTCATGGCCCTCTACGAAGGCGAGAGCCTGCGCGACCGCATCGACCGCACCGCCATGTCGGTCGCCGAAGCCACCGAGGTCGCCCTGCAGGTGGCGCGCGGCCTGGTCCGAGCGCATGAGAGCGGCGTGGTGCACCGCGACATCAAGCCCGACAACCTATTCCTAGCCTCGTCCGGAGCGTTGAAGATCCTCGACTTCGGCCTGGCGAAACTCGACCGGATGGACGGTCTCACCAGCACCGGATCGGTGATGGGCACGCTCGAGTACATGTCGCCCGAGCAGGTCCGCGGCCAAGCCGTCGACGAGCGCACCGACCTATGGGCGCTCGGGGTGGTGCTGTACGAGATGCTCACGCAAGTCTCGCCCTTCCGCACCGAGGGCAGCATGACGGCCAGCATCCTGAAGATCATCAAGGACGATCCGGAGCCGCTGAGTGTCTTGCGACCCGATGCCGGCCCCGCCCTGGCTGCCGTGGTGGAGCTCGCCCTGGTCAAGGACCGTGAGGCGCGCTACGCCTCGGCCGCCGACATGCTGGTGGACTTCGAGGCCGTCGTCCGCGGCAGCGGCGCGGCGCCCAGCATCCCGGGGGCGTCCGCACCGTCGCAGGTGGCTCCAGCCCCAGCCTCGGTCCCGGCCCCGGGCCCGAGCGCACCGGAACCACCGCTGACGACGCCCGCCAGGGACGCGCCCCCGGTCGCCGCCACGCCGGCCCGCGTCGTCGTCAACGCCGTGCCCAGCCCCTCGACACCGCTCGTCGGGCGCGAGGACGAGATGGCCATCATCGCGACGAACCTCGACGACCCCCACTGCCGCATCCTCACCCTGTTCGGGCCCGGCGGCACGGGCAAGACGAGGCTCGCCACCGAAGCGGCGCGGCAGGCCATCGAGCGCGGCACCTTCGCGGATGGGGTCGTGTTCGTCCCGCTCGACGCCCTCGACGACCCCGAGCTGATCCCCCACGCGATCGCACGCGCACTCGGCATCGAGCTCCAACCCCACGCTGCGGCGCTCGAGCAGGTCGCGCAGTCGCTCGGCGACGGGGCCATGCTCATCGTGTTGGACAACTACGAGCACCTCATGGACGGCGCGCAGGTGCCCGCCGACCTGGTCTCGGCCTGCCCGGGACTGCGTATCCTGGCCACCTCGCGTGAGCGGCTCAACCTGGAAGAGGAGTGGGTCGTGCCGCTCCCCGGACTGACCATCCCCGACGCTGGCGCCGTCGACCAGGACGTGATCGAGCGCTGCGAAGCCGTGCAGCTGTTCCTCCACCGCGCCAAGCGCGCCCGGCACCACTTCTCGCTCGAGGAGGAGGGCGCGGAGCACGTGGGCCACATCTGCCGGCTCGTGGCGGGGTCGCCATTGGGAATCGAGCTGGCGGCGTCGTGGGTCAAGATGATGCGCTGCGACGAGATCGCACGCGAGATCCAGGGAAGCATCGACTTCCTGACCAGCTCGAGCCGCAACGTCAGCGAACGCCACCGCAGCATCCGCGCCTGTTTCGAGTACTCCTGGATCCTCCTGTCGCCCCAGGAGCAAGCCGTCCTGGCGCGCTTGGCCACCTTCCACGCCGCGTTCACGCGCGAGGCCGCGACAGCGGTGGCCGGCGCCACGCTGCCGGTGCTCATGACGCTGCTCGACAAGTCGCTGCTGAGCGCCGACGGTAAGCGCTACGAGAGCCATCCGTTGCTGCGGCAGTACGCGGCGGAGAAGTTGGCGGAGCAGCCGGCGCGGCAGGTCGAGGTCGAGATCCGGCACGCCGCGTACTTCCTGGAGCTCGTGCAGCGCGCCCGGGGTCGAGACGACGAGCTCGCCACGCTCGACCTGGAGATGCCCGAGATCCTGAGCGCCATGCAGCGAGCCCACACCCGCGGCGACCCTACAGTGCTGGTGGCCCTCATGCGCGAGTTGGCCGTCGCTGGGCCGTACTACAACGCACGCGGCCATACCAGCCGCTCGCTGGAGCTCATGGCGGCGGCCGTCGCGGCGGCCCGGGCCCAGGACGAACGCATGACGGCGCACCTGCTGCTCTCGAAGGTGGGGAACACCCACCTGCTGCACCGGGGTGACCACGCGGCAGCGCTCGCGGCGTACCAGGAGGCGCTCGAACTCGCCGAAGGGCTCGGCGACCACCACCGCCAGGCCATCGTCTTGAGCGTGATCGCCCAGACGCGCTTCGAACAGGGTGCCGACGACGCCGCCGCCTACCTCGACCGTGCCTACGAACTCGCTCGCCGGCACGAGGACGTGCTGGCGCTGAGTCACGTGGTCCAGCAGCAAGGCGTGCACGCCGCGCGGCGCAGCGATTGGGAGACCGCGCGCCGCCACTTCGCCGAGGCGCTCGCGGTGCTCGAAGGAGCCACGGGCATCGCGCCCGAGCGCGAGTCCGATCACGCCTACCAGCGCTTCATGGCGCTGCTCAACCTGGCCGAACCCGAGCGCATGCTCGGCCAGCACGAGCGCGCCCTGGCGCTGCGGCAGCGCGCCCTCGCGATGGCCGAGGCGCACGACAACCGGCTCTGGAAGGCCTATGCGGTGCACGAACTCGGCGAGGTCCATCACGGCATGGACGACCGCGCCGAAGCCCAGCGGTTGTTCGAGCAGGCGCTCGCCCTCTGGCAACAGAACAACGTCCAGGTCAAGGTCGAGCAGCTGCGGGCGTTCATGGCCTCCGAGGGCTACACCACGCCGGCACGCGGCAGCCGTGGCGACGGCTCCTAGCAGCGAGGGTCGCCGCCGAACCACGATCGCCGCCGGCGTGTGACCGCTGCGCGTTGACTTTCTGCAGCGAGCCGCACAATAATGCGTGGCGCGGTCGCCGGGTTCGCCCGCGATCGCTACTGGTTGCTCCAACGTCACGAAACGCATGGGCTCGAACCGCCGTCCGCGATCGCTGCTGCTGCGGGCACGAGCCTGGTCGGCGCCGCATCGAGCACGATGCTCGGCGCAGACAAGAGGAGATTCCATGAGGCACGTCAGGCGCTGGACCACCTCGTTGGCGACACTGGTGCTGATCGCTGCCTGCGGCAACCCGTCGGCGGGGCCCGCAGTCGAGGGCGTCGTATCGTCGCTGTCGCTGACCACCATCGAGGGCGCGGTCTTCCTGCCGCCGGTCGGCCCACCCAGCGAGCGCAGCGACTTCTACGCCGACGCCGAACTCGTGTACGCCGTCTACGAGGTCCTGC
>SLRS01000014.1 GCA_007130855.1 Trueperaceae bacterium | reverse complement strand
CGGGTCGGCACGCCGGTGGCCGCAGGCTGTGGCGACACGGCCGCCGGCGTGCTCGGCGCCGGCGTGGTGCGCGCGGGCGCCGCGCTCGACGTCGCCGGCAGCGCATCGGTGCTGGCCACCTGCGTGACCGACTTCGAACCCGACGTGGCCGAGCGGGTCTTGTTCACTGCGCGCTGCGCCCACCCGGGGCACTACTACGCGCTCGGCTACGTCCTCGGGGGCGGCCTGAACCTCGGCTGGTTCCGCGACGTCGCCGCGCGCGACCTGCGCGAGCTCGACGACGCCGAGGCGTTCGCGCGCCTCGACGCCGAGGCGGCGCAGGTCCCTGCCGGCGCCGCAGGCGTCGTGTTCGCGCCCCACCTGGGCGGCCGCGTGACGCCCAACGACCCGCACCAACGCGGCGCCTGGCACGGGCTGCGGCGCGATCACGGTCGCGGCCACCTCTACCGCGCCTTGCTCGAGGGCATCGCCTACGAGTACGGCGTCTACCTCGCTGCGACGCGACGGCTCCACCCGACGCTCGGCGAGGTGGTCGTGCGGGCGGTCGGCGGCGGTGCGCGTTCCACCCTGTGGGGGCAGATCAAGGCCGACGTCCTCGCTGCGCCCTACCGGCCGCTGGTGCGCCAGGAGGGCGGTGCGCTGGGGAGCGCGCTCATCGCCGGCCATGCCGTGGGCCTGCTCGACGACGTGGCGAGCGCGGCCGAGCGCTTCAACGAGCTCCGTCCAGGCGTCGTGCCCGACGCCGGCGCGAGCGCCGCCTACGCCGCCCTGCTGCCGGCGTATCCGCCGCTGCTCGACGCCACCGCGGCGCTCGTGCGCCGGCGCGCGCCGGAGCCGAGCCCGTGACGGGTGCGCCCGAGCGCCTGCGGGTGGTGGCCACCGCCCGTTCGTTCTGCGCCGCCGACGGTCCGCACCAGCGCATCGTGCGTGACGCCGGCATCGAACTGGTGCTGGCCGCCGGCGACGATCCTCTGGACGCTCCCACCCTGGCGCGCCTGGCCGCCGACGCCGACGGCCTCATCCTGGGGCTGGACCGCTGCGACGAGCGCGTGTTCGCGGCGGCGCCGCGGCTGCGGGTCGTCGCTCGCTACGGCGTCGGTACCGACAGCGTCGACCTCGACGCCGCCCGCCGACACGGCGTGAGCGTCACCAACACGCCCGGCGCGAACACCGTCGCCGTCGCGGAGCTGACGCTGGCGCTGATGCTGGCGCTGGCGCGCGACTTGCCCGCGGCCGTGGCCGGCATGCACGGCGGCGGCTGGCAGCGACGGCGCGGCTGGGAGCTCGCCGGCAAGACCCTGGGCCTGATCGGCCTGGGCCGGATCGGCTGCGCCGTCGCCGAACGCGCGCGCGCCTTCGGCATGCGCGTGCTGGGCCACGACCCGTACGCGACGGCGCCGGAGGGCGTCGAGCAGGTGGAGCTCGCGGCCTTGTGGGCCCGCTCGGACGTGATCAGCCTGCACGTGGGCCTCGACCCGAGCACGCGCCACCTGATCGACCGAGACGCCCTGGCGCAGTGCCGGCCGAACGCGGTCCTCGTGAACACGGCCCGCGGCGGCCTGATCGACGAGGCGGCCCTCGCCGAGGCGCTGCGCGCCGGCCGCCTCGCGGGCGCCGCCGTCGACGTCTTCGAGTCCGAACCGCCCGCCCAGAGCCCACTCCTCGCCGTGCCGAACGTGATCGCCACGCCCCACCTCGGTGCGACCACCCGCGAGGCCGCGCAGCTCATGGGTGTCGCCGCCGCCACCGACGTGGTCGCCGTCCTGACCGGCGGCACACCACGCCACCTCGTCACCGCACCCTCGGAACCCAGGAGGTCCCCATGACCTACGTCGAACCGCTGGCGCGCCAGGTGCGCCAGGACGGCACCATGCCCAGCGCCGACGCCGTGCAGGAGCGGCGCCTGCGCGACCTCGCCGGTCTGTTCGCCGACCGCGACGCCGAGGCGCGGCTGTTGGCCCACGACCCGCTGGTCTACCGGGTCTTCGAGGCCGCCGCCCTGCCGAAGGAGGACGGTCATCTGCTCTTCTCCACCACCGTCATCGAGAGCGGCCGGGTGGGCGACGAGTACTTCATGACCAAGGGCCACTTCCATGCGCGCGCCGACCGCGCCGAGCTCTACTACGGGCTCGGCGGCCGTGGCATGCTCCTGCTGCAGACCCCCGAGGGACGTTACGAGGCGCTCGACATGGTCGCGGGCACGGCGGCCTACGTGCCGCCGTACTGGGGCCACCGGACCGTCAACACCGGTGAGGAGCCGTTCGTGTTCCTGGCCGCCTACCCCGCCGATGCCGGCTACGACTACGGCACGATCGCCCGCGACGGCTTCGCCGCCCTCGTCGTCGCCAGTCCCGACGGACCCCGCCTGATCGCCAACCCGGCCTATCGCCCCACGCCGAGCGACGACGCGCGCTGAGCGCCCACCGCCCGCGCGTTCGAGCAGCCATCCGATTGGAGCCACCATGACCTCCGCAGCGCCACCACCGTGCGAACGGCCCACGCTCTACTTCATCGGCGTCAGCACCCGCAACTCGTCGATCATGCGGGTGTTCCCACGCTGGGCCGAGGTCCTCGGGATCGACGCCGACATCCGTGGCTACGACGCCCAGCCGCGGGCCGAGCGGGGGGTGTACCGCACGATCGTGGAGCACCTGCGCGACGACCCGCTCGCGCGCGGGGCGCTGGTGACCACGCACAAGATCGAGTTGCTCAAGGCCAGCCGCGACCTGATCGACGAGCTCGACCCCCACGCCGTCACCTGCGGCGAGATCTCGTGCCTGTCGATGCGTGACGGGCGGCTCATCGGCCACGCGAAGGACCCGATCACCTCGGCCGCCTCGTGGCGTGCCTTCGTCCCCCGCGGACACTGGCGTGACGGGGCCGAGGTGCTGTGCCTGGGCGCCGGCGGCTCCGCCGTCGCGATCAGCGTGGCGGTGAGCGCGTTCGAGGACGAGGGCGACCGCCCGCGGCGCATGATCTTCGTGAACCGCGGCGCCGAGCGCCTCGAACACCTCCAAGCCGTCCACGGCACCATCACCAGCGACATCGCCTTCGACTACGTCCAGAACGAGGACCCGCGACGCAACGACGAGCTGATGGCGGCCTTGCCGCCGGGCTCGATGGTGATCAACGCCACCGGCATGGGCAAGGACCATCCCGGCTCCCCGGTCACCGACGAGGGCGTGTTCCCCGAGCGCGGACTCGTCTGGGAGCTCAACTACCGCGGCGAGTTGGCGTTCTTGCACCAGGCCAGGCGCCAGGCGGCGGCGCGCTCGCTCCTGGTCGAAGACGGCTGGGTGTACTTCCTGCACGGCTGGACCGCGGTGATCGCGGAGGTGTTCGACCTCACCATCGACGAGGCGACGTTCGCGGCGCTCGACGAGGCGGCGTCCGACCTGAGGCCGTCATGACCGCCCGCGAGGCGCTGCACGAGGCGACGCGGCTGGGCGTGGTGCCGCTGTTCTACGATCCCGACGTGGCGCGCGCGCGCGCCACGGTTGGCGCCCTGGCCAGGGGCGGGGCCACGCTGATCGAGTACACCCTGCGCGGCCCGGGCGCGGACACGGTGCTCGCCCAACTGGTACGCGACGCCCCGGCAGGCGTCACCATCGGCGCCGGGAGCGTCTCGACGCCGCTCCAGCTCGACCTCGCGCTCGCTGCCGGCGCCGCCTTCGTGGTCGGTCCGAACGGCGACCGTGCGATCGCCGAGCGTTGCGCGGCCGCCGACGTCGCCTACATCCCGGGCTGCCTCACGCCGAGCGAGATGGTCGCGGCGCGCGCGTGGGGTTGCCCGCTCGTCAAGGTGTTCCCGGTCTCGGCGCTCGGTGGGCCGGCGTTCGTGCGAGCCGTGCGCGGGCCGCTCCCCGACCTGGCCATGATGGTGACGGGTGGGGTGACCAGCGAGAACGCCACCGACTACCTGGCCGCCGGTGCGGCCTGCCTGGGCCTGGGCAGCGATCTGGTCCAGCTCGCCTGGGTCGTCGAGGCCGACGGCCGCCGCCTGGTGGAAGCAACCGAGGCCCTGCTGGCACGGATCCGCCGCCACCGCGGCGAGGCGGGTTGAGCGCCATGCGGCTCGGCGTGAACACCTTCATCTGGCGTTCGCCGTTCGACACCGGCCGCGATCTCGACCTCGTCGGCCACGCCGCCGACCTGGGCGCCGAGGTGTTCGAGGTCGCGGTCGAGGATCCGGCGACGATCGACGCCGAGGCGCTCGCCGAGGCGCTGCGGGTACGCTCGCTGGGCGCCGCGGTATGCGGCGCCTTCGGTCCCGGCCGCGACGTCGGCGACGCCGACGCCGGCGTGCGCGCGTCGACGCTGGCCTACGTCGCTCGACTGATCGCGCTGGCCGAACGGCTCGGCGCCGACATGGTGGTGGGCCCCAGCTACGGCTCGGTGGGCCTGGCCCGCGCGCTGAGCGACGCGGAGCGCCGCGCCGAACGCGAGCGCGTGGTGGGGGCGTTGCGCGAGGCCGCCCAGGAGGCCGCCGCGCACGGCGTGCGGCTGGCGCTCGAGCCCCTCAACCGCTTCGAGACCGATCGCATCAACACCGCGGAGCAGGGCCTGCGGCTGTGCGACGACGTGGGCCACGATGCGGTGGGGCTGCACCTCGACACCTTCCACATGCACCTCGAGGAGCGCGACAGCGGCGCCGCCCTCCGCGCGGCGCTGGCCGCCGGGCGGCTGTTCCACGTCCACGCCTGCGAGAACGACCGTGGCGTCCCAGGCCGGGGCCAGGTCGCCTGGGGGCGGGTGGCCGACGCCCTGCGCGCGGGCGGCTACCGCGGCGACGTCGTCATCGAGTCGTTCACGCCCGAGGTCCGCAGCATCGCCGCGGCCGTGTGCCTGTGGCGGCCCATCGCCCCCGACCAGGACACCATCGCGCGCGAGGGGTTGGCGTTCCTGCGGACGCTGCTGGCCTGACGAGAGCCTCGCCCGCCTCGGCGCCGGCGGAACCGTCCGGCTCAGCCGTCGCTCGAACGCTCACGGGCGCTGGCGCTGACCTCGTCGAGGAAGAACTCGCGCATGCCGATGCGGCTGATGCGCATCTTCGCTTCGCAGTGCGGATCGGGACACATGACGTGGTCGTCGTGGCTCATCCAGTCGTGCTCGTCGGTGACGCGCTGCTTGGCCGGCAGCAGCGGCAGCACGGCAGCCAGGGCGTACATGCTGAAGGTCTTGCCGGCCGGGATGCTGAGGTTCTCGCCCGACACCTCGAAGGCGTCGCCGAGATGGTGGTTGCAGACGCTCTCGAGGCCGGGCTTGACCGCCACGATCTCGACACGCAGGTCGAACAGCCGGAAGCTGCGCCGAGCGCCCGTGCTCATCGCGCGGCCTCGTTCAGGCCGTACTTGATCACCCGTCCGTGGCGCCCCTCGCGATCGCGCTCGAGCGCGTAGACCTCGCCCGGCACCTCGCGATGGCGCGCACGCAGGGCATCGAGGCGGGCGACGTCGGCGTCGTCGAGCGGCGCCGCGTCGCGCAGTGCGGCCAGGCGCTCGAGGTGCCGGCGCGAGCGGATGCCGACGATGCAGGCGCGCACGCCGGGCTGCCGCAAGCACCAGGCGCTCGCGACGCTCGCCACGTCGCTGCCGTGCTCGTCGGCGACCGAGCGCAACTCGCGCAGCAGGGCCTGGAGGACGCCCCAGCCGCCGACCTCCTCGACGATCAGCCGGTACTTCGTGAGCGAGCGGTTCTCGTACGCCTGGCCGAGGTCGGGGCGGCCGGGGTCGGGGCGGCCGAGGTAGGCATCGGCGAGCAGGCCCCCGGCCACGCTGCCGTAGGCGAGCAGGTCGACGCCGTGCTGCCGTGCGACGGCCGCGAGGGCGCCGCCAGGGCGCCGGTCGAGGAGCGAGTACTGGACCTGGATCGAGGCGATGGGCACGCCGTGCTCGACGATCGTCCGCAGCCGCTCGGCGTCGAAGTTGGTGAGCCCGATGGCCCGGATCTTGCCCTCGCGCTGCAAGCGCAGCAGGGCCTCGAGCGCGTCGAGGAAGCCTGGCACGGCGTAATCCCACCAGTGGAACTGCACCAGGTCGAGCACGTCGCGCCCGAGCCGCGAACGTGAGCGGTCGATGGCCCGCTCCACGTCGTCTGGGCGCAAGCCGGGGAGCGCCTCGAGGTCCGGGACGTACTTGGTGTGGACGCGCAGGTCGTCCGGACCGAGGCCGTGGGCGGCACTGAAGCGGCCGATCAGCGCCTCGACGCCGGTGTAGATGTCGGCGCAGTCGAGCACCCTGAAGCCGGCCCCCACGTGTGCCTCCAGGACGGCGGCGCCGTCCTCCACGTCGCTGCCGTGCCCCTGGGCGAGCTGCCAGCAGCCGAGGATCACGCGATCTTGGTACCCGAGTGCCATGCGCGAGCCTACACCGTCAGGGCGATTCGCCGCGCGGCCGGCACGTCCCCGGCGGCCGCGTCCAGCAGGGCGTATCATCACGTCATCGTCGCGACGAGCCCCGCGCTCGGAAGGAGTCACCGTGAGCATCGAAACCACGCGTCTCGGCAGGCATGGCGTCCTGGTCAGCAAGCTCTGCCTGGGAACCATGAACTTCGGATGGCACACCAACCAGGACGATTCGTTCGCGATCATGGACCGCGCCCTCGAGCTCGGCATCAACTTCTTCGATACCGCCGACGTATACGGCTGGAGCGAACGGCGCGGCACCACCGAGTCGATCCTGGGCAACTGGTTCGCCCTCGGTGACGGCCGGCGCGAGGCGGTCGTGCTGGCCACCAAGGTCTACAACACCGTCCAGCGCGACGACCAGCGCCCCGAACCCAACACCGACGGCCGCAACCTGTCGGCCTACAAGATCCGCAAGCACTGCGAGGCCAGCCTGCGCCGGCTGCAGACCGACCACATCGACCTCTACCAGATGCATCACGTCGACCGCGAGTGTCCCTGGGACGAGACCTGGCAGGCGTTCGACGCGCTGGTGAAGCAGGGCAAGATCGTATACGTCGGCTCGTCGAACTTCGCCGGCTGGGACATCGCCACGGCCTGCCAGGAAGCGTCACGCCGTGGTCTGATGGGCCTCGTCAGCGAGCAGAGCATCTACCACCTCGACAACCGCACGGTCGAGCTCGAGGTGATCCCGGCCTGCCGCCACTACGGTCTCGGCCTGATCCCCTGGAGCCCGCTGGCAGGAGGCCTCCTGGGTGGGGCCCTCGGCAAGCTGGAGGACGGCAGGCGGGTCTCGGAGGGGGTGCAGAAGCAGATCGAGGCCAAGCGGCCTCAACTCGAACGCTACGAGGGCCTGTGCCGTGAGCTCGGCGAGGCGCCGGCCACGGTGGCACTGGCATGGCTGCTCCAAAACCCCATCGTCACCGCGCCGATCATCGGCCCGCGTACGATCGACCAGCTCGACAGCGCGGTGCGGGCTACCGAGATCACCCTCGAGGCGGAGGTGCTGGCCACGCTCGACGAGACCTTCCCCGGTCCCGGCGGCGAGGCCCCGGGCGCCTACGCCTGGTAGCGGGAGCGCCGCTGGCGCGGCGGGGCCGGTGACGCCGGGAGCCCGCGCCGACGGCGCTTCACGCCCTCCGCGTGGGCTCCCGGCCCGGTGCCGCCAAGAGCCCCTCCTGGTCGACCAGCCACGACGGCAGCGAGAGCACGGCCTCCATCGCCAGCCCGACGCCGCCCATGGTGACCGCCTCGGTGCCGAGGGTGGAGGCCTTCACCCGGCAGCGTCCACGGTAGGCACGCAGCGCCTCGGTGCCCTCCACCCGCTCGATCGCCGGGAGCAGCCAGGGCACCACGTGGCTGAGCGCCCCGGCCAGCACCACCAGTTCGGGATCGAGCACGTCGATGAGGTCGGCGATCACCCGACCGAGGCGCTCGCCCACCTCGTCGAGCAGCGTCAGCACCTCCGCGTCGCCGGCGAGCGCGGCCGCGGCGATGGCCTCGTAGCCCCGCAAGCGGCGGCCTCGCTCCCGGAGTTGCGCCACCAGGGCGCGCTCGGCGAGGTAGGCCTCGAGACAGCCCCGGTCGCCACAGCCGCAACGGCGCCCCTCCGGCTCGACCCTCACGTGCCCGATCTCGCCGGCGTAGCCGCCGTGACCCCGGTAGAGCCGTCCGCCCAGGTAGAGCGCGCCGCCGATTCCCGAATGCCCGGCGATGACCACGAAGTCGCGGGCCTCGCGAGCCTCGCCGAAGAGCTTCTCGGCCAGCGCGGCGGCCGAGCTGTCGTTGTCGACCGCCACGGGCACCGACCAGCGCTCGTCGAGCCGGACCTGCAGCGGGACGTCGCGCCAGCGCAGGTTCGGCCCGTAGGCGACGCGCCCGGCGTGCGACATCAGCGCGGGAACACCGACGCCCACCGCCTTGACGTCGCGCCACGTCAACCCCAGCTGCGTCAGCAACGCCTCGACACCGGTGCTGAGGGTATCGAGTGCGTCCGCGGCCGAACGGCCCGGCCGGCCCTGCCAGTCGGCGCGCGTCTCCCCGGCCAAGGTGGTCGCGAGCACGCGCACCAGCTCGGGCTCGAGGCGCGCGCCGATCAGGATCCCGGCGTCGCGGTCGATGGTGAGCAGCGTGGGCGGGCGCCCCGAGCGGCCGCTCGAGGGCGCCGTGGTGGTGGTGAGCCAACCTTCGTCACGCAGTTGCCGCACCACCGTCGAGACCGTCGCCGGATCGAGTCCGGTGGTGCGCACCAGCTCGCTCTGGCTGGCGGCGCCGGCGAGCCGCAGCGCGTGGAACACGCGGGCGACGTTCAGGCGTCGGATCAGCGCCGGGTTGAGGCGCTGGCGGTACTCTGCCACGCGTTCCTCCTCGCTCGGGACGCGGCGCGCCAGCGGCGTCGGCAGAGCCCTTCGCCCCTTGACGACCACCGCATCAGTTGGTACTTTATCACTTAGTTCGACACACGATGAAACCTCGAGCCCCGCCTGGAAGGCGATTTCGTGACGCGAACCGAACCCGACAGCCTGGCATCGCGCAGCGGCCTCGCGCCCGTGCTCGTGGGTCGCGGCCTGTCGATGGCATTCGGTCCCGTCGAGGTGCTCCACGCCGTCGACATCGACGTCGTGCCCGGTGAGGTGCACGCCGTGCTCGGCGAGAACGGCGCCGGCAAGTCGACGCTGCTGAAGCTGGTCGGCGGGTACCACACCCCCACCGCTGGTGAGATCGTGCTCGATGGCGAGCCTGTCCACTTCCGCGACTCGACCGCCGCCGAGGCCGCCGGCATCGTGATGATCCACCAGGAGCTCAGCCTGGTGCCCGATCTCACCGTCGAGGAGAACGTGTTCCTCGGTCACGAGCGCCATCGCTTCGGCTTCGTCGACTACCGCAGCCAGCAGCGCTCGACGCGCGAGTTGCTGGCGACGCTCCGCACCCGGGTCGACGTCACCCGCCGGGTGCGCCAGCTGTCGGTCTCCCAGGCGCAGATGGTCGAGATCGCCAAGGCCGTCTCGCGGGACGTGCGCATCCTGTGCATGGACGAGCCCACCGACGTGCTGACCGGCACCGAGACCGAGGTGCTCTTCGACCTCGTCCGGCACCTCACCGACGACGGGGTCGCCGTGCTGTACGTGTCGCACAAGCTCGACGAGATCAAGACGATCGCCGATCGCGTCACGATCTTGCGCGACGGCGACAAGGTCGGCACGTTCCAGGTCGGCGACCTGACGCCGACCGACATGGCGCGCCGCATGGTCGGCCGCGACCTCGCCGACATGTACCCTGCCAAGCAGCCGGTGCCCGAAGGCGCCGAGCCGGTGCTCGAGCTCGACGACGTCACCGTGCCGGGGCACGCCGAGGGCGTCAGCTTCGCGTTGCGCAAGGGCGAGGTGCTGGGCCTGGCCGGCCTCGTCGGCGCTGGCCGGACCGAGCTCTTCGAGGGCGTCATCGGCTTGCGGCCGGCGTCGGGTCGCGTGCGCAAGGACGGCGCGCGCGTGCACTGGCGCCACCCCGAGGACGCCAAGCACGCCGGCGTCGCCTACCTCACCGAAGACCGCAAGGGCAAGGGCCTGCTGCTCCGCAGCGGCCTGCGCGAGAACCTGACGCTGCAGGCCCTCGAGCGCTTCGCCCGACCCTTCACCGACATCCGCAAGGAGCGCGCCGCGCTGCACCGCGCCGTGGAGGAGTTCGACGTACGCGTCGCCCGGCTCGACGTTCCCGCGGGAGCCCTCTCCGGCGGCAACCAGCAGAAGCTGGTGCTGGCCAAGCTGATGCTCACCACGCCCGACGTGGTGATCCTCGACGAGCCCACCCGCGGCATCGACGTGGGCACCAAGCGTCAGATCTACTTCTACGTGGCCGAGCTGATCGCCAAGGGCACCTCGGTGGTGCTGATCTCCAGCGAGCTCCCCGAGCTCCTGGGGTTGGCGCATCGCATCGTCGTGATGCAAGACGGACGCGTCAAGGGGATCGTCGAAGGGGACGACATGAACGAGGAGACGATCATGGCCTACGCCACCGGCTTGCGCCACGACCCGCCGAGCGTGCCGGCCCGGGCGGAGGTGCGCCGTGGCGCGGTCTGAGGCAGCGCCAGCGCCCACCTGGCGCCGGCACATGCGCAGCATTCCCTGGCAGTCGCTCACCCCACTCCTGGGTCTGGTGTTCCTGCTGATCATCGGCTCGCTGCTGCATCCGGCCTTCCTGACGCCCACGAACCTGCTGAACGTGCTCACTCGCTCGGCGTTCATCGGCATCATCGCCGTGGGCGGCACCTTCGTGATCATCGCAGGCGGGATCGACCTCTCGGTCGGCTCGATGGCGGCCTTCCTCGCCGGCGCCATGATCCTGGTGATGAACGCCCTCGCGCGGAACGACCTCGAGCCCCTCACGATCATCCTGCTCGGCGTCGGCATGGTGCTCGTGGCGGGCCTCCTGGCCGGCGCCGCCAACGGTCTCGCCATCACGCGCGGGCGCATCGAGGCGTTCATCGTCACGCTCGGGACGCTCGGCATCTTCAGGTCACTCGTCACCTACCTCGCCGACGGCGGGACCATCTCGCTCGACTTCGCCATTCGCGGCGTGTACCGGCCCGTCTACTTCGGCTCGTTCCTCGGCATCCCCTACCCGGTGTGGGTCTTCGCGGCGGTCGCGATCATCGGCGCCATCGTGCTGCATCGGACCCGCTTCGGCCGCTACGTGCGCGCCATCGGCTCGAACCAGGAAGTGGCGCGCTACGCCTCGGTGCGCGTCGAGCGCATCCGTACCCTCACGTTCGTGATCCAGGGCGTGTGCGTCGCCATCGCCGTCATCCTCTACGTGCCCCGGCTCGGGTCGGCCTCCGGCTCCACCGGCATCCTCTGGGAACTCGAGGCCATCGCCGCGGTCATCATCGGCGGCACCGCGCTCAAGGGCGGCTCCGGACACATCTGGGGCACGGTCGTCGGCGCCATCATGCTGTCGTTCATCGGCAACGTCCTCAACCTCACCACCGCCATCAGCGAGTACCTCAATGGCGCCGTCCAAGGGCTGATCATCATCGGGGCGGTGTTCTTGCAGCGCGGCCGCAGCGGTCGCTGAGGGCCGCGACTCGAAAGGAGGCGAACACCTGAGCGAGGCACAGCCGCGCACGTCCGCCAACAGTGTCGATTCATCCCCTACTTGCAACGGAGGAACCATGCCTCGTCTGACTCGCATCGTGCTCGTCCTGTTCGTGCTCGCGCTGGGCTTCGGCTTCGCGCAGACCGTCATCGGCGTCTCCATCCCGGCTGCCACCCACGGCTGGACCGGCGGCGTGAACTGGTGGGCGGCGGAGACCAAGGCCCGCCTCGAGGCCGCCTACCCGACCCTGCAGATCGTCATCAGCACCGCCGGCAGTGCGTCCGAGCAGGCCAACGACCTCGAGGACCTCATCGCGATCCACCAGATCGATGCCCTGGTGATCCTGCCATTCGAGTCCGACCCGCTCACCGAGCCGGTCGCCAGCGTCAAGGACCGCGGCGTGTTCGTGACCGTGGTCGACCGCGGCTTGGCCCGGGAGGGCATCGAGGACGTCCACGTCGCCGGCAACAACCCCGCGCTCGGCCGCGTGTCCGGTGAGTACATCTCCGAGCGGCTCGGCGGCGAAGGCAACATCGTCGTGCTGCGCGGCATCCCCACCGTCATCGACAACGAGCGCGTCGAAGCCTTCATGGAAGTGATCGACCAGACCAACATCGAAGTGCTCGACATGCGCTACGCCAACTGGAACCGTGACGACGGCTTCGAGGTCATGCAGGACTTCCTGACCCGGTTCCCCGAGATCGACGCGGTCTGGGCCCAGGACGACGACATCGCCATCGGCGTCATCGAGGCGCTCGAGCAGGCCGGCCGTACCGACGAGATGTTCGTCGTCGGCGGCGCCGGCATGAAGGAGATGATCTTGCGCGTCATGGAGGGCGACGAGCTCGTCCCCGTGAACGTCCTCTACCCGCCGGCCATGATCGCCACCGCCATGGAGATCACCGCGCTGAACTTCGTCACCTCGGTGCCGGTCCTCGGCCGCTACATCCTCGACAGCCCGCTCATCACCCCCGAGAACGCCGCGGACTACTACTTCCCCGACAGCCCCTTCTGAGCCCACGGCATCACCGCTGGGGCGGCCTCACAGCCGCCCCAGCCTCGCGCCCGCCCCGACCCCGAAACGGCACCCACAGGCTGCGCCGCGCCGACGCGCGGCCGCAGCACGGAGGCACCATGCCACGACCCGTCACCTTGTTCACTGGCCAATGGGCCGACCTCCCGCTCGCCGAACTCGCGCCACTGGCGCGCGAGATGGGCTACGACGGCCTCGAGCTCGCCTGTTGGGGCGACCACCTCGACGTCCGCCGCGCCGCCGAGGACCCGAGCTACGTCGATGAACGCAAGGCGCTCCTTGCCCAGCACGACCTGGAGCTCTTCGCGATCTCCAACCACCTCGCGGGTCAAGCGGTGTGCGACCGCATCGACGAGCGCCACAAGGACATCCTGCCGCCGCACGTGTGGGGCGACGGCGATCCCGAAGGGGTGCGCCAGCGCGCCGCCGAGGAGCTGATCACCACCGGTAAGGCAGCTGCCGCGCTGGGCCTCAAGATCGTCAACGGCTTCACCGGCTCGTCGATCTGGCACTCGCTCTATGCCTTCCCCCCGACCTCGCAGGCGTACTGGGACGCCGGCTTCGAGGACTTCGGTCGCCGCTTCAAGCCCATCCTCGACGCCTATGCCGAGCTGGGCGTACGGTTCGGCCTGGAGGTGCATCCCACCGAGATCGCCTTCGACATCGCCTCCGCCGAGCGCGCGGTGGCGGCCGTCGACGGCCACGACGCCTTCGGGTTCAACTACGACCCGTCGCACCTGGGGTACCAGGGCGTCGACTACGTCGAGTTCCTGAGGCGCTTCCAGGATCGCATCGTGCACGTGCACATGAAGGACGCCTGGTGGGGCCGCGGCGACGGCAGTGCCGGCGTGTTCGGTGGCCACACCTCCTTCGGCGACGCGCGCCGCTACTGGGACTTCCGCAGCGTCGGCCGCGGCGACATCGACTTCGAAGAGGTCATCGTCGCCCTCAACGACATCGGCTACGGCGGCCCCCTCTCGGTCGAGTGGGAAGACGCGCGCATGGACCGCGTCCACGGCGGCCGTGAATCGGCCGAGTACTGCCGCTCGATCGACTTCGCCCCGTCGAACGTGGCGTTCGACGCCGCCTTCGAGCGAGCCGACGAATGACGCGCCGCCTGCGCTACGGCATGGTCGGCGGCGGCGAGGGTGCGTTCATCGGCGCCGTGCACCGCCATGCCATGGCCCTCGATCACCGCTACGCATTCACGGCCGGAGCGCTCTCCTCCACCCCCGAGCGAGCCGTGCGTTCGGCCGAGGCCCTGGGCCTGCTCAGCGACCGCGGCTACGAGACCTGGGAGGCGATGCTCGAGGGTGAACTGCAGCGGCCCGCGGGCGAGCGCATCGACCTGGTGGTGATCGTCACGCCCAACCACGTCCACTACCCGGTGGCGAAAGCCTTCGCCGAGGCCGGCATCCACGTGGTGTCCGACAAGCCCCTGGTGCATACCGGCGCCCAGGCGGCGGAGCTCGAACGCATCGTGCGCGAGCGCGGCATCGTGTTCGCGGTCACCTACAACTACACCGGCTACCCGCTGGTGAAGGAGATGCGCCGCCTCGTCCGCGAGGGCCGCATCGGCGCGGTGCGCAAGGTGGTCGTCGGCTACCACCAGGGCTGGCTCGCCACCAAGCTCGAGGACCAGGGCGCCAAGCAGGCCGAGTGGCGTACCGATCCCGCGCGCAGCGGCGCCGCCGGAGCCATGGGCGACATCGGCTCGCACGCCGAGAACCTGGTGTCGACCGTCACCGGCCTCGAACTCGAGGCCCTCTGCGCCGACCTCACCACCTTCGTCCCCGGCCGCCGGCTCGATGACGACGGCAACCTGCTGCTGCGCTTCGAGGGTGGCGCCAAGGGCGTGATGATGGCGTCGCAAGTGGAGATCGGTCACGAGAACGACCTGGTCCTGCAGGTCTACGGCGAGACCGGCTCGCTGCGCTGGCACCAGGAGAACCCGAACGAGTTGTGGGTTGCGGCGCTCGACGAGCCCGTGGCGCTGCTGCGCCGCGCCAACCCCTACCTGGGGCCCGAGGCGGCGGCGGTCACCCGCATCCCCTCCGGGCATCCCGAGGGCTACCTCGAGGCCTTCGCCAACGTCTACGGCGAGATCGCCGCGGCGATCCACCGGCACGGCGACGGCGCGGACATCGGCGGCGACTACCCCACCGTCTCCGACGGCGCCCGCGGCGTGCGCTTCATCGAAACCACGCTCGCGAGCGCGGCGAGCGATGCCAAGTGGACCCCCTTCCCGAGCGCGGGCCACTGAGCCCCGGAGACCGCATGGATCCTTTCACCCCGACCCCGGCCGATCGCTTCACCTTCGGGCTCTGGACCGTCGCCAACCCGGGCCGCGACCCCTTCGGCGAGCCGACGCGGGCAGTGCTCGACCCGACCTACAGCGTCGCCAAGCTCGCCGAGCTCGGCGCCTACGGCGTCAACCTCCACGATCACGATCTGGTACCCGACGGCACCGGCGCGGCCGAGCGCGACCGCCTCGTGGCGCGTTTCAAGCGCGCGCTCGAGGAGCACGGCCTGGTGGTGCCCATGGCGACCACCAACTTGTTCACCGACCCGGTCTTCAAGGACGGCGCCTTCACCAGCGCCGACGCCCGGGTACGGCACTACGCACTGCAGAAGACGATGCTGGCCATGGACCTCGGCGCCGAGCTCGGGGCCCACACCTTCGTGTTCTGGGGCGGCCGCGAGGGAGCCGAGGTCGACGCCGGCGGCAAGCTGCTCGACGCGCTGCAGTGGTACCGCGACGCGATCGACTACCTCTGCGAGTACGCCCGCGAACAGGGTTATGGCTTGCGCTTCGCGCTCGAACCCAAGCCCAACGAGCCGCGCGGCCACGCCTTCCTGCCGACCGTCGGTAGCGCGCTCGGCTTCATCGCCACGCTGCGCCACCCGGAGATGGTGGGGCTCAACCCCGAGCTGGCGCACGAGACGATGGCGGGGCTGTCGTTCCCGCACGCGCTGGCTGCCGCCATCGACGCCGGCAAGCTGTTCCACGTCGACCTCAACGACCAGGTGATGTCGCGCTTCGACCAGGACCTGCGCTTCGGGGCCGAGAACCTCAAGACCGCCTTCTTCACGGTGATGCTGCTCGAGGAGCACTACGACGGGCCGCGCCACTTCGACGCGCACGCGCTGCGCAGCGAGGACGAGGCCGGCGTGTGGGCCTTCGCCGCCGGCTGCATGCGCACCTACAAGCTGCTCGCGGCCAAGGCCGAGCGCTTCCGAGCCGATCCCGAGATCCAGGCGGCCCAGCGCGCCTACCGTGTCGACGACGCCGACACACCCTGGCCACCGCGTTACGACGCCTCGCATGCCGCCGCCCTCAAGGTACGCGCGTTCGACCTCGCCACCCTGCGCCAGCGCGGGCCGGGCCTGGAACGCCTCGACCAACTGACGGTCGAGCTCCTGTTGGGCGAACGCTGATGCGCGACCTGGTGCTCGGTGTCGACCTCGGCACCTCGGGCGTGGGGGTCGTGGCACAGGCAGCAGACGGCCGCGTCCTGGCGCGGGCCGATCACAGCCTCGACCTCGAGACCCCACGACCCGGGTGGACGCAGCAGGACCCCGACGCCTGGCGTGCGGCGGCCGAGGCCGCCCTCGCCGAGGTGGCGCGCGCCGTCGGCGGCGAGCGCGTGGCGGCGATCGCGCTCGCCGGCCAGATGCATGGCATGGTGGCGCGCGACGCCGGCGGCCAGGCCGTGCACGCGGCGCTGCTGTGGAACGACCAGCGCACCGCGGCGGAGGTCGACGAGATCCACGCGCGCGTGGGCCGCGAGCGGCTCGTCGCGCGCAGCGGCAACCCCGCGGTCACGGGATTCCAACTCCCCAAGGTGCTGTGGTTGCGCCGCCACCAGCCCGAGGCCTTCGCCCGCACCGCGCGGGTGATGCTCCCCAAGGACGACTTGGGGCTGCACCTGACGGGCGTGGCGGTGGCCGAACCGTGCGACGCCTCAGGGACTGGGCTGTACCACCTCGCCGACGGGACTTGGGACGAGGAGGTGTTGGCGGCGCTCGACCTCGATCCCGCCCTGTGGCCGCCGCTGGTGGCTTCCGACGCCGTGGTCGGTGGCCTGCGCGGCTCGCTGGCCGCGGCACTGGGGCTCCCCGCCGACGTGCCGGTCGTGGCAGGTGCCGGCGACAACGCCGCTGCGGCCACCGGCCTGGCGCTCGGCCGTGATCACCCGCACATCGGTAGCGTCAGCCTGGGCACCAGCGGCGTGCTGCAGACGCCGCTCGCGACGCCCACGCCTGAGCCCGCGGGCCGCGTGCACCTGTTCGCCCACGCCGATGGCGCCTACCTGCTCCTCGGCGTCACGCTGGCGGCCGCCGGCAGCCTGCGTTGGTACCGAGACACCTTCGCCCCCGGACGCTCGTTCGACGAACTGGTGAGCGCGGCGGCGACCGCAGCGGTCGGTGCGGGCGGGGTGACCTTCAAGCCCTACCTGGCGGGCGAGCGCACGCCGCACCTGCGCGCCGACCTGCGCGGCTCGTTCCACGGCCTGTCGCTGGCCACCGGCCAGGCCGAGGTGGTGCGCTCGGTGCTCGAAGGCGTCGCCTGCTCGCTGCGCGAAGCGCTCGACGTCATGACGCCGATCGCGCGCCCCGAGCGTCTCCTGGCCACCGGCGGCGGCGCGGTGAGCGACGCCTGGCTGGGCATCCTGGCGGACACGCTGGGACTGCCGCTGGGGCGACCGGTCGACGAGGCGGGCCAGCCGCTGGAGGTCGGTCCCGCCGAGGGCGCGGCCTGGCTCGGCTGGCGGGCCCTGGGCGAGGCACCAACGCGTCGTCCGCGCGCAGAGTCCTGGTTCGAACCCGCCGCCGCGCGCCGCGAGGCCACGGAGGACGCCTACGCGCGCTACCTGGCGGTGGCGTTGCCCGAGCTGGACAGCAGCGGCGGTTGACGCCGGACCGCTGCTGTCTGACGGCGCTCGACGGGAGGCCTTGACGGCACTGCAGCGACGTGCCATGGTCTAGGTACGATGCTGTGCAAACGTTTGCCGCTGTGCCTCTATGAGGCTCGGCCGGTCCCGTGAAGCGCGCCACGATCAAGGACGTGGCCCGCGTCGCCGGCGTCGACGTGTCGACCGTCTCGCGTGCCATGCGCGGAAACCCGCGCATCTCCGACGCGACACGAGCGCGCGTGACGCTGGCCGCCGCCGACCTCGACTACCGGCCGAACGTGGCCGCACGCGCGATGGTCACCAGCCGTACCCAGACCTTCGCCTTCCTCGTGCCGAGCCTGGCCGACCCCAACGTCGCCTCGTTCGCAGCAGGCGCGGAGGCCACGGCCCGCGAGCACGACTACTCGATGGTGGTGGCGACGTACCGTCCGCAGCGCGGCGGGCTGTCGCGCAGCCCGCGCTTCTTCCATGAGCACCGATTCGACGGGGTGCTGCTCATGTCGCCACGCCACTACCCGGACGACTCGCTCGATCTGCCGCTGGCGACGCTCGAGGAGGCGCGGGTCGACAACCACGCTGGAGGCGCACTGGCGGGAACGCTGCTCGCGTATCACGGTCATCGTCGCGTGGCGTTCGTCGGCGGCGAGCACGACTCGCCCCATGCACGGGAACGGCTCATCGGGCTGCGCTCGGTCCTCGGCCCCGGCGTCGAGCAGCACTACGGCGACTGGACGGCCGCATCCGGGTTCGCGCTCACGCATACGATCCTCGACGCCTCGCCCGACGTCACGGCCATCTTCGCCGCCAGCGACGCGGTGGCGCTCGGCGTACTCGGCGCCCTCCAGGGCCGGGGGCTGTCGATCCCCGCGGACGTCTCGGTGATCGGGTTCGACGATACGTCCGCCGCACGTCACTACTGGCCGCCGCTGACGACCATCGCTCAACCGCTCGAGCGCGTCGGTGCGATCGCCTTCGAACTGCTCCTCGCCAGGATCGAGGGAGACGAGCCCGTTCTGCCCCAGCCGCTCGGCGTAAGGCTGGTGGAGCGGGACTCGGTCGGGACCGTTCGCGGAGCACGCGGATGAGCCCGGGCCCCCGCACCTCCCGGCCGTCGCGTTGGCACCGCTGCCAACGTTGGCACGCACGTTTCCGCCCCGTTCGAACCGCGAAAGGAGCGACCATGCCCAGAGCCCGCCCCACCCTCCTGCTGCTCGCGCTACTGAGCCTCACCTGGCACGCCCTCGCCCAGACCACGCAGCTCACGATGTGGGTGCGCACCCCCGAGACCGTCGAACTCCTGGGGCAGAGCGTGGAGCGGTTCCACGAGGCCAACCCCGACGTGCGAGTCCGGATCGTGCCCTTCGCCGCCGACGCCTATCCGGGTGCGCTCCAGGCCGCGATCTCGGGTGGCGATCTACCCGATATGTTCCA
Source organism: Trueperaceae bacterium (assembly GCA_007130855.1). Classification (GTDB taxonomy): domain Bacteria; phylum Deinococcota; class Deinococci; order Deinococcales; family Trueperaceae; genus CSSed10-48. Next base: position 35,449 of record SLRS01000014.1, on the reverse strand, counting down.
GGTGCACAACTCGGTACCGGTGCCGCGGCTGGTGTCGCTGGGCCTAATCCAACCCCTCGAGCCGCACTTCAGCGAAGGCTTCCGCGACCGCTTCGATCCGGCCACCTGGTGGGAGGGGAGCACCACCGTCGGCGGCGAGATCTATGCCTGGCCCGACCGCTCGTTCCGTCGCGCCTCCCTGTTCATGTACTACAACCGCCACGTCATGCGGGAGGCAGGTCTCGACCCTGACGACCCGCCCGTCACCTGGGACGCCTTTGCCGAGCAGGCGACGCAAGTCACCGAGGCGGGTCGCGGACGCGTCTACGGCCTCCATCTCGGTTTCACCTCGGGCTGGTTCAATGAGCGCGTGATCATGCAGCTCGCCACCACGGCGGCGCCAGCGCACGGCGTGCCGGCCGAGCACCTGCCGGGCCGGATGGTGAACTGGACGACCGGTGAGCTGTTCGACCCTGCCGGCATCCAGGAGGCGGTCGACTTCTTCGCCGGCCTGATGGAGACCGAAGCCGTCCACCCGGACTTCCTCAACACCGGCCGGTCGCAGGCCACCGCACAGTGGGCCGCCGGACAGGCCGCCTTCTTGTTCGACGGGTCCTGGCGCCTGCAGGAGCTGTTGCGAACCGAGCCCGACCTCGACTTCGGCATCACCATGCTCCCGTCGCTGCGCGGTGGCCCGGTCCTGTGGGGCGTGGAGGGCGGCAGCCAGAACGCCTTCGCTGTGCCGGAGCGCAGCCCGAACGTCGAGGCCGCGACCCGCCTGTTCGAGTGGCTCAGCGACGACTACTACCCGCTGCTGATCGAGGGTGCCGTCGACCTCACGCCGATTCCGGCGCTCAACGCCGACGACAGCCTGTACACGTCGGAGGCGTTCCGCGAACTGGTCCGCCTCACCGAGCTCGGCACCGTCGTGCTCCCCTCCCCGGTCATGGAGAACGCCGAGCAACTCGAGACGATCGTACGCCTTGCCGGCAAGACGGGCACGCGCCCGTTCGGGGAGTCGATGCAGGGCTTCCTCGCCGAGGGCCGCTTCGACGTGAGCGACTTCCTCGCCGGCTATGGTACGCAGCAGCGCGAGTTCCTGGCCGAAGCCCTCGAAGAGGCGCAAGCCGAGGGCGCCGCGGTCAGCGAAGGCGAGTGGATCTTCCCCGACTGGGAGCCCACCCGGAACCACTACTAGGCAGCGCTGGACGCCGGCCGCCGCCTTGGGCGTGGCGGCCGGCGTCACGGCAGCGCGTCACGGAGGGGTCCATGACCAGCCACGCCACCGGCGCACCCGCTACGGCGCGGCGCCGCGACGCCCGCAACCGCGGCCGGCGGCGCTGGGCCTATGCTTTCGTGCTCCCGCAGTTGGTGCTGGTAGCGGCGTTCACGCTCTACCCCATCGTGATGACACACGTGTACTCGCTCTACGAGTGGCCCGGCTTCGGCCCGCTCGACCGCTTCGTGGGGTTACGGAACTTCGCACGCCTCATCGGCGACGAGCTGTTCTGGAACGCCTTCCAGAAGAGCTTCGTCTTCATGGCGGGAACGGTAGCCCTGCAGCTGCCACTGGCGCTCTTCATCGCCATCTTGCTCAACTCGGAACGGCTGTACGGTCGCAACGTCTACCGGACGCTGTTCTTCATCCCGGTGGTCACGACCTCGGCCGTGATCGGCATCGTGATGCGCTCGATCTTCGCCTCGCACGACGGGCTCGTGAACAACGGCCTGCTGCTGCTCGGGTTGATCGACCGACCGATCCGCTGGCTCTCGCAGGGCGACACCGCCATGCTGGCGCTGGTGCTGGTCGCCTCGTGGAAGTGGCTCGGCATCAAGATGATCATGTGGCTCGCCGGGCTCCAGTCGTTGCCGGTGGAGCTGTACGACGCGGCCAAGGTCGACGGCGCCAACTACTGGCAGACCTTTCGCCACATCACCGTGCCGCTCCTCGTACCGGTGGGGGTGGTGGTGCTGCTCTTCTCGATGGTGGACGCGCTCACCGCCTTCGACCTGATCTTCACCATGACGGAAGGCGGTCCCGGCTTCGCGACCGAGTTCATGGAGCTCTACATCTACCGTTATGCCTTCACCAGCTTCGCCGGTGGGCTGCCGCAACTCGGCTACGCGTCCGCCGCCGGCGTCTTCTTCGGGATCACCGTGTTCCTGATCTCGCTGGCGCTGAGCCTCCTGGCACGGCGCGTCTCGAGGTTGCGCCGATGACGCCCCGTGGCCTGCTGCGCCAGCTCCCGCTGCAGGCGATCCTGGCGATCACCGCGCTGATCTGGGTCTTCCCCTTCATCTGGATGGTGTCGTCGTCGTTCAAGACCAATCGGGAGTTCCTCTCGGCCGGACTCGACCTGATCCCGCAGCAGCTGCGCACCGAGAACTACGTGCGAGCCTGGGAGGTCGCGAACTTCTCCCAATATTTCCAGAACTCGGTGATCGTCACCATCACCACCGTGACTATCGTCGTGGTGATCTCGGCGCTGACGGGCTACGCGCTCGCCCGGGTGGAGTTCCCCGGCAAGCGTCCACTCATCGTGGTCTACGCCGCCACCCTGTTCATCCCCAAGGGGTACACCATCATCCCCGTGTACCAGCTCATCCGCGAACTCGGCCTGTTGAACACCCTGCCGGGGCTGATCCTGGCCGAGGCCGGCGCGGCACCCGTGCTGTTCGCCCTCCTGTTCATGGCGCACTTCAGCGGCATCCCCCAGGAGCTCGACGAGGCCGCCGAGCTCGACGGTGCCAGCTTCGGCCAGACGTTCGTGCACGTGATGCTGCCGCTGGCCAAACCGATGATCGCGACCACGATCGTGCTCCAGTTCATGTGGACATGGAACTCGTTCTTCACCCCCCTGGTGCTGACGCTCAACAATCCCGATCTGCGCACCCTCACGGTCGGCATGTACGCCTTCGTCGGCGAGTACAACACCGACTGGACCGGGCTCACGGCGGCCGCGCTGATCTCGATCGTGCCGGTGCTGGTGCTGTTCCTGGCCCTGCAGCGCTTCTTCATCGCGGGCCTGACCGGCTCGGTGAAGAGCTAGGCTACGGTGTGATCGACCTGCACACCCATCACGACCGCTGCGGTCATGCGCACGGCGATCTCGAAGCCTACGTGCGCGCGGCGCTGCGGCTCGGCCTCACCACGCTCGGCGCGAGCGACCACGCCCCGCTGCTACTCGAGGGAGCCGGCGACGAACCGGCCCCCGGCATGCACATGCCCGCCTCGGCCTTCGACGGCTACCTCGCCGAGGCCGCGGACCTGCGCGCACGCCATGCCGACCGGCTCGACGTGCTCATCGGCGTGGAGGCCGACCATCTCGCGGGCCGCGAGGCCGCCTATGGCAGGCTGCTCGCCGATCAACGGCTCGACTACGTGCTCGGCGCAGTGCACTACGTCGACGGCTATCACGTCTACGACCGCGCGCGCTGGGAGGCAGGCATCGACGTGGACGCGGCCTACGCGCGCTACCTCGAGCTCGTGAGGGAGGCCGCCGGCAGCGGCCTGTTCGACGTCATGGCCCACATCGACGCGATGAAGGCGCGCGCGCCGCGCCCCCCGAGGGCTCCCGAACGGGAATGGGACGTCACCGTCGAGGCCCTGCGGGCCGCCGACGTGGCAGTCGAGGTCAACACCTCCGGCCTGCGCAAGTGCGGCGAGCCGTTCCCGGCGTGGGGGCTGATCGAGCGCCTCCACGAGGCGGGCGTGCCGCTCACGTTCGGCTCGGATGCCCACGACCCCGGCGAGGTGCACCACGCCTGGACCGAGATCCGTGCCGGCCTGCTGGCGCGAGGCATCGGCGAGCTGGCGCTGTGGCACGGCCGGGTGCGCTCGCTGGTCACGCTCGAGGCGCTGCCCACGCGGCGCTAGGCGTCGTGCGATGCTGGCCCCATGCCGATCCCGTCGTTGCGCAGCCTGTTCGCCGGTCCGGCGCCCGTCGCCATGGCCTGGCTCACCTCACCCGATCCGCTCATCGCCGAGGCCATCAGCCGGGCCGGCTTCGACGTCGTCGCGCTCGACATGCAGCACGGCGCCATCGATGCCGGCGAGGCGCTGCGGCTGTTGCAGGTGATCGGCGGGGCCGGCCTCCCGGCCGTGGTCCGCGTGCCCTGGAACGAGCCCGCGGCGATCATGAAGGCGCTCGACCTGGGCGCCTGGGGCGTGATCGCGCCCATGCTCGAAGGTCCCGACGATGTGCGCGACCTGGTCGCGTCGTGCCTGTTCCCGCCACGGGGGCGGCGCAGTTACGGACCGACGCGGGGCCACGCCCTGCTCGGAGCGGCGTACGGTGCTCGCGCCAACGAGGAGGTGGTGCCGATCGCCATGATCGAGACGCGCGCGGCGCTCGACGGCCTCGATGCGATCTTGCAGGTGCCCGGGCTGGGCGCGGTGTTCGTCGGTCCCGCCGACCTCAGCCAAGCGCTGGGTGGCCCTCCGGGCGCCGACTTCGAGTCCGGTCCGGTGGCCGAGGCGCTCGTCCACGTGGCCGCGCGCTGCGCCGCGCACGGGGTTCCCGCGGGGTTGTACACGCGCGCGCCGGCCTACGCCCGGCGCATGCTCGAGCTCGGCTTCCGCTTCGTGGTGGCGGGCAGCCCACTGCAGTACGTGGAACAAGGCGCGGAAGCAGTGCTGGCCGAGCTGCGCGCCCACACCGGCACCTGATCCGCGGGCACGGCCGACGCCCGCCCTGGCGGCGGTCGCGGTACGCTCGCGGGCGTGCGTGTGCATCGTCCCTCCTTCCTCTCCGGCCTCCGGGACGTGGCCCCGATGTTGCTCGGCGCGGCACCCTTCGGCCTCATCACCGGTGCGAGCGCGGTGGCGGCCGGCATGGCCGCGCTCGAGATCACGCTGATGTCGGCCACCGTCTTCGCGGGCGCCGCGCAGCTCGCGGCGATCGCGCTGTTGAGCGCGGGTGCGGCGGTGTGGGTGGTGCTGCTGACCACGCTGATGGTCAACCTCCGGCACGTGATGTACTCCGCCGCGCTGGCGCCGTCGCTGCGCAGCGAGTCGCTGGGGGCCCGGGCGGCGATGGGCGCGGTACTGGTCGATCACATCTACGCCTTCGCCAGCTTGCGCTTCGCACGGCGCGAGCCCGACCTGGTGCGGCGCGACTACGTGCTGGGGATGGGGCTGCCGATGTGGTTGACCTGGACCTGCGCCACCGCCGCAGGTGCCTTCCTCGGCGCGCAAGTGCCTGCTTCCTGGCAGCTGGACTTCGCCGTCCCACTGATGTTCCTGGCGCTGCTGATACCGTCGATCCGCAACCGTCCGGGGCTGGTCGCAGCCATCACCGGCGGTGGCCTCGCGCTGGCCCTGGGCGGGTTGCCCTTCAACCTCGGCCTGGTGATCGGTGCCCTGACCGGCATCGCCGCCGGCACCGCGGCGGAGCGTGTGGCCGCGACCTACAGTCAGAGGCGTGTGCGGTGAACCGGCCCGACCTCTGGTTCACGATCGCCGCGATGGCGCTGCTCACCTTCGCGCTGCGCGCCTCGTTCCTGCTGGCGGCCGATCGCCTGGTCCTGCCGCCGTTGCTGGGCAGGAGCCTCACCTACGTACCGCCTGCGGTCCTGGCCGCGATCGTGTTGCCCGCCCTCGCACAACCTTCGGGAGTCGGCGTCGGCCCATTCGATCTGCGGCTCCTGGCCGGCGCCGTGGCGGGCGTCGTCGCCTGGCGCACCCGCAGCATCCTGGCGACCTTCGCGGCAGGCATGGTCACCCTGTGGGGGCTGACGTGGCTGCTGCGATGACGCCGGCGGCGTCGCCCGGGCGCGCCAGGCTCCTCTGGCAACTGCTCATCGCGTTCGGCAAGGCGGGCGTCTTCGGCTTCGGGGGCGGACCGGCGTTCATCCCGCTGATCGAGCGCGAGGTGCTCGCCCACCGCTGGCTGTCGCGCGAGGCCTTCCTCGATGCGTTCGCGTTCGGCAATGCCCTCCCCGGCCCCATCACCACCAAGCTGGCCGGCTACGTGGGCTACCGCGTGGCGGGTTGGCCGGGCGCGGCGGTGGCGCTCATCGGGCTCACCGTGCCGACCATCTTGGCCATGGTCGCGCTCGCCGCGCTCTACGCGCGCCATCAGGAGGCGCCGCTGGTCGAGCGATTCCTGGCCGGCCTGCGCCCGGTGGTCATCGCCCTCTTGGTGCTGGTGGTGGTCGGCTTCGCGCCGAGCGCGCTGGCGCTGCGCCTCAACGCTGCGGCGCGCGGCTGGCGCTGGGCGCTGGCCGTCGGTGCCTTCGCATTGGCGGTCCTGCTCGACGTGCACCCGGCGCTCCTGATCGTTGCCGGCGGGCTGCTCGGCCTGGTCCTGGCGAGGCCCCGGTGAGCGACGTCTGGGAGGTGTTCGTCTCGTTCGCCCGCGCGGGATTGTTCGGCTTCGGCGGCGGGCCCTCGATGATCCCGCTGATCCAGGCCGAGGTCGTCGAGCTACGCGGCTGGCTCTCGCGTGACGCCTTCCTCGATGCGTTCGCGTTCGGGAATGCCCTCCCCGGCCCCATCGCCACGAAGCTGGCGGGCTACGTGGGGTACCAGGTGGCCGGCGTGGCCGGTGCCATCGCCGGCCTGCTCGGCGTCACGGCCCCCACGATCGTGGCGATGATCGCCCTGGCGAGCGCCTACACCCGCCACCGCGACCACGAGCTGGTGCGGCGCTTCCTGGCCGGCGTGCGACCGGTCGTGGTGGCGTTGCTCGCGTTGGTGGTGTGGGACTTCGCGCCCGCGGCGCTGCTCGTCGCCCCCACGTGGTGGGGAAACCTACCCTTGGTGGCGATCGCGCTGGCGGCGACCTTGGCCTCGCTCCGGCACGACGTGCACCCGGCCCTGCTGATCGTCGTGGGCGGCGTCCTCGGCCTGCTCGTGGCACCATGAAGGCCGTGGCCACGAGGCTCCCACCCGAGGTGCTCTATCCCGCGGGCGCCTGCACGGCGCCGTTCACGATCATCGACGTGCGCTCGCCCGTCGAGGTGGCCCGCGGCGCCCTCCCGGGCGCCCACGCGCTACCGCTGCTGAGCGACGAAGAGCGCCACCAGGTCGGGCTGCGCTACGCCGAGGCCGGTCAGGAGGCGGCCGTGGCGTTGGGGTGGGAGATCACCCGGCCGCACCTGCACGAGCGCGTGGCGGCCTGGCGTAGGGCGGCCGCGAACGGCCCCACCGCCATCGTCTGCTGGCGTGGCGGGCTGCGCAGCAGCCTGGCGGCCGAGTTGATCGATCGGCCACAGACGCGGCCGGTGAGCGGCGGCTACAAGGCGGTGCGGCGGCACCTGACCGACTCGCTGCCCGGGGCGCTCGCGCGCGCGCGCCTGCTGGTCCTCACGGGACTCACGGGTGCCGGCAAGACCGAGTTGCTGCGGCGCCTCGCGGGAACACCCGGGCTCGCCGTCCCTGGCGCGTTCCACGTCGTCGACCTCGAGGCGCTGGCCGGCCACCGCGGCAGCTCCTTCGGTGCCACCGACGAACCGCAGCCGCCGCAGGCGAGCTTCGAGCACGCCATCGCCAGCGAGCTGTTGCTGCACCGCGCCAGACTCCTCGTCGTCGAGGACGAGTCGCGCTACGTGGGGCGGCGGACGCTGCCGCCGGCACTGTTCGAGGCCATGCGCAGCGCCCCGGTGGCGCTGCTCGAGGCGCCCCTCGAGGAGCGCGTGGCGCGCATCTTCGACGAGTACGTCCGCGCGCCGGCGGAGCGTCACGGCGTGGCGGCCACGCGCTCGGCGTTGGAGGCCGCCGTGACGCGCCTGCGGCGGCGCCTCGGTGGCCGCCGGACGAGCGCGCTGCTGGCGGCCCTGGCCCAGGCCGAGTCGGCCTGGGCCGACCCGAATACCCATCAGGCGTGGATCCGCCTGTTGCTCGAGGAGTACTACGACCGCCTGTACGAGCGCAATCGCACCGCCTTGGCGCGCCGCGTGGCGCTCCGCGGCGACGCCGACAGCCTGGCGAGCGCACTGCTCGCCGGCGCGGGCGAACCCCACGGGAGGCGCACGTGAGCACGAGCCCCGTCCGTCTGACCCACACCGTCACCAAGGGGGGATGCGCGGCCAAGATCGCCGCAGGGACGCTCAGCGAGGTGCTGCGAGCGCTGCCCGCCGTCAGCCATCCCGACTTGCTGGTGGGCTTCGATCGGCTCGACGACGCCGCCGTCTGGCGCGTGACGCCCGAGCTGGCGATCGTCCAGACGCTGGACTTCTTCACGCCGATCGTCGACGATCCGTTCGACTTCGGCTCGGTCGCTGCCGCGAACGCGCTCTCGGACGTGTTCGCCATGGGCGCCAGGCCGATCACGGCGCTCACCATCCTGGCGTTCCCGCTCGGCAGGCTGCCCCAGAGCGTGCTCACAGCGCTGCTGGCGGGCGCCGACGCCACCATTCGCGAGGCCGGTGCCCACCTGGTGGGCGGGCATTCGATAGAGGACGACACGCTCAAGCTCGGCTTCAGCGTGACCGGCCTGGTGCACCCGCAACGGCTGTGGCGCAACGCAGGTGCGCGTCCCGGAGACGCGCTGGTGCTGACCAAGGCGCTGGGTACCGGCACCCTGGCCGGCGCGCGCAAGCACGACGAGATCGATGCCGACACCATGCGCCAGGCCATCGACTCGATGCGCCAAGTCAACCGGCTCGACCTGCCCGACCGGCTCCATGCGGCCGTCCACGCCGCAACCGACGTCACCGGCTTCGGTCTGCTGGGCCACGCGCTCCACCTGGCGCAGGGATCGGGCGTCACGCTGCGGCTCGACGCCGCCGCGGTGCCGCGCCTCGCCGGGGCCGAGGACACGCTCCGCCGCGGCATCCTGACCAAGGCCCACGGCAGCAACGGACACTACGTGTCGGCGCACGTCGGCGGACGCGAGGGGCTCGCCGAGGTCGACTGGCTGACGCTGGTCGATCCGCAGACCAGTGGCGGGCTGTTGCTCGCGGTCGCGCCCGAAGCGCTCGACGCGCTGCTCGACCACGTGCGCGAGCGCTTCGTGCGCACGGCCGTGATCGGCCGCGTCGAGCCGCGCTCCGAGCGCGCGATCGAGCTCCAGGCCGGCTGAGCCGGCGTCGGGTCAGGCGTCTCTGGGGCGCTCCACGACCAGGCGCTAGGCTGCTTGCATGACCACACGAATACGCTCTATCGAGGACGTCGCGGGCGAGTTGGGCCTCGATCCGCGAGCGGTGACCACGCTCGGCTCCAGCAAGGCCAAGCTCGATCCGCACGCCAGCCCCCCCGACGGCGCTGGCCGGGAAGGTGCCCTGGTGCTGGTCAGCGCCATCGGGCCCACCCGCTTCGGTGAGGGCAAGACCACCATCAGCATCGGTCTCGCCGACGGCCTTCGGCGCGTCGGAGCCCGTGCCTGCCTGGCCCTGCGCGAGCCGTCGCTGGGGCCCGTGTTCGGGATGAAGGGCGGCGGCACGGGCGGCGGCCGCGCGCAGGTGGTGCCGGCCGACGACGTGAACCTGCACTTCACGGGCGATCTGCACGCGATCGGTACGGCCCACAACCTGCTCGCGGCGATGATCGACAGCGAACTCCACTTCGGCGCCCGTGACGGCAAGACTGCCAGCGGGATCGACCCGGCACAGGTCACCTGGCCACGTGTGCTCGACATGAACGACCGGGCGCTGCGTAGCGTGGTGCTCGACGCCGGCGGCCGCGCACAGCGCAGCAGCCGCTTCGACATCACCGCCGCCAGCGAGGTGATGGCGACGCTCGCCTTGGCGGGGTCACTCGACGACCTCCGCGAGCGCCTGGCACGCACCGTGGTCGGCTGGCGCGAGGACGGATCGCCCGTGACCGCCGCCGACATGGGGGCCACCGAGGCCATGGTGGCGCTGCTGCGCGAAGCGTTGCGGCCCAACCTGGTGCAGACCGCCGACGGCACCCCGGCGCTCGTGCACTGCGGCCCCTTCGCGAACATCGCCCACGGCTGCTCCAGCGTGCTGGCCACGCGCCTGGCGCTGCGACACGCCGAAGTCGTCGTGACCGAGGCCGGCTTCGGTTTCGACCTCGGCGGCGAGAAGTTCTTGCACCTCAAGGCTCCGCAGGCGGGCGTGTGGCCGCGCTGCGTCGTGCTGGTGACGACCGTTCGCGCGCTGGTGCATCACGGCGGCGGCGACCTCGAGCGCGGCCTCGCCCACCTCGACCGGCAAGTCGCCAACGTGCGCGCCTTCGGCCTGCCGGTGGTGCTGGCCTTGAACGTGTTCGCCAACGACGCCGAGGGCGACCTCGCCGTCATCGAGTCGCACGCGCGCGATCTGGACGCGGCCGCCGCGCGCTGCACCGCCTTCGCGGAGGGGGGCTCCGGCGGCGTCGCGCTCGCGGCGGCCGTACGCGAACAGCTGCGCCTCAACGGCGACGACCCGCCACGACCGCAAGCCCTCTACCAGCCGGACGACGGGCTCGTCGACAAGCTCCGCTCGCTCGCCCGTCGGGTCTACGGCGCCCGTGACGTGGCCCTCACCGACGGCGCGCAGGCCGACCTGGAGCGCCTCACCGGCGCAGGCTTCGGCACGCTGCCGGTGTGCGTCGCGAAGACGCACCTGTCGTTCACCGACGACCCCAAGGGAGGCGGGCTGGCGACCGACTTCACGCCCACCGTGAACGAGGTCCGCCTGGCGGCGGGCGCCGGCTTCGTGGTGGCGCTGATGGGCCGCATCTTCACGATGCCGGGGCTGCCGCGCGAACCCGCCGCTCGCAACGTCAAAGTGGAGGCGAGCGGTCGCATCCGGGGCCTGATGCAGGGGAGTTGAGCCTGGGCTGGAGGCGTGGCCTAGGGGGCTGCAGCGTCCGTGCGCGGGAGCGGCGGCTGGGCCAGTTGGCGCAGATCCATCAGGAAGTTGTTGTCCGAAGGCAGCATGATCGTCTGGACGGTGGGCGCGAGCCGCTGGGCGAACTCGAGCTGGATCAGGTCGGGATTGTCGCGCAGCGCTTCGGCGCGCAGCCGCAGCGCCTCGGCCTCGCCCTCGGCCCTGGCGATGGCCGCATCGCGTTCGCCGGTCGCCTCGATCACGCGCCGCTGCGCGGCGATCTCGGACTGGCGGCGCCGGTTCTCCTCGACCTCGACCTGCTGCTCGGCGGCCTGCTTCTCCTCGATGGCGTCGGTGATCAGCGTCGGAATGCGAACGTCGCGCAGCAAGACGCCGAGGATCAGGATGTTGTCGCTCTCGAGGCTGCCGGAGAGTTCTCCCTCGATGCCGCGCTGCAACTCGGCGCGCTGGCTGCCGATGAGGCTCGCCGCGTTGAACTCGGCGATGCCGTCGCGGACGGCGGTGCGGATCTGCGGCCGCAGGCGGATGTTGACGTACGACGGACCGATGTCCTGGTGGAGCTTCGCCGCCTCGGCGCGGACCACCTGGTAGAGCACGGTGACGTCCACGCCGATGTCGAGGCCCTCGAGCGAGCGAGCGTTGATCTGATCGCCGGTGGTGGTGGCGAGCGTGATCTCCTGCTGGCGCACGTCGTAGAGCGTGACCTGCTGGATCACCGGCAGCACGATGTGGAAGCCCTCGCCGAGTTCGCCGTCCTGGACGCCGCCGAACACGTTGAACATGACGCCGACGAAGCCGGCGGGAACCACGACGAAGGCAGCGGAGAGGAAGGCGGTGGCGGCGCCGGCGACGATGCCGCCGATGCCGGCGGCGCGCAGCGGCGCGCGCTGGAGCTGGATACCTTGGACCACGAGCGCGAGACCGAGCACGGCGAGAGCGAAACCGATGACGAGCAGTAGCGACATTGGGTAGGACCTCCTCCGGCATGGTACCGGCTGTGGGCCCGAGGGGCGTCGTGCTCACCGAGGCGTGCCGGTCAGAGCTCCAACACGGTCACACCGAGCGGGGTGAACGTAGCCATCCCGGCGAGCGCATCGGCTGCCCCCGCCAACGCCAGGCGCTGGCCCACCAAGGCCGCGAGCGGCAGCCCGGCCGCGCGCACGAAGCGGAACAGCTCGGGGTAGCGGTGGGCTGGCATGCCGTGGCTGCCGAGGACGCGCAGCTCGCGACGGATCACGTCCTGCATGGGAAACGGCGGGTCGGCCTCGGCGCCGAGCAGCAGCCCGAGCTGCAGGTGACGGCCGCGACGGCGCAACGCCTCGATGCACTGCACGCAGGTGGCGGCGCTGCCGAAGGCGTCGACGGCGACGTCGGCGCCACCGTCGGTGAGGTCGCGCACGGCCGCGACCGGATCGCGCTCACGTGCGTCGACGAGCGCCGCGGCCCCGAAGCGGCGCGCCAGCGCCAACTTGGCCTCGTCGATGTCGACCGCGATCACCCGCGCGCCGAGCGCACTGGCGATCATCACGCTCGAGAGCCCTACGCCGCCGCAACCCACCACCAGCACGCTCTCGCCCGCCCGCAGCTCGGCCTGGTCGACGAGCCCGCGCCAGGCGGTCATGAAGCGGCAACCCAGGCTCGCCGCCTCGGCGAAGCTCAGCTCGGCGGGCAGGCGGGCCAGGTTCACGTCGGCCCAGGGCACCATCACCAGCTCGGCGAAGCTGCCCCAGCCGTCGAAGCCGGGCTGGTACTCGCGCTCGCACAGCTGCTGGTGACCGCCGGAGCAGGTGCTGCAGCGCCCGCAACCGCAGCAGAACGGGGCCGTGACCCGCTCGCCAGTCGCCACGTCGCGCACCTCGGCGCCCACGGCCGCCACCTCGCCGGCGAACTCGTGTCCCGGCACGTGCGGGAAGCGGACGCTGGGGTCGTGCCCCACCCAGGCATGCCAGTCGCTGCGGCACACGCCGGTGGCACGCACCCTGATCAGGGCGCCGTGTGGCGGCAGCGTCGGCTCGGCCACCTCCTGCAGGCGCAGGCGGGCAAGGGGCGCAGCGGCGACGGCGGCTCGCATGCCGCTCAGCCTACGCCCTGCGGTTGGGGTGGCGCGCCAGGTGGTCGCAGCCGACGACCGGGCTGGTGCCTCTCGGGCACGCCGCCAGCCCCGCGCGGCGCAGCCTGCCGGCGCCAGTGCGTAGCATGGAGCCGGAGGTGCCGCGCATGCCCGAGACGTATCCGATCGGCCGCCTGACGCTGCCGTCCTCGCTCGATCTCGGGGCGGTGTTGGTTGCGATCGACCGCATCGAGGCGTTACCGGCAGCGGCGCGCAGCGCCATCGACGGTTGCGCCGACGTCGATCATCCGATCCGCGCCGGCGCCTGGAGCATCCGCCAGCTCACCCATCACCTGGCGGACTCGCACATGCACGCCTTCATCCGTACCAAGCTCGCGCTGACCGAGGACGGCCCGACGGTGAGCCCATACGACGAGGTGGCCTGGGCGCGGTGCGCCGACGCCGCGCTCCCGGTCGAACCGTCGCTCCAGCTCCTCGAGGGACTGCACCGCCGCTGGGTCGAACTGCTGCGCAGCCTCGGCCCGGCCGAGCTCGAACGGCCCTGGCACGTGCTGGAGCGGCCGAGCACGTACCCGTTGTGGCGGCTCCCGTTGACCTACGCCTGGCACGGTGACCACCACGTGGCGCAAGTGGTGCGCGCGCGCGAACACTTCGGCGTGTGAACCCGCAGGGACGCTCGCACCTGGCGCCCGCGGCCTCGCCCGGCGCATCGTGAGCCTGCGGAGGAGAGCCATGGCGCGGGTCGCGATCATCTACGGGAGCAGCGAAGGGCACACCGCTCGGCTGGCGGAGCGCATGGCCGAGGTCATGGCCGCGGCGGGACACACGCCGGAGGTCGCGGCCGCCGCCAAGGCACCCGCCCCGGACGGCTACGACGCGCTGGTCGTGGCATCGTCGATCCACGTCGGCCACTATCACCAGGCCGTGCGGCGCTACCTCCGTGATCATCTCCCGGCGCTCGCCGCCATGCCGCACGCGTTCGTGTCGGTCAGCCTGAGCGAGGCGAGCCCCGGCGCTTCCGGCGCCGAGACCGTCGCCGGCTACCTGCACACGCTGCGCGAGGAGACCGGCTTCGAACCGGCACGCGCGGTCAGCTTCGGCGGGGCCCTGGCCTTCCGCCGCTACGGCGTGCTCACGCGGCTGATGCTGCGGCGCATCGCCGCCCACGGCGGCTTGGCGACCGACACCAGCACCAACCACGACTACACCGACTGGGCCGCCGTCGATGCGTTCGCGGCGAGCTTCGCGTCGGAGCTCGAACGCGCCGAGGCGCCGGGCACGCCGGCACGGTAGTCGGCGCCGGCAGGCGGCGTCGCGGCGCTCAGGGAGTGGGCGCCGCCGGTTCCAGCTCGTCGGGGGCGACGCCGATCTCGGCCAGGACCTCGTCGGTGTGCTGACCGAAGAGCGGTGGCGGATAACGCAGCTGTGCGGGGGTGCGCTCGAGCTTGTATGGGAAGCCGACTTGGCGCATGCGGCCGACGGTCGGGTGGTCGAACTCGATCACCATGTCGCGGGCGGCGACCTGCGGGTGCTCGAACACCTCGTCGAGCTCGAGGACCGGGGCCACCGGCACCCCCGCCGCGTCGGCGCTGGCGGCGAACGCGCGCCCGTCGAGCGGCGCGAACAACTCGCGCAGGATCGCCCCGAGCTCGTGCCGGTGCGCCACACGTTCGGGGTTGCTCACGAAGCGCGCATCGGTCGGCAGCTCGGTTGCGCCCAAGAGGTGGCAGAGGCGCTTGAACTGGTGATCGTTGCCCACGCAGACCATCACCGGGCCCGTACGGGTTTCGTACGTGTCGGTCGGGACGATGTGGGGGTGAGCGTTGCCGAGCCGCGGGTGGATCACGCCCCCCATCAGGTAGGCCGACGCCTGGTTGGCCAGCGCGGAGAGGCTCGTCTCGAACAGCGACAGGTCGACCCGCTGCCCTTCACCGCTACGTTCGCGATGGACGAGCGCCGAGACGATCGCGAAGGCGGCCTGACAGCCGGTGAGGATGTCGATGACGGCCACGCCGACCTTCAACGGGCGCCCGTTCTCCTCGCCATTGATGCTCATGAAGCCCGCCACGGCCTCGATGATCGGGTCGTACCCGGGCAGTGGCGCGGCCGGGCCGGTGCGGCCGTAGCCGGTGATGCTGCAGTACACGAGTCCAGGGTTCAGGCTGCGCAGCACGTCCTCGTAGCCCAGCCCCCACTTCTCCATCGTGCCCACGCGGAAGTTCTCGATCACCACGTCGGCGTCGGCGATCAGGCGGCGGACGACCTCGCGGGCGCGCTCGCGCTTGAAGTCGAGCACGATGGCGCGCTTGTTGCGGTTGGTGCACGTGAAGTACGCGCTCTCACCCGCGACCCAGGGGGGACCCCAGCGGCGCGTGTCGTCGCCCACGGGCGACTCGACCTTGATCACGTCGGCGCCCAGATCGGCCATCATCATGGTCGCGAAGGGGCCCGCGAGCACGCGGCTGAGATCGATGACCCGCACACCGTGGAGCGGCCCTCGAGCCGCTCCGCTGTCCGCAGGTACTGGTGGTGGCGTGGCAAACGAGTTCATGGGCGATCCTCCGAGGACGGCGCGAGCGCGGCCCTGCCGGCGGCGAAGGGCCTTTGCTCCACCATAGGCCGGCGACGGCCCGTTCCGCATTGGAGCAACGTCCCTGGGCGAGGCCGCGGAGGCGCGCACCGTTGCCGCGGGAGGCGACGGCTCACAACGGCTCACAACGGCTCACAACGGCCTACCACGGCCTACAGCAGCGTGCCGCTCAGGAACACCACCGCGATGCTGAAGAAGATGATGATGCCGGTGACGTCCACCAAGGTGGCGATGAATGGGGCCGAGGAGGTGGCCGGGTCGGCGCCGAGCCGCTTGAGCACCAATGGCAGCAGTGAACCCGACAGCGACCCCCAGACCACCACGCCGGCAAGCGACACACCGACGGTGACGGCGACCAGCAGCCAGTGGGGTCCGTAGGCGTCGAAGGCCACCGCCCACAACGCGATACGCACGAAGCCGAGGCTGCCCAGGATGAAGCCCAACAGCAGGCCCGAGACGAGTTCGCGGCGCATCACCAACCACCAATCACGCAGCCGCACCTCCCCCAAGGCCAAGGCGCGGGTGATCAGCGTGGCGGCCTGCGAGCCCGAGTTCCCGCCGGAGGCGATGATCAGCGGCAGGAAGATCGCCAAGACCACGGCCTGCGCCAGCTCGTCCTCGTAGTACGTCATCGCCTCCGCCGTGAGCATGCCGCCGAACAGGAGGATCACGAGCCACACGGCACGCTTGCGGACCATCGTCCAGAT
The DNA here is from genome assembly GCA_007130855.1 of Trueperaceae bacterium. Taxonomy (GTDB): domain Bacteria; phylum Deinococcota; class Deinococci; order Deinococcales; family Trueperaceae; genus CSSed10-48. Next base: position 19,362 of record SLRS01000014.1, on the reverse strand, counting down.
CGGCACCTGCAGATAGGGCTCGTCGAGCGCCTGCACGGCACCGAGCATCTGGATGTCCTCGGTCGCCTCGCGCTCCTGGATGTCGAGCACATCGTCGACGGTGACGATCCCCACCAACACGCCACCGGTATCGACCACCGGCAACGCCGTGCGATCGTGCCTACGGAACACGTCGACCGCCGAGCTCTCGTCGTCGAGTACGTTGAGTGCGACGTACTCCTGGTCCATGAGGTCGGCGACACGCGTCTCGGGTGCGACGGTGAGGAACTGACGGATGCGGAGGTCGTCGATCAGCACGCCGCTGGGATCGGTCACGTAGACCACGTTGAGCGTCTCGGAGTCGCTGCCGAAGACGCGGATGTGCTCGAGCGACTCGGCGACCGTCCAGTTCGGCTTCACGCGGACGTAGTCCGGGGTCATCACGCGGCCGATCGAGTCCTCCGGGTAGCCCAGCAGCTGCACCGCCTGACGCCGCTCTGCGGGCGAGAGCAGGTTGAGTAACCGGCGCGTGACCTTGCCGGGCAACTCCTCGAACAGCGCCGTGCGGTCGTCGGGCGACATCCCCTCGAGCAGCGCCGCCGCGTCCGCGTCGGAGAGGGTATGCAGCAGGTGCTCCTGGGCGTCGAACGAGAGGTACTCGAAGACCTGCCAGGCGCTCTCCTTGGGCAGCAGGCGGAAGGCGATCGCCTCTTGCTGATCGGGCAGCCGATCGATCGCGGTGGCGATGTCGGGCGGGTTGTGCTCGGCCAGGAGCGCCTTGACCGCGTCGAAGCGGCGCGCCTCGACGTACTCGGCCAGGGTGTCGGTGAGCCCGTCGAGGTCGATGCTCGTGATCTTCATGCCGCCTCGGGGGCGCCTGCGCGGACGCCGCCGCGGCTGCGGCAGTTGGGGCTCCGGGTGGGTTGCGGCATCAGTTGAGCTCGTCGAGCGTGAGCCGGAAGCTCGGTACGAAGGTGTCGAGGAAGGTCTCGACGAGCGGATCGGCGGACGCCTCGAGCGAGGCGCGGATCGTCGCCTCGGCACGCTCGAACTCGCGGTTGCCGGCCTTGGCCTCTTCGAGGCACTTCAGGTAGGCGCACAACTTGTCGGCCAGTTTGACCAGGCGCCAGCAGGCGGCGTCCTCACTGCGCTCGAACAGGAGCGGCTCGTAGGCCTCGCGCAGATCAGCGGGCAGCATGCCGAGCAGGCGCTCCTTGGCGACCGACTCGAGCCCGTCGACGGCCTCCTTCACGCGCGGGTTGAAGTACTTGATCGGCGTCGGCAGGTCGCCGGTGATGACCTCCTCGGCATCGTGGAACACCGCGAGCAGGGCCGTCCGGTCGGGATCGACGCGCCCGCCGAAGCGCTCGTTCGAGAGCACGGCGAGCACGTGCGCGACCATGGCCACCTGGAGGCTGTGCTCCTGGATGTTCTCGACGCGTGTGTTGCGCATCAGGCCCCAGCGCTGGATGTACTTCATCCGGGCGAGGTAGGCGAAGAAGTGACTCACGAGCGCACGATACCGTTGCGCCGGGCACGAGTTCACGCGACTCAGCCGAAGCCGCGGAAGCGGTCACGGTGCACGAGCATCGACAAGCCGAGCACCGCCAGGGTGATCACCAAGTTCGTGCCGCCGTACGACACGATCGGCAACGTCAGGCCGGTGACGGGCGCCAGCCCGAGCGACACGCCGATGTTGACCAGCGTCTGGAAGCCGAGGTACATCAGTACGCCCGTGATCACCAGCTGATCCCGCGGTCGCGGGCACTCCATCGCCATCACCGCCAGACGGTAGAACAGCAGTGCGAAGAGGCTGAGCATGAACAGCGAGCCCACGAAGCCGAGCTCCTCGGCCAGGACCGGGAAGATGAAGTCGGTGTGCTTGAAGGGAATGAAGTCGAGTTGCGTCTGGGTGCCTTGGCGCCAGCCCTTGCCGGTCAGGCCGCCCGAGCCGATCGCGATCCGGGCCTGCATCACCTGGTAGCCCGCGCCTTGCGGGTCGGCCTCGGGGTTGAGGAAGGCGGTGATGCGCGCCTGCTGGTGTGGGGCCAGGTTCGGCACCACCAGTGGCACCGTCGCGACCACCACCACCGCCACAGCCACCAGCAGGCGCGTGGGGACGCCGCGCACGAAGAGCATCCCGCCGCCGATCGCGGCGATCACCAGCGCGCTCCCCAGATCGGGTCCGGCCAGCACCAGCACGAAGGGCACACCCACGACCGCGGCGACCAGCAGATAGCTCAGCGGACCGCGCGCGGTGGGTTGCGACAGGTAGCGGCCCAGTACCAAGATCAGCGCGATCTTGGCGAGCTCGGAGGGCTGCACGCGCGCCGGGCCGAACTCGAGCCAGCGCTTGGCGCCGTTGATCTCCTCGCCGAAGATCAGCACCAGCACCAGCAGCACCATGGTGAGCGCATAGAGCGGCAGCGTCAACTTCTCGAGCCGCTGACCGCCGACCCAGAAGAGCGCGACGCAGCCGATGAGGCCCGCCACGAACCAGGCGGCCTGACGCGTCACGTAGCTCTGATCGGGTGCGGCGCTGGCCAGGGTCACGAAGCCGACGAGCGCGATGAGCGCCACGAGCAGAGGTAGGAAGGGTTCGAGCCGGCTCATGCCCTCACGCTACCCGAGGAACGCCCCCGGCGTGCCGGGCGGCGGCCGCGCGTCGGCGTCGGGGCCGTGAAACATGCCATTGACTCCCCCGGGATGGGCACGTACGCTTGCGCCAGAGGAGGCTCCTGTGAAGCGTGGTGCCCTGATGACGATCGTCGGCTTGGCGGCCTTGCTGCTGCTGGCCGCGTGCAAGCCGAGCGCGACCGTGGCGACCGAGGTCGTCCCGACCCTGATCTCCGTCCAGGCGCGCGACGCGTCGGCAGTGGTCCTGCAGGGCCGCTACTTCGGTGGCGGCGGCGGCGACAGCTACATCCTGATCAGTGCGAGCGTCGACGGCCAGGGCGGCACGATGGTCGAAGCCGCCGAATGGAGCCCGACGCGGATCGTCTTCGAGGCGCCGCCGCAGAGCGGCGGGGCCTTCGTGATCGTGGTCGCCGACGGCAGGCCGAGCAACCCGATGCCCGCCAATCTGCCCTGACGGCCTGAGCGTCACGAGCGCGCGGGAGTCCCACACGGGGCTCCCGCGCTCGCGTGTGCGGGCAGCGCACGTGCCGTTGCACGGCTAGGTACCGAGCGACCCGGCTCCGGCCATGGGCGAGCGTGTAGACTCGTGCCGATGCGACCGAGCGCCGTCAAGGGGACCTACGACATCTTGCCCGACGACCAGCCGCGCTGGCGGGCCCTGCTCCGCACGACCGCGAGGGTACTCGGGCGCGCCGGCGTCGACGAGATCACCACACCCGTGTTCGAGCATCGGGAGGTGTTCGACAAGTCGGTGGGCGAGTCGGCCGATCTCGTCGTCCAGAAGGAGATGTACACGTTCGAAGACCGCGGCGGCCGCTGGCTGACCCTGCGGCCGGAGTTCACGGCCGGTGTGCTGCGCGCCTTCATCGAGCACGGCATGCACACCTGGCCGACCCCGGTGAAGCTCTGGAGCGCCGGGCCGGCATTTCGCGCCGAGAACGTGCAGCGCGGCCGCTTCCGCCAGTTCCACCAGGTGAACTGCGAACTCGTCGGGAGCGCTTCGGCGCTGCTCGATGCCGAGGCGATCGCGCTGCTGGTCGACACCTTCACGGCACTCGGCCTGCCCGGCGTGCACGTGAAGGTCGGCTCGGTGGGCGACCCCGAGGATCGCGAGCGCTACAACGCCTACCTGCGCGAGGCGCTCGTCCCCCAGCAGCAGGCACTGTCGGAGGCCAGCCGCGAGCGCCTGCGCCTGAACCCGCTACGGATCCTCGACAGCAAGGACGCTGGCGACCAGGCGCTGCTCGCGCCGCTGGCGCGACCGCTCGACATGCTCGCTCACGCCGCTCGCGAGCACTTCGACGCGGTCACCGACACCTTGAGCGCGTGGGGCGTCCCGTTCGAGCTCGATGCGAGCATCGTGCGCGGCCTCGACTACTACCGCCGCACCGCCTTCGAGGTCCATCACGCCGGCATCGGCGCGCAATCGGCGCTCGGCGGCGGTGGACGCTACGACGGGCTGGTGGCGAACCTCGGCGGGCCCGACGTGCCGGGGATCGGCTGGGCCTTCGGGATCGAGCGGGTCTTGGACGCGCTCGAGGGCGAGGGCGTGGCGCTGCCCGCACGGGAGCGGGCGCTGGCGTACCTGGTCGCGCTCGACCAGGAAGCCGTGGCAGAGGTGGCGCAGCTGGCCCGGTCGCTGCGCGCCGAGCACCGTGTGGAGCACGGCTACGTGGCCCGTAACCCGGGCAAGGGGCTGCGCGACGCCGACCGCTCCGGAGCTCGCGTGGCCGTGTTGCGCGGTAGCCGTGAGCGTGAGGCGGGCGCGGTCGTGGTCAAGGACCTGCGCACTGGCGAGCAGCTCGTCGTCGCCCTGGACGACCTCGCTGAGCACCTGCGGGTCGTGGCGAGCGAAGCCCCGACGGCTGATGGCATTCCAACCACGGGCGGCGGCGTAGCGCGCTGACCGCGATCGCGACAGGAGCACCGATGCGAAGGACCATGGATTGCGGCGCACTGCGCGCCGAGCACGCCGGCCAGCAGGTCACGCTGGCCGGCTGGGTGAACCGGCGCCGCGACCTCGGCGGCCTGATCTTCCTCGATCTGCGCGATCACGGCGGGATGACCCAGGTGGTTGCCCTGCCGGAGCACGCGGTCGTGTTCGAGCAGGCCGAACGCGTGCGTAGCGAGTACGTGCTCGCCGTCAGCGGCAGCGTGCGGCTCCGTCCGCAGGAGCAGCGCAGCGAGCGGCTCGCCAGCGGGGCCGTGGAGCTCGTGGCGGAGCGGCTCGAGGTGCTCGCCGAGGCCGACACCCCGCCCTTCCCCATCGACGGCAGCGTCGACGCCCGCGAGGTCAACGAGGACCTCCGCTTGCGCCATCGCTACCTCGACCTGCGCCGGCCGGCCGCGCTCGCGCCGCTGCGCCTGCGCCACCGCGTCACCAAGGCGATATGGGACTATCTCGACGAGGCCGGCTTCCTGCAGGTCGAGACGCCGCTGCTGACGCGTAGCACGCCCGAAGGCGCGCGCGACTACGTGGTGCCGGCCCGCGGCCGACCCGGTCACGTCTACGCACTGCCTCAATCGCCACAGCTCTTCAAGCAGATGCTGATGGTAGCGGGCGTCGATCGCTACTTCCAGATCGCGCGCTGCTTCCGTGACGAGGACCTGCGCGCCGACCGTCAGCCCGACTTCACCCAACTCGACCTGGAGATGGCGTTCGTCGACGCCGATGACGTCCTGGCCCTGAACGAGGCGCTGATGGCCGCGGTGGTGTGCAGCGCCACCGGCACCCAGGTGCCCACCCCGTTCCCGCGCCTGGCCTACCGCGAGGCGATGGACCGCTTCGGATCCGACAAGCCCGATCTGCGCTTCGGCCTCGAGCTCAGCGATCTGGACGATGTCTTCGCCGGCACCGAGGTGCGCGCGCTGCGCGCAGGGCGCGAGGCCGGCGGCGCCGTGCGTGCCTTGCTGGTGCCTGCCGCGCAGGCCGCAGGGCTCTCGCGCAAGGACATCGACGGCCTCGAGGCCCACGCCAAGCACCACGGGGCGCTCGGCCTCGCCTGGCTGCGCCGCACCGACGACGGCTTCGGTGGTCCGCTGGCCAAGGCCCTGGCCGAGACCGAGCGGGCGCGCCTCATGGCCACGACACGTGACGTCGGCGATCTGCTGCTGCTGGTTGCGGGCCCTTGGGCGACGGCCTGTACGGCGCTCGGCGCCTTGCGTTCGCGCCTGCGCGACCAGTTGGCCCTGGACGTCGACGACTCGCGTCCCGTGTTCGCCTGGGTCACCGACTTCCCCCTGTTCGAGGAGGATGGCGTCGGCGGCTGGACGTCCATGCACCATCCCTTCACGAGTCCGCACGAGGACGACCTGGCCATCCTGAAGACGGATCCGGGTGCCGTTCGCGCCAAGGCCTACGACCTGGTGATGGACGGCTTCGAGATCGCCGGCGGCTCGATCCGCATCCATCGCCGCGACGTCCAGGAGCAGGTGTTCGAGGTGCTCGGGATCGCCCCCGAGGAGGCGCGCGCACGGTTCGGCTTCTTCCTCGATGCGCTACGCTTCGGCGCGCCGCCGCACGGCGGCATCGCCTGGGGCCTCGACCGGCTGGTGATGCTGTTGGCCGGGGCGAGCAGCCTGCGCGACGTGATCGCCTTCCCGAAGAACCAACGCGGCGCCGATCCCCTCACCGATGCGCCGGCACCGGCCGAGCCGGAGCAGTGGGCGGAGCTGGGTCTGGCGGTCGCGACGCCGATGGCGGAGGTGCCCGGCGCCGCAGCCGTGGCGCGCGCGGAAGGTGACGTGGCGTGATCCCGCTGGTGATCCTCGACCTCGACGGCACCGTGATCGGCGCCTCGGGGCAGGTCGTGCCGAGCGTGTGGGAGGCTGCCGAGTCGGCGCGCGCCGCAGGCGTGAAGATCAGCGTGTGCACCGGTCGCCCGGGCCTCGGGGTGGCGCTGCGGATCGCGCGGAGACTCGGGCCGAACGTGCCCCACGTGTTCCAGTCCGGGGCACACCTCGCGTTTTCCGACGGCGAGACGCTGATGGCCTCGTCGCTGCGCGAGGCGGCGGCGCTGAAGCTCGTGCAGCATGCACGTGAGCTGGGCCTGGTGCTCGAGCTCTACACCCCGCAGCACATGTACGTCGAGCGCCGCACCCTCATCAGCGAGGCGCACGCCGCCATGATCGGCGTCGGCGCGCTGGTCCGCGACCTGGCCGAGGTCGCCCAGTTGGAGCCGGTGATTCGCGCCCAGTGGGTGCTGACCGCCGATCAGGAGCCGCGGGCGATGACCCTGCGGGTCGACGACGTGCAAGTGAGCCGCGCCACCAGTCCGGCCCAACCGGGGACGCTGTTCATCAGCCTGACGCGTCGCGGCACCTCCAAGGGGTCGGCCGTGTTGGCGCTGTGCCGGCACCTGCGGATCCCCGTCGACCGGGTGATGGCTGTCGGCGACAGCTCGGGCGACCTGCCGATGCTCGAGCAGGTGGGGTATCCGCTGGTGGTCGGGAACGCCGAAGCGGCGCTGCTGGAGCGCTTCCCCGTCCTCGCCGATGCGGAGGACGGCGGTGTGGTGGAGGCCTTGGCCATGGCCGTGCGGGGCCCCAACGCGGTGCCGCGGGCGAGCGTCGGGTAGGCTCGACGGCATGATCCCCGTACGCATCGCTGACCTCCCGGGGCACGTCGGCGCCACGGTCGAGTTGCGCGGCTGGCTCACCGGCTCGCGCTCGTCGGGCAAGATCGCCTTCCTGCAGCTGCGCGACGGCAGCGGCTTCGTCCAGGCCGTGGCGTCGCACGCCGAGGCCGGCACTGCCACCTTCGACCTCGCGCGCGCCCTCACCCAGGAGAGCGCCGTGCGCGTTCGCGGCGAGGTGCGCGCCGATCCGCGTTCACCCTCGGGCGTGGAGCTGTTCGTGCGCGAGCTCGAGCGCGTGGGCTCCTCCGAGGAGTACCCGATCACGCCCAAGGAGCACGGCGTCGAGTTCCTGATGGAGCACCGGCACCTCCACCTGCGTCATCGCGCACCGTGGGCGATCATGCGCGTGCGCGACGAGGTCGAGCGGGCCATCCACGACTTCTTCGCGACGCGCGGCTTCGTGCGCTTCGACGCCCCGTTCTTCATGCCGACCGCGGTCGAGGGCACCACCAACTTGTTCGAGATCGACGTCCTCGACGACCAGAAGGCCTACCTGTCGCAATCGGGGCAGCTCTACGCCGAGGCCGGCGCGCTCGCCCTCGGCGCCGTGTACACCTTCGGCCCGACCTTCAGGGCCGAGAAGAGCAAGACGCGACGCCACCTGCTCGAGTTCTGGATGGTCGAGCCGGAGGTGGCATTCTTGGAACACGAGGCCAACATGCAGCTCCAGGAGGACTTCGTGGCCTACCTGGTCGGCCGCGTGCTGGAGCGGCGCGCGGCGGAGCTGGAACTGCTCGGACGCGACCCGCGGCGCCTGGAGCCGACCGCCGGTGGCGGCTTCCCGCGCATCACCTACGACGAGGCCCTGGTGCTCCTGTCCGAGGCCGGTGAACCGCTCGCATGGGGCGACGACTTCGGCGCTCCGCACGAGACCTTGCTGGGCGAGCGTTTCGACCGCCCCCTGATCATCGAGCGCTACCCGAGCGCGGTGAAGGCGTTCTACATGGAGCCGGTGCCGGGCGACCCGACGCGCGCCCTGTGCGACGACGTGATCGCACCCGAGGGCTACGGCGAGATCATCGGCGGCTCGCAGCGCATCCACGACCTGGCGCTCTTGGAGCAGCGCATCGCCGAGCACGACCTCCCGCGCGAAGCGTTCGACTGGTACCTGGACCTGCGCCGCTACGGCAGCGTGCCGCACAGCGGCTTCGGCCTCGGGCTCGAACGCACCCTAGCCTGGATCACCGGCGTGCATCACCTGCGTGAGGTGATCCCCTTCCCGCGGATGCTGACGCGCATGCACCCCTAGCTCAGGCCGGGCCCGTGTCAGTGCAGCGCCACCTGGCCCCAGAGCGTCGTGGCAGGCCGGCCGCCGACCAGCACGCGCACCTCGTCGGCACCGTGGGCCAGCGCGGTCTCCTGCAGCGAACGCAGCGCCGCGAGTTCCGCCATCAGCTCCAGCCCCGGCGCCGAACCGAGCGGCGCCACGTCGATCACCGCCACGCGCCGGCGCTGCGCCTCGTAGCTCTGCACCGACGGGGCCGCCACGGCGGCGGGCCAGTTCCGTTCCTGCAGCAGCACCGTGCGCAGCGCCACGAGCGCGGCACGCAGGCGCGCGTCGAAGGTGTCGATGGTCTCGACCTCCACGAGCAGCGTGCGATGCAGGCCGTCACGGTCGAGCACGACGATCGGCACGCTGGTCGGCTCGGGAACCTCGGTCGGCTCACCGACGAGCAGCGCACCAGGCAGCCGCGGCGCGACGCCCGCGCCCAGACCGCCCCACAGCCACGGCACGGCGCTCGCCAACAGCAAGGACGCCACGAGCACGTGCGGTCGCAAGAGCACCTCGCTCCAGCGGCGTCGCCGGAGCGAGGTGCTCACGGCAGCATCCCGCCGCTGGCGACCACCGTCGCGATCACGGCAGCCAACAGCTGGCCGAAGCCTGGGTCGCGCAGGTCCGCGGCGCTGACCTCGAGCAGCACCCCGCGGCCGGCAGCGCCGGTCAGCACCGCGACCGGTGCCGCCCGCGGGCCGTCGACCTGGTAGCCGCCGGCCTGGCGCATCTCGCTCGCCAGCGCCGCAGCGTAGCGCGCTCCCAAGCCCAGGTCGATCACCAGGTCGAGCAGCACCTGGCGCCGGACGCCGTCGGTCTCGGGGCGTCGCAGCACGGCTTCGGCGTTGAAGCGCACGGCGTCCTCGAGCGCGTCGAGGTCGGCCGCGTCGCCGAGGTGGTAGATGCGGAGCGTGCCTGGCGCGAGGTCGGCCTGCTGCAGGGTGAGGAAGAAGCGGGCCCCGGTCCCGCTCGCGGCGCGCTCCGCGACCGCTGGCAGCGCCGGTCCGGGTCGGGTCAACTCCACCTCGTAGCCGGCCCGCTCGAGCCGCTGCGCCGCAGTTCTGGCGACCTCGAGCGTCAGGGCCGCCGCCTGATCGGCCGCGGGCCCGCTGCCACCCGCAGGATCGAGCACCAGCCGGGCCCGCTCGGCCACGGGGGCGCGTGCGGGCTCGCCCGGAGTGGTGCGTGCGAAGCTGACCACCACGACGAAGCCGCGACCGTCGGGCATCTCGATCCAGTTGGCGCGCATGTCGGGCGCGAGCTGGATGCGTACGTCGACATCGCCCCGCGACGGCACCACGTCGGCCCGCACGAAGGCGTCGCCCTCGAAGCTCTGGGCGACACGCAGGTCGCTGCGCTCGAAGCGCAGCTGCAGCGTCTGCACCGCCTCGTTCAGGAAGCTGCTGACGCTGGTGGGTGCGGAGGCGCGCAGCACGAGGCGTTCGCTGGGACCGCTCCCCTCGAGCTGGGCGCTGATCGACGCACGTGGTACCAACACGATCACCTGGCTGCGTTCGGGCACGAAGCTGACTCGCGCGCCGAGCGCCTCGGCGCTGACCTTCACCGGCACGAACGGTTCGACGCCCACCAGCACGGCCGCGGGCCCGTCGCGTGGGACCCCGTCGACGCGCACCGCCTCACCGAGCGCAGCTCGGCTGGCGTCCTCGACCAGGCGGAGCTGGACGATGCGGCCGCCGAGCGTCAGCGTGACGCGTTGCGACGGCCCGTCGACATCGAGCCGGGCCCCCAGAGCCTGCGCGAGGCCGGCGGCGGGAGCGTAGGCGGTGCCGGGGACCAAGGCGTTGGTCGCTTCCGCCACCTCCACCCCGTTCACCACCAGCAGCGGCTGTGCCAGACCCGCTGGCAGCAGCGCCATGATCGGTGCGAGCAGGAGCAGGAGCACGACGCGTCGGCCGAGCATGCTAGCGCCGCCCCCGTAGCGCCCGGTCCATCTCGCGCTTGGCATCGCGCTCGGCGATCGCCTGGCGCTTGTCGTGCCGCTTGCGCCCACGCCCCAGGGCCAGTTCGACCTTGGCGCGGCCGTCCTTGAAGTAGAGCCGCAACGGCACCACCGTCAGGCCACGGCGTTCGACCGCGATGCGCAACGCCTCGATCTCACGGCGGTGCAGCAGCAACTTGCGGCTGCGATCGATGGTGTGGTTGTTGTAGCTCGCCTCTTCGTAGATCGGGATCGTGGCCCCCTCGATGAACGCCTCACCGTCGCGGAAGCGGGCATACGCCTCGGCGATCGAACCACCACCGCGTCGCAGCGACTTGACCTCGCTGCCGGTGAGCACGAGCCCGGCCTCGACCTTCTCGAGCAGGTCGTAGTCGAAGCGCGCGCGTCGGTTCGTCAGCATGAGCGGGTCCCTCCGCGCTCATGATACGACCCCACCCGCCGGCTTCGGGCAGTACGAGGGGCCCGTTCACTCGAGCCAGATCCCCACGTCGTAGGGGTCGACGTCGACGCGCACTGCGACGCCATCGCCCGGGCGGCGGTCGAGCTGCTCGATCCAGCCTGCCAGGGCGACCTCATCGGCAGAGCGCAGGAACAGGTGCACCGCGTAACGGTCGCGCACGCGCGCGACGCCGGTCGCCGCCGGACCGACGAGCGCGGCGCTCGGGACGCCGGCCGTGCGGAACCGCGCGGCGCCCGAGCCGGCGGCGGCGTGGGCCCGAGTCCGGTCGCGATGGCTGTACTGCACCCGGGCCCAATGCTCGGCGGGCGGGTACCCGTAGCGCGCTCGGCGCGCACTGGTGGCCTCGCCGAACGCCGCCACGGCAGCCTGCACGTCGTCGGCCGCCAGCGTCCGCCAGAGCGGGTGCTCGGGCCGGAAGGTCTGCACCAGCAGCAGCGGGCGCCGCTCGCCACCGAGTTCGGCGGCCTGCAGCAGCGAACGCAGCGCCTGCTCCTCGGCCCGGAAGTCCTCGTGGCCGTAGAGCGCGTCGCCGAGCGTGAACGCGAGCAGCGACAGCACCGGCGGCGGCGGGAGGCGCAGGACGCCCGAGGTCCCCACCAATACGCCGCTCTCGCCGGCGAGGAACGGTGCCAGGTCGGGGCGATGGTCGGCGTCGTATTGCCACACCGGCATGCCGCCGACGATGCGCTCCACCTCCCGCACCACCCACTCGGTGCCGGCGCCAGGCAGCGGTGCGAGCTCGTCGCCGCCACAGTGCGCGCAGTCACGGGGCGCTGGGCGCTCGTGGCCGCACTGATGGCAGCGTAGGCGCTGACGCCGGGCATGCCAGCGCAGCGACAGGTCGCAGTGCGGACACATGACACTGGCGCCGCAACGTCGGCAGGCGAGCCCGGCCGCGAAGGCGCGGCGCGGCACCACGACCAGGGCCTGGCGGCCTCGGTCGGCAACCTGCCGCAGCACTCTGATGAGGTCGCTCCCGAGTGGCCAGGTGGTACTCGCACGCAAGTCGGAGGTCACCAGGCGCGGCCGCGGACAGGGTTGGGCCTCGATGTGCGCGGGGCGTCGGGCGCGCAGCTCGGCCGTGGCCAGGACGTCGTACCAGAACAGCTGGGCCCGAGCCGCCTCGGCCAGCACCTCGGCGTCGCGCCTGGCCACGCTGCGGGTGCCCGACAGCAGCTTGTGACTCGTGCTGGCAGCGTCCCAGACGTGGACCTGCGCGAGCCCAGGCAGCGGCGCGGCGAGCACCGGGTAGGTCCCGACCAGGGCCAACGGGGTGCCGCTCGCGGCCTCGTGCCAGACCGCGGTGCGCAACTCGGACCGCTGGTCGGCGCGCAAGGTCAAGGTCGGTACCGTCGCGGCCAGCGCGGCGGCGACGCCGTCGACCGCCGCCACCTCGGGAACCAGCACCAGCACCTGCCGACGCGAGCGCACCGCGGCGCCCGCCTCGGCGCACAACCGTGCCAGGCGCCGCTCGCGATCCCCGCCGTGGACCAAGCTGGTGAGCGCCCCGCTGGACGCGGCCGGTGCCGGAACGGAGCGCGCGGACGGGTCGGCGACCACCCAGGGGGCTCCCGGTGGCGGCGGCTCGACCTCGGCGTAGTCGGCATAGCCCTTCTTGACGAGCGCACGCGCCGCACCGATCGGCACGTCGGCCGAGCGCGCCAGTTCGGCGGCGCTCGCCGCGGGCCCGTGCTCCTCGAGCCAGGCCAAGGCTGCTCGTTGCGCGGCACGTGAGCGGCCCGCGAGATCGCCGTCGGCGGCGCGACGCCAGCACAGCAAGCGCTCGCTCCGCGGCAGCGGGCCCACGCGCTCGTCGAGCAAGCCATGCTCGCGCCAGGTAGCGAGCAGTTCGTTGTCGAACGCCTCCGCGTCGACCCATGCCCCGTCGGCGAGGGCGGCGCCGTGCGCGCCGAACGCCTCGGCGTCGACCGCGGCCAACCTCCGCAGCTCGTGCCGAAGCGGCACGTCAAGGCCGACGCTCACCACCGTCGCGAGCGCCAGGCCCACCGGCGTCGCGGTGCGGGCAGCCTGCGCCGCGAGCATGCGACGAGTGACCGGTAGCAGCCAGGGTTCGTGGTCCAAGAAGGCCACCGCCTCGCGCAGTTCGAGCGCCGGCGCCACGCCGATGTCGACGAGCTCGGCGACCACGCCGATACGCACGCCGCCCTGCCACGGCACCACCACCCGGGCGCCGGCGGCCACACTCGCGTGGCCGTGCGGAGCGAGGAAGCGGAAGGCGGGTACCGGCAGCGGCAGCCACACGTCGAGCGCTCGAGGCACGCGGCAGTCTACCGTCGCTCGGCGGAAGCGCTCTGGTAGGCTGTCGCGATGGCAGACCCGAGCCACCCGAGCACCAAGGGCGTCCAGCGCTACGCCGCCGCCGGCGTCGACCTGTACGCTGCCGACGAGACGATGCGACGCATCGGCGAAGCCGTGCGTTCGACCTACACGCCGCAGGTGCTGGCCGGCATCGGGGCCTTCGGTGGGCTGTTCGCCCTGCCCGACGACGTGCCCGAGCCGGTACTGGTGGCTTCCACCGACGGCGTCGGCACCAAGACCATGGTGGCGACGGCCCTGGGGCGCCTCGACGCGATCGGTCGCGACATCGTCAACCACTGCATCAACGACATCCTGGTCCAGGGCGCGCGCCCGCTGTTCTTCCTCGACTACGTCGCCAGCAGCCGGCTCCAGCCCGCCCAGGTGGCCGCCGTGGTCCAGGGCGTCGCGGCCGCCTGCCGCGAGGCCGGGATGGTGCTGCTGGGCGGCGAGACCGCCGAGATGCCGGGTGTCTACACCCAAGACGAACTCGACCTGGTGGGCACCATCGTGGGCGTGGTGTCGCGGTCGCGGGTGGTCACCGGCGCCACCGTGCGAGCGGGTGACGTGCTCCTCGGCCTGCCTTCGGGCGGGCTCCAGACCAATGGCTTCAGCCTGGCCCGCCAGGTGCTCGGCGGACGGTTGCGCGAGCCGATGCACCCCGGTGGCGCCCTGGGCGAGACGATCGGCGACGCCCTCATGGCGCCCCACCGCTCGTTCCTGCACGCCGTGACGCCGCTGCTCGAGGCGGGACTGGTGCGCGGCGCCGCACACGTGACCGGCGGTGGCATCGCCGGCAACCTGCCCCGGATGCTCCCCGACGGCCTGGGGGCGGAGGTCGACCCCGGGAGTTGGACGCGCCCGCCGATCTTCGACCTGCTGCAGCGCCTGGGCGAGATCGACGAGGCGGAGATGCGCCAGGTGTTCAACCTCGGCGTGGGCATGATCCTGGTCGTGAGCGAGGAACGCCTGGAGGAGGCGCGCGAGCGCTGCCCGTCGATGACCTCGGTGATCGGGCGGGTCGTCGAGGGGAGCGGGGTCCACTACCTCGGTTGAGGCCGCGAAGCCGCGCGACCGAGAGCGCGCCCGGGCGCCGGCCCGACGTGCCAGGCCGGGGCGCCGCAGCCTAGTTGCGCGCGATGAAGGCGTGTACGAGCGATGCGCGCACGATCTCGCCGTCTTCACTGGCACGGGGATCGAGCAGCGGGAGCGTCACCGTGAAGACCGAGCCTTCGCCCGGCTTCGACGAGACCTCGACCGTGCCGCCGTGCTGCTGCACGATCCAGCGCACGATGGCGAGCCCGAGGCCGCTGCCGTTGCCGCGCGTGGAGCGGGCGCCGTCGACGCGGAAGAAGCGATCGAACAGGTGCGAGATCGCCTCGCTGGGGATACCGGGACCGTCGTCGAGCACCTCCAACCTCACCTCCTTGCCGGACGTGGCGAGGTCGATGTGGACGTGTCGAGCGCCGGCGTTGAGGGCGTTCGAGACCAGGTTCAGCACCACTTGCTTGAGCCGTCCGGGATCCCCCTCGACCTCGACGAGCGGCTTGGCGCAGTTGACCGCGATGGTGGCTTCGCCGACGACCGGCTGCAGCTCGTCACGCACCCCCTCCACCACCTCGAGCAGGTTCATCGGCTCCTTGTCGATGGAGAAGCCGGCGTCCGCGCGCGCCAGTTCGAGCAGGTCGTTGACCAGCTTCGTCATCCGCGCGGCCTCCTGCTGGATCACCCTGAGCGAGTCGACCTGCTCGGGCGTGGGCCGCGTACGCCGCAGCAGGTAGTTGGCGTGGCCGACGATCGCGGTGACGGGGGTGCGCAACTCGTGACTGGCGTCGGCCGTGAAGCGTCGCTGGGTCTCGAAGGACTCCTGCAAGCGATCGAGCATGTGGTTGATCGCCACGGCCAGCGCGCGCATCTCATCCTGGCTCGGGGGTACCGGCACCCGCTGCGAGAGGTCGCGGCTCGATACCCGCGCCGCGGCCTGGGTCACGCGCTGGACAGGCGCCAGCACCTGTCTCGACAACCACCACACCCCCAATGCGAACACCAGGAAGGCGCCGACCACGGCGAGGCCGAGGTCTTGGGCGAGCTGCTCGAGCGTGGCCGCGACGGCCGAGGCCGGCACGCCCACCAAGATCGCGGCCGTGAAGGTGAGGCCCTGCGCGGGGAAGGTGATCGCCGACAGCTCGCCGAGCACCCGCAGGCGCTCGCCGCTCGGGAGGTTGGCGTAGCCGGCGAGCGGCTCGCCGTCGACCAGGGCTTGCACCGTACGGTCGGACAGGTGCTCGAGCGGGAGGTCGTCGGTGGGGTTCTCCCGGAAGCGCGAAGGATCGGTGTAGGTGAAGCCGTCACGGATGTCCTGGACTCGCTGGGGCGTGATGCCCTCGTCCGACAACAGCACGATTTGATAATACACGTCGCCCGGGAGCTTTTGGAGGCCGGTCAGGATGGCCCCGCCGGAGAGATCGGCCAGCGCCTGCTGCGCACGTTCCTCGACCGAGGTGGAGAGCGAGCGCTCCGTCAACAAGTAGACGGATACGGCCATCGCCGACAGGATGATCGCGATGAATGCGCTGTAGAAGATCGTGAGCCGCAGCCGTAGCGTCATGCTCGTCGCTCGCGGCGTGTCACTCCTCGCGCAGGACGTAACCCACACCCCGCACCGTGTGGATCAGCCGCCGCTCGCCCTCCCCCTCGAGCTTGCGCCGCAAGTAACCGACGTAGACGTCGACGACGTTGCTCCCACCGGTGTACTCGGGCCAGACCTTCTCCTCGATCTCGAAGCGGTTGAACACCTTGCCCGGATTGCGCGCGAACAGTTCGAGCAACTCGAACTCCTTGGCGGAGAGTTCGATGCGCCGACCGTCGCGGAACACCTCGCGACCGTCGAGGTTCATGACCAGGTCGGCGACCCGTACCTCGCCGGTGACCGCCGGGTTCACGCGCCGTAGGTGGGCGCGCACCCGCGCCAGCAGCTCCTCGATCGAGAACGGCTTGACCAGGTAGTCGTCGGCACCCGAGTCGAGTCCCGTGACCTTGTCGTCGACCGAGTCCTTGGCGGTGAGGATGATGATGGGCGTGTTGCTCGTCTTGCGGATCCGCCGCGCCACCTCGAGTCCGTCGAGCACGGGCAGCATCAGGTCGAGGATCACCAGGTCGGGGTTGAGTTCGCGGAACTTCGACAGGCCGGTCACACCATCGAACGTGACCACGGTCTCGTACTGCTCGGCCTGCAGTTCGAGGTCGATGAACTTGGCGATCTCCTTCTCGTCTTCGACGATCAAGATCAGAGGCCTGCGTTCCATGCACAAATGCTGTCATAATAGCGAATGAGAACGTGCATCGCGGAGCACGTGAGGCGCCTTTCACCGTGTCGAGCGCGCCACGTCAGGCCTCCGGCGGAAGCTCGACGGTCGCCTGGACGATGAAGCCGCGCGCCAGGACGTCGCCAGCCCAGGCCCGCGCACCCGGGAGCGAGTGATCGCGCCAGTTGCCGCACCGACGCGGATCGCAACCGGGGATCGGACCATCGTGATCGCGCACGCCGGCCAGCGCCGCGGCGGCCGCCTGGAGCACGCGCTCCTCAGCGGGCTCACCGAGCACGGTCAGGTAGAAGCCGGTTCGGCACCCCATCGGTGAGGCGTCGATGAGCGTCGCGTCATCGAGGTGATCACGTAGGTAACCCGCGAGCAGGTGCTCGATGGTGTGCAGCGGCGCCGTCGGGATCTCCTGCTCGTTGGGTTGCACCAAGCGCAGATCGAACTTGCTGACGACGTCGCCACGCGGCCCGAGGAAGCGTCCCGCGGCGCGGACGTACGGAGCGCGGACGGCGGTGTGGTCGAGGTCGAACGAGGCGACCCGGGTGCGCGGTCCCATGGCGGAGTCTACCCGAGGCGCTCCCGCAGCCATGTGAGGCCGCGCGCCCGGCCGCGCGGCGCCGCGACCGAGGCGTCCGCGGCGCTGCGTCCGGTACACTGAGACGCTCCGGCACGCAGTCTGGGTGTAACGGGCTATCTCATCCTTGGCGAGGTGGTACTACCGTGCGCGAACGGGTCGCTATCTTCATCGACGGCAGCAATCTCTACAACGGCATGCGCGAGAACCTCCAGAACACGCGCGTCAACCTCCAGGAGCTCATGCGGCAGCTGAGCAACGGGCGCCGCCTGGCGCGCTGCTACTACTACAATGCGCCGCTCACGGACGACTACGACGAGGACCTACGTGACGGGCAGCACCGCTTCTTCGAGTCGCTGCGCCGCATCCCCTACGTGACCGTGCGTCTCGGCCGGCTCCACCGCCGCCACGACGGCTCGCTGGTCGAGAAGGGGATCGACGTGGCCATCGCCGTCGAGGCGTTGTCGCTCGCGTATCGCGCTGCGTACGACTGCTGCTTGCTGGTGTCGGGCGACGGCGACTACGTCGAGCTCGTCGAGGCGATCAAGCGCAACGGGCAGCACGTCGAGTGCGCCATGTTCAAGAACCAGTCGGCGGGCGTCCTGGTGGAGCATGCCGACGTCTTCCGACCGCTCGACGAGCTCGACTGGACCAAGATCCTGTTCTGACCCCGGCCACGCGGCAGCCGGCCGAGGTGCCCGCCGGCGCCTTCATCGTCCCTCCATCACGAAGCGATCAACGCTCTGCACCGGTCGGTTGCGGTGGTATCCTGACGCTGCGGTCCACACCATCGACCGGACCACAGCGTTCCCCGAGGAGGGTTCCATGCGCATCGTCATCAGCTTGCTGGTCGCCGCGAGCCTCGCGTTCGCCGTCGCCCAGGACTACGTCTTCGGCATCACCTTCGACGCCGGCGGTAAGTTCGACGGCTCGTTCAACGAGGGCACCTGGCGCGGCATGGAGCGCGCCATCGCCGAGGTCGAGGCCGACTTCGGCCTCGAGATCGATCTGCTCGAGTTCGAGGGCACGCCCGACACCGCCGCGGGCGGCATGCGGACGATCGCCGCAGCCGGCGCCGAGCTGATCGTGGCGCCTGGCTTCTTGCAGGCCGACGCCATCGCGGCCGCGTCGGCCGAGTTCCCCGACACGGCGTTCGTCCTGATCGACGACGTGCGCGAAGGCCCGAACATCCGCTCGGTCGTGTTCAAGGAGCAAGAGGGCTCGTTCCTGGTCGGGTACATCGCCGGCACCATGTCCCAGACGGGCGTCGTCGGCTTCGTGGGCGGCATGGACATCCCCCTGATCCGCGCCTTCAACCTCGGCTACGAAGAGGGCGTCTTGTATGCCTGCCCGAACTGCACCGTGATCAGCAACTACGTGGGCGTGACCCCGGCGGCCTGGAACGACCCGGCCCGCGCCAAGGAACTCGCCACCGCGCAGCAGGCGCAGGGCGCCGACATCATCTACGCTGCCGCCGGCGCCTCGGGCTTCGGCGTCATCGACTTCGTCCGCGAGACGATGTGCTACCGCCCCACCACCCCCCTGCGCGAGACCCCCTTGCGCGCCCAAATCGCCGACATCGAGCCACACGCCGCCTACGCGCAGGCCTGCCAGAACGCGCAGCCGCTGTTCTTCATCGGCGTCGACAGCAACCAGAACCCGCTCGGCGACACCGACGGGAACCCCGAGACGCTGAACCACGGGCTCACCTCGATGCTCAAGCGCGTCGACGTGGCTGCCTACAACGCCGTATACGACGTCGTCGACGGCGTGTTCGAGCCCGGCACGCAGGTCCTCGGCCTGGCCGAGGACGGCGTCGGCTACGCGCTCGACGAGTACAACGAGGCGTTGATCCCGGAAGACCTGCGCCTCGAACTCGAGGTGATCCGCGACATGATCGTGTCCGGCCAGCTGCAGGTGACCGACTACCGCCAGCAGTGATCGCAGTACGCGCGCAGCGGCGCCCGGGGTTCGCCCCGGGCGCCGCTGCGTCAGGTAAGCGCCGCGCGCCGCGGCGCGCGCGGCACCTGCTACCATAGGTAGCGCAGGGTGGGCCACCTGATCGCGGGAGCGGCTCGCCGCCCCCGAGGAAAGTCCGGGCACCGTAGGGCAGGGTGCCAGCTAACGGCTGGGCGCGTAAGGCGACGGCACGTGCAACAGAGAGCAGACCGCCGGTCTCGGGCTCAGGTCCGGCGATCGGTAAGGG
>SLRS01000250.1 GCA_007130855.1 Trueperaceae bacterium | reverse complement strand
GGGCCGCCGCCGCGCCCCGTCAGTCGCTCGAGTCGGCCGCCGGCGCATCGCGCGGGGCCCTGCCGCGCAGCGTCACGCGCGGCTCATCGATCTGCCAGCCGGTCTGGCGCTCGACGTAAGCCCGCAAGAAGGTGCCGAGAGGCTGTCCGTCGATCAGCGGTGGTGTCACGTCCCTGACTTCGCCGGTCTCGGAACAGATCACATGGTAGTGCTCCGAGGGGTTCGAGTCGTACAGCGCTTCGCCCTGGGCCCCGCTGAAGGCGCGGACCAAGCCGGCCTCGGCCAGCACCCCGAGGTTCAAGTACACCGTCGAGAGGCTGAGCGCCTCGCCCCGTTGCTTGAGCGCGAGGTAGAGCGCATCGGCGCTCACATGCCGATCCTGCTCGCTGAGGTACTCGAGGATCACGCGCCTCGGTCGGCTGTAGCGAAGCCCGCGCGAGCGCAGCACCTCGCGGACCTCGACCGGTCCCCACGGTCGCTCTGGCTTTCGATCCATGCCCGTCGTCATCGGTCAGCCTCTCGGCAGTGAGCCGTAGCCCCCGCGCGTCATCGCTTCACCGTAGCATCTTCGGAACCGTTCCGAAGTTGTGTTGGCGCGCGGTCCCCACAGCGCCCCCTCACGACGTCGCGAGGTACACGTCGCGGCTCGCCGAGTCGGGCGACCTCCAGCCGCCTCGCGCTGCGACGCCCTCGCGCGCCAGTCCGCCTCACGCCCCCCGGCCCACGCCAGCGCTACAAGAGGTGCTCCACCGCCGCGCGCTCCTCGCGCAGTTCCTGCTCGGTCAGTGCCATACGCGCCCGCACCGCCGGCGTGAGCGGCAACGCCTCGACGACGCGCACGTTCCCTTCGTGGATCGTGACGGGATACGAGTAGACGATGCCCTCGTCGACGCCATAGGCGCCACGGCTGGGAATGGCCATGCTCACCCAGTCACCCGCCGGCGTCCCGAAGACCCAGTCGCGCACGTGATCGACCGCGGCCGATGCGGCTGACGCTGCGCTCGAGGCTCCGCGCGCCGCGATGATGGCGGCGCCGCGCTGCTGCACGGTAGGGATGAAGGCATCCCGGACCCAACCCTCGTCGACCACGTCGAGCGCCGGCGTCCCGGCGACGGTGGCATGCGACACGTCCGGGACCTGCGTGGCGCTGTGGTTGCCCCACACGATCATGCGCTTCACGTCGGCGGTACGCTCACCGGTCCTCGCGGCCAGCTGGCTGATCGCGCGGTTGTGGTCGAGCCGCATCATCGCCGAGAACTGCTCGGGACGCAGACCGGGCGCGTTACGCTGTGCGATGAGGCAGTTGGTGTTGGCCGGGTTCCCCACCACGAGAACCTTCACGTCGCGGCTGGCATGCTCGTCGAGCGCCTTGCCCTGCACCGTGAAGATCGCCCCGTTCGCCTCGAGCAGGTCGTTGCGCTCCATGCCTGGGCCGCGCGGGCGCGAGCCGACCAGCATGGCGACGTCCGCCCCAGCGAAGGCCTCGTTGGGATCGTCGCTCGCGACGACGCCCTCGAGCAACCCGAAGGCGCAGTCGTGCAGCTCCATGACGACCCCCTCGAGGGCCTTCATGCCCTGGGGGATCTCGAGCAGTTGCAGCCTGACCGGCTGGTCGGCGCCGAGCATCGCGCCAGAGGCGATGCGGAACAAGAGCGCATATCCGATCTGCCCTGCGGCGCCGGTGACGGCGACTCGTACGGGTGGTTTCATGGTGGGGCCTCCGAAGGATCGACCGTGGCCGCGCGCGGGGACGGGCCGTCGGGGCGCCATGCTACCATCTGCGTCCGCACGGTCCCGGCGAGCCCCAGGGCCCGGCGAGGCTCGAGCTGCGGCGAGCCTCGAGCCGCGGTGAGGCTCGAGCTGCGGCGAACCCCAGGGCCAGGCAAGGCTCGAGTTGCGGCGAGCCTCGAGCCGCGGTGAGGCTGTTTCACGTGAAACAGCGCGGCCTCAGACCGATCACTGCCGGCTCGCGCGAGAGCGCCCCCACACGGCCCGCGAAGCCCCGCGCGAGCGGACGGGCCCCTCAGCGCCGCCGAACCACGGTCTCGCGACGGCGCGGTGCGAAGCAGGCAGGCGCCGGAGGCCGCCCGGCACCCGACCACGCGCGTCCAGGTCCGGCCGCGTTGGCCGCTCAGGGGGCGTAGCCGAGCAACTCGAGCAGCCGCTGCAGTTCGTCCGTATCGTGGAAATGGAGCTCGAGCGTGCCCTTCGTCCCGCCGCGCAGGCGCACCCGGCTGCCGACGAAACGCGTGAGGTCCTCCTCCAACGCGGCGTAGCGCGCGTCGCGATCGGCCGGCCGCCTCGCTCCCCCCGCCGGCCGCCGCAGCGCCTCGGCCTGTCGCACCGACATCTGCCGACTCACGATCTGCCGCAGCGCCCAGTCGCGGTCCTCGGGCACCTGCGCCAGGATCGCGCGCGCATGGCCGGCACTGATGGCGCCCCGCTCGAGCGACTCGATCGCATCGGCAGGCAGCGACAGGAGCCGCAGCGTGTTCGCCACCGCCGAGCGGCTCTTGCCAACGGCCCGGGCGACCTGCTCCTGGGTGAGGCCGAAGCCCATGAGTTGCTCGAACGCACGCGCCTCCTCGATGGCATTGAGGTCCTCGCGCTGGAGGTTCTCGACGATCGCGATCTCGAGCGTCTGCTGATCACTGAGCTCGCGCACCACCACCGGTACCCGGTCGAGTCCGGCGAGTTGCGCCGCGCGGAACCGACGCTCGCCGGCGACGATCTCGAAGCCCTCCTCCAGCGGGCGGACCAGCAGCGGCTGCAGCACGCCCTTGTCGGCGATCGATGCGGCGAGCTCGGCGAGCGCCACCTCGTCGAAGCTGCGCCGGGGCTGCAACGCGGACACACGCAACGACGCCACCGCGGCCTGCTTGACCCCACCCTCGACGCGTGGCAGCAGGGCATCGAGCCCCCGGCCGAGTCCCCTAGGCTTCGCTGACACGCAGCAACACCTCCTCCGACAAGGCCTCGTACGCCAGCGCCCCCGCCGATCCAGGCGCGTACTCGAAGATCGGCAGCCCGTGCGAGGGCGCCTCGGCCAGCCTCACGCTACGGGGCACGACGATATCGAACACGAGCGCACCGAAGTGCTGGCGCACGTTCGCCTCGACCTGCTGCGAGAGATTCGTGCGCTGGTCGGCCATCGTGAGCAACAGGCCGAGCACGTTGAGCTTGGGGTTCAGCGCCCCGCGAACGCGCTCGATCGTATCCATCATCCCGGCGATGCCCTCGAGCGCGTAGTACTCGCACTGGACTGGCACGATGAGCTGATCCGCGGCCACCAGGGCGTT
The DNA here is from genome assembly GCA_007130855.1 of Trueperaceae bacterium. Lineage (GTDB taxonomy): Bacteria > Deinococcota > Deinococci > Deinococcales > Trueperaceae > CSSed10-48. Next base: position 19,581 of record SLRS01000250.1, on the reverse strand, counting down.
CAGCGTCAGCGACCCGAACGACGGCGGCGCGTCGAGCACGATGAACTCGAAGCTCGGCCGCACCCCCATGAGCGCCTTGGCCAACAGCTGCATGTCGTTGGCGCTGGCATCGAGCTCGATCGCCGCACCGGCGAGGTCGGCCGAAGCGGCGAGCACCGACAGGTTCGCCTGTCGCGCGCGCAGGAGCGAGCGCCGCGCCGAACTCCGGCCGCTCAGGACGTCGAGCACCGACGACGAGGGCAGCAGCCCGAGTCCGCTGGTGGCGTTCGCCTGCGGATCGAGATCGACCAGCAGCACGTTGCGCACCCGCGCCAACGCGGCCGCCAGGTTGACGGCGGTGGTCGTCTTCCCGACGCCGCCCTTCTGGTTGATCACCCCGATCACCGGCAACGACACCCTCCAGGCACGCTCAGCACGACGAGCGTACCACCACGTCCGAGCGGTTCCGCGGCGAGCACGGCGGGTTCGGCCGAGATGGACGCGCCGAGCGCGCTCACCTCGTCGGCCCAGCGCTCACCACGCCGCGCCACGAACACGACCGACTCGCCGTGGAGATGGCGCGTCGAACCGTACAGGGCTGCCCAGTCCCCGACGGCCTGAGCCGTCACCACCGCGAGCGGTTCGGGCAGCCGCTGGGCTTGCAGCGAGCGCACGTCCGCGGCCACCACATCGACGTTGGCAAGCCCACAGTGCGCCCGCACCAGCCCGAGGAACGTTGCGCGCCGCCGTCGCCGTTCGACCCACGTCACCGCTCGCTCGCGCAGCGCCACGGCGAGCACCACACCCGGCAGCCCGGCGCCGGTGCCCACGTCGAGCAGGCCGCCTCGACCACCGAATCGCGCCACCGCGCCTGCGTAGGCCCAGGCATCCTCGAGCTTGGTCTCGAGCTGTGCCAGGCCGCGGTCCGACATCAAGTCGAGCGTGCGGTGATAGCGCCTCAGCAACTCGCGGTAGCACGCCAGCGCCGCCTCCCCTGTGGCGCCGGTGCCAGCCGCGGCGCAGTTCACCGGTGCGGCCGGCGGCTACGCGAGCGCTGTTTCACGTGAAACAGGACCCCGCACCTTGAGGTGTACCAACAACGCCGCCACATCGGAATCGCGTACGCCGCGCACACGTTGGGCGGCGCCGAGCGTCGCCGGCCGGGCCCGTTCGAGCGCCTGCCGCCCCTCGGCCGACAAGCTCGCCACGCGCTCGAATGCGACGGCGTCGAGCAGCACGCGCTCGAACTGGCTGCGCGAGGCCAACTGGCGCTGGCTGCGCTCGATGTAGCTGGCGTAGCGCACCTCGATCTCGACGCGCCGCCGCTCGTGCTCGTCGAGCCCTGCGGCGGCAGGCCCGATCCGCTCGACCAGGCGCTCGTAGTGCTCGCCCGGTCGACAGAGCACCGTGGCCGCGAGGTCGCCGCCCAGGCGAACCCGACGGAGCCGGGCGATCTCGTCGGCGACGCGAGCGCTGCTCGCGCGCACGGCCTGGAGCCGCGCGCTGCTGACGAGGCCCCACTCGTGCCCGAGAGCCGTGAGGCGTTCGGCGGCGTTGTCCTGCCGATGCAGCAGGCGGTACTCGTTACGTGACGTCAGCATGCGGTACGGCTCGCCGATGCCCCAACGCACGAGATCGTCGACGAGCACGCCGAAGTAGCCCTCGTCGCGCCGCACCGTGACCCGCGCTGCCGCATCCCCGCCAGCCGCCCAACGCGCCGCGTTCACGCCCGCCAGGAGGCCCTGCGCAGCCGCCTCCTCGTAGCCGCTCGTCCCGTTGAGTTGACCGGCGCTGAACAAGCCGCCCAGCCGTCGCGACATCAGCGTGACATCGAGCTGTGCCGGATCGAGGGCATCGTACTCGACCGCGTAGGCGTAGCGTTGGATCGTCGCGCGCCCGAAGCCCGGCAGCGTCCGTACCATCCGCTCCTGGATGACGGGCGGCAGCGACGATGACAGGCCCTGCAAGTACACCTCGCTGGTGTCGATGCCATCGGGCTCCACGAAGAGCAGGTGGTGGTCCTTGTCCGAAAAGCGGACCACCTTATCCTCGATCGATGGGCAGTAGCGCGGGCCCTCCCCGTCGATATCGCCGCCATACATCGCGGACTCACCGAGATGCTCGCGGATGAGCGCATGCGTCGCCGCCGTCGTGCGCGTCAGCCAGGTCGGGCTCTGCATGACCCGCGGGCCCGGCGTGCCGCTGAAGGAGGCGGGAGGATCGTCCGGTGGCACGACCTGCAATGCCCCGAAGTCGACGCTGTCGGCTCGGACCCGTGGCGGCGTGCCAGTCTTGAAGCGCGTCAGCCGGTGTCCGGTCGCCACGAGACTGCTCGAGAGGTGTCGTGCCGGCGCCTCGCCCTGGCGACCAGCGTCGCGCTGCTTCCGGCCGTACCAGACGACCCCGCGCAAGAAGGTGCCGGCGCACAGCACCACCGCACGCCCCGCCAGGGTGCGCCCGTCACTGCAGCGGACACCACGGATGCGTCGTGCAGGGCGCGCCGCGGGGTCGCCGACACCGCCCATCGGCTGCTCCTCGACCTCGAGCGCCGCGACCTCGCCGCGCACGATGACCACGCCCGGCGCGTCCTCGACCAGGGCCCGCGCCGCATCTGCGTAGCCGTCGCGCTCGTTCTGGACCCGCAGCGACTGCACGGCCGGACCTTTCGACGCGTTGAGCGTGCGGCCGTGGATGGCCGTGGCGTCGGCCAATTGGCCCATGACCCCGCCCAAGGCCGCGAGCTCGAACACCAGTTGCGATTTGCCGGGACCGCCGATGGCGGGGTTGCACGGCATCAGGCCGATCGTATCGGGGTTGGGAATGGCCAGCGCCACGCTGGCGCCGAGGCGCGCAGCCGCGAGCGCCGCCTCGATGCCGGCGTGACCGCCGCCCACTACCACCACGTCGAAATCGTGCCGCACCATCGCCTCCCCGCGCGCCGCCCCGAGCCGTGCGCCGAGCGCGAAGTCTAGCATGCAGCACCGTCCAGGACGTCGTCACGGCCGACCTCCACGAACCTGCCGCAGGGGCCGCGGCGCTGCGCGCGCGCCGCGAAGGCGGTCGGCAGGTGCGGCTCGCGACCCTGGTGCATCTGGTAGACTGCCGTTCCCGCAGCCTGGATGCGTTGGGCGCCAGGCGAATTGCACACGTCCTGGACGCCCGTACGTGGCGCGACAGCGAGCCCGCATGGGCGCACTCGCCAGCCGCGTCGAGCCGAGAGAGGTCCACGCCGGCATGCTGAGCCGCGATCACGCCATCTGGGACGACGTCCTCGAGTACGTCCGCGAGCACATCTCGGAGACCGAGTTCCGGACCTGGTTCAAGCAGGTACGGCCCCTGGGCATCGAGGATGGCACTTTCGTGCTCGGGGTACCGCACACCTTTGCCCGCGATTGGATCAAGGGCCACTTCGGGACGGTGATCGAGCGCGCCCTCGCCGACCTCGGCGCGCCCGCGCCCAGGATCGGCTTCAAGGTCGTGAGCTTCGCCCAGACCGAGCAGCCGGACATGTTCAGTCAGGCGCCGGAGACCATCGGGGTCGGCCAGGTCGGCATGGAGCGGCCCCGGCTCAACCCGAAGTACGTGTTCGCCAACTTCGTCGTGGGCCCCAACAACAACCTCTCGCACGCGGCCGCCATGGCCGTCGCCGAGACACCCGGCAAGGCCTACAACCCGCTCTTCCTCTACGGCGACTCGGGGCTCGGCAAGACGCACCTGATGCACGCGGTCGGCCATGCCGTGGCAGAGCGGGCGACCAGCCTCCGGGTCGAGTACGCCACCACCGAGCAGTTCACCAACGAGCTGATCAACGCGATCCGCGAGGACCGCATGGTGCAGTTCCGCGAGCGCTTCCGCACGATCGACGTGCTGCTCGTCGACGACATCCAGTTCCTGGCCGGCAAGGAGCGCACGCAGGAGGAGTTCTTCCACACCTTCAACGCGCTCTACGAGTCTGGCAAGCAGCTGATCGTCTCGTCCGATCGGCCGCCCAAGGACATCCCGACGCTCGAGAACCGGCTGCGCAGCCGCTTCGAGTGGGGCCTCATCACCGACATCCAGCCTCCGGAATTCGAGACGCGTGTCGCGATCTTGAAGATGAACGCGGAGTATCGCGGCGTGAAGGTGCCCGCCGAGGTCGTCGACTACATCGCTCGGCACGTGACGTCGAACATCCGCGAGCTCGAGGGCGCCCTGCTGCGCGCCATCTTGTACGCCTCGATGAACCAGGAGCCGCTCACCCGGCAGAGCGCCGCTGCGGCGCTCTCCGACGTGTTCGCGCCCAGCGACATCAGCCTCACCATGCTCGACATCGTCAACGCCACGGCCGAGCACTTCGCGCTCTCACCCGAAGACGTCCGCTCGAAGGGCCGGCGCCACGAGCTGGTGGTGGCGCGACAGGTTGCCATGTACCTGATCCGTGAGCTCACGACGCATAGCTACCCCGAGATCGGCCAGTACTTCTCGGGCCGCGACCACTCCACGGTCATGTACGCGGTCCAGAAGATCAGCGCCCACGTGACTGCCGAGAACGACGTGGCCCAGTCCGTCAAGGCGCTGCGCGCGGCGCTGGTCTGAGCGTGTCGACGGCGGCCCGCCCGGCCGACCTCGCCAAGCGCGCGGTGCAGGCCGTGATGGCCGTCGCGCACGTCATTCGGACTCGATCGAGCGACGAACCTGTGGAGAACTACCTCCGAGTTTGTGGAAGCCCTGTGGATGAACGTGTGGAGAACGCGCTCCAGGACGCCATTGTGGACTCCTGTGGAGGCACACGTCGGTTGTCCACAGGATGCACTCGGTTCTCCACAACCCCATCCACATGGCCCTCATCGTGCAGCACGCACGCGGTGAGGTTCTCCACACTCTCCACAGCCCCTACGAAGAAGACCCTCGACACCCTATCGCTCGACGAGCCGCTAACAACCGGTCTTCTCGGCACGCGGCATGCATCCTGGCAGCGCCGGCACGGAACGGAACCGGGCCGTGTCAAGTATGCTGTTGGGCAGTGAAACCGGAGCACCGATGAGAGTCCATCTCCCCACCAAGACCCTGAACGAGGCGCTCGGCCACGTGGAACGCATCATCCCCGCCAGGTCGAGCAATCCCGGCCTGAGCCTGTTACGCCTCAGCGTCAGCGACGGCCGGTTGGTGCTGTCGGGGAGCAACCTCGATATGGACGTCCGTGCCGTGATCGAGGCCGACGTGCGCGGCGACGGCGATGTCGCCGTACCGGCAGCGGTGCTCGGTCAGGTAGTGCGGGCGCTGCCGGGCGACACCGTCGAGCTCGACTTCGGCGAGGCGGAGCTCGAAGTCACCTCCGCGAGCTTCGCGACCAAGTTGCAGCTCGTGCCGTCCGAGAGCGCGCCCGTTCTCACCTTCAGCGACGCCTTCGAGGGCGAGATCGAGGGTCTCGACCTCGCCCGCGCGCTCGATCACGTGCGTTATGCGGCCGCGATCGCCGATTACCAGGCCGTGTTCCGCGGCGTGCGACTGGAACTGCACGACGAGCGCACCCGCGCCGTCGCCACCGACGGGTTCCGGTTGGCCTCGTACCTGGCGGTCTCGTCGACTGGCCTCGACGCGGATCTGCTCATCCCGGCGCGTAGCGTGGACGAGATCGTGCGGCTGCTCACGAGCGGGCCGGCCCGACTGGCCTTGAGCGGCAACGTGCTCACCATCGCCAACGGTGCCTTCACGCTCAACGTCAAGTTGATGGAAGGCAGCTTCCCCGACTACGAGCGCGTGATCCCGGCGCGGTTCCCCGTCAAGGTGACCCTGCGGGCGGCCTTGCTGGCGGAGGCGGTGGCTCGGGTCGCGGTGATGGCCGACAAGTCCGCGAACCACCGCGTCGATCTGTTCATCAAGGACGGCGTCTTGCAGATCACCGCCGAGGGCAGCTACGGTCGGGCCCAGGAGGCGATCGACGTGCTCCAGGAGGGCTCGGAGTCCGAGATCGCCCTGGCGTACAACGCGAAGTACCTCGCCGACGCCGTCGGCCCGATCGACGGTGACTTGCAGATGCAGTTCTCCGGCACGACCACCCCCTCCGTCGCGACCGATCTGGGCGATCCCGCCTACCTCGCGATGGTGGTACCCCTGCGAACCGGCTGACCGGTACCCGGGCGCGTCGCCCCGGTGGACGCGCGCTCCGAGCCAGGCTCACTTGGAGGCTTGACCATGACCATCATCGACGACATCCGCGCCATCGAGCTCCTCGATTCTCGCGGCAACCCCACCGTCGGCGCGACCGTCACACTCAGCAGCGGGGTGCAGGCCAGTGCGGCGGTGCCTTCGGGCGCCTCGACCGGTGAGCACGAGGCGGTCGAGTTGCGCGACGGCGATGGCCGCTACGGCGGTAAGGGCGTCCAGAACGCGGTAGATAACGTCAACGGTCCGATCGCCGAGGCACTCGTCGGGATCGACGCGGTGGACCAGGTGGTGGTCGACGCCACCATGATCGAGCTCGACGGCACGCCCAACAAGGCGCGCCTCGGTGCGAACGCGATCCTGGCCGTGTCGCTGGCGACGGCGCGGGCGGCCGCCGCGGCACTCGAACTGCCCCTCTACCGCTACCTGGGCGGCGTCGGCGCGCGCACCCTGCCCGTGCCGATGATGAACGTGATCAACGGTGGCGAACACGCCGACAACAGCGTCGACATGCAGGAGTTCATGCTGGCGCCGGTCGGCTTCGAGTCGTTCCACGAGGGCCTACGGGCCGGTGTGGAGACCTTCCACGCGCTCAAGAAGGTGCTGGCCGCTCGCGGCTACAACACCAACGTCGGTGATGAGGGCGGCTTCGCGCCCGACCTGAAGAGCAACGAGGAAGCGATCGAGGTGCTGCTCGAGGCGATCGAACAGGCCGGCTACGCGCCCGGCGAGCAGATCGCGCTGGCGCTCGACCCGGCGGCGAGCGAGTTCTACCGCGACGGCAAGTACCGCCTGGCCAGCGAGGACAGGCTGCTGAGTTCGGCAGAGATGATCGACTTCTACGCCGATTGGGTCGATCGCTTCCCGATCCTGTCGATCGAGGACGGCCTCGACGAGAATGACTGGGACGGCTGGGCCGCGCTCACGGAGCGTCTCGGGGCCCGCACCCAACTCGTCGGCGACGACCTCTTCGTCACCAACGTGCAGCATCTGGGCCGCGGCATCAGCGAGGATGTCGCCAACGCCATCCTGGTGAAGGTGAACCAGATCGGTACGCTGTCGGAGGCACTCGACGCGATCGAACTCGCCAAGCGCGCCGGCTACCGCTCGATGATCAGTCACCGCTCCGGCGAGACCGAGGACGCCTTCATCGCGGATCTCGCCGTCGCCGTGAACGCCGGCCAGATCAAGACCGGATCGGCGAGCCGCAGCGACCGCCTGGCGAAGTACAACCGCCTGCTCGCGATCGAGGCGGAGCTCGGCGACGGCGCGCGCTACCTGGGCCGCGCCGCGTTCCGCTCGTGAACCAGGGCCCGCGCCGAACGAAGATCGTTGCCACGCTGGGTCCGGCCACGAGTGACGACGAACGCGTCGCGGCGCTCATCGAGGCCGGCGTCGACGTGTTCCGGCTGAACTTCTCGCACGGCGAGCGGAGCGGGCACAAGGCCAACGTCGACCGCATTCGCTCGCTGGCCAAAGCCCGCGGCCGCGCCATCGGGGTGCTGCAGGATCTGCAGGGCCCGAAGATCCGGACGGCCCGCTTTGCCGAGGGGAAGGTGACGCTGATCGCGGGAGCGACGTTCACGCTCTCGTGCAGCCTCGACGCCCCCGGCGACGAGACACGCGTGGGCGTCACCTACGCCGGTTTGTGCCAGGACGTGACGAGCGGCGACAAGCTGCTGCTCGACGACGGGCGCCTGGCGTTGCGCGTGGTGCGGGTCGACGGGACCGACATCGTCACCGAGGTGGTGGTCGGCGGCGTGCTGTCGAACAACAAGGGGATCAACATTCCTGACGCCGACCTGTCGATCCCCGCGCTGACCGACAAGGATGTCGACGACCTCGCCTTCGGCGTCGAGCTCGGCGTCGACTGGGTCGCCATGAGCTTCGTGCGCTCGCGTGACGACCTGCTGCTGGCCCGTCACTACATGGCCCGCTCCGGCTCCAACGCGAAGCTGATGGCGAAGGTGGAGAAGCCGGGCGCCGTCGAGCGCTTCTCAGAGATCTTGCGCGAGGTCGACGGCGTGATGGTGGCGCGCGGCGATCTGGGCGTGGAGCTGCCGCCCGAGCAGGTGCCGCAGATCCAAAAACGGTTGATCCGCGAGTGCCTCGAGGCCGGCAAGCCGGTGGTGACCGCCACCCAGATGCTCGAGTCGATGATCACCAACGCGACCCCGACGCGGGCCGAGTCGTCGGATGTCGCCAATGCCATCTACGACGGCACCGATGCGGTGATGCTCTCGGGTGAGACCGCGGTGGGCGCGTATCCGCTCGAGGCGGTGCGGATGATGAACCGCATCGCCCGCGCGGTCGAGCGCGACCCGCAGTACCTGGAGTTGACGCGTGAGCACGCGCCCGCGCCGGACGACACCACCGCCGACGCGGTGTCGTCCGGCGCGGTGCAGATCGCCAACGCCTTGGGGGCCAGTCTGGTGGTCAGCTTCACCTCGTCGGGCACCACGGCGGCCCGCGTCGCGCGCTATCGGCCCGCGGCGCCGATCCTGGCGGTCACGCCCTCGGAACGCGTGTACCGCCAGCTCACCATCTCGTGGGGCGTGATCCCGTACGGATCGGACGACATCAGCAACACCGACGAGATGGTGGAGTTGGCGACCAAGGCGATCGCCGAGCGAGGCCTGGTCGAACCCGGCGCGCGCTACGTGATCACCGCCGGCGTGCCCTTCGGGATGCGCGGCACCACCAACATGATCCGCGTGGAGCGCTTCCGGCCCTGACCCAGCGCGTGGCCACCGGCCGGGGCGGGAACCGATGACCCAATAACTAGTAATGTAGTTGACAAGCGACCCGCGATGCGCTAGGCTCGGTCCATGGCCGACACCCTCGCCCGACACCCCGGTGGCGCCGCCGACGCGCTCGCCGCGCTCGGCCACGAGGCGCGGCTCGCGATCTTCCGCGCGCTCGTGCGCGCCGGCGACGAAGGCCTGCCGGTGCACCAGATCCAGGAGCGCCTCGACGGCATGCCGCGCTCGACGCTGGCACACCATCTCCAGATGCTGAAGCGCGCTGGGTTGGTGGCGCAGCGCAAGGTCGGGGCCGAGGTCGTGAACCATGCCGACTTCGGCACCATGCGCGCGCTCGTGGCCTACCTCACCGAGGAGTGCTGTGTCGACGCCTGCGCACCGGCCCCTCGTGCCGCTGCGCGCGGGTCGCGAGCGGAGGTCGAGCAGACGCCAGGGTGAGCCCGTAGCGCCGCCGTCTCACGGAGCGGCGGCAGCGCCAGGGCCAAGGAGTACTAGAAACCTAGTTACCTAGACATGCGCGCCGCCGCGCAGCGGAGGGATCCAGCATGATGCAGCCCATCTCGACGATCGAGCACGTTGCCCTCGAGCACGCCGCCGAGCGCCGCCGCGAAGCCGACGTGCAGCGGGCGATACGGCTCGCCCACGGACGCGACGAGCGCCCGCGGACATGGCACCGCCTCGGCTTCCTGGTCACGCGATCCGGATGGCTCGCCGGGCACCGCCAGATCCGATCGGCAGCGAAGGGCGGGGATGCCGGCGTCGCGGCCGACGGCGGCGACCCGCGTTGTTGCCTGGCCGCGCGCGGGGCGGCCTGAGGCCGATGCCCGCTTCGTGGACCTCGGCAGCGCTGCGGCTCGGCGAGTTCGTCGCGATCTTCGTGAGCATCTCGTTCCTGGCACACCTGTTGGTGCAGAGCCTACCGCCCGAGCGGCTGCAGCGCGCGCTTTCCGGGCGCCCGTGGCGCAGTACCGCGACGGCGCTGGTGCTCGGCGCGCTCACGCCGTTCTGCTCCTGCTCGACCGTGCCCGTGGTCGCGGCGATGGTGGCCGCCGGCGTGCCGGTGGTGGCCACGACGGCCTTCCTGGTGGTCTCGCCGCTGGTGAACCCGGCGACCGTCGCCCTGCTGGCCACGCTCACCACGCCGGCGTTCGCCGCCATGTTCGTGTTGCTGGCGCTGCTGCTGGCGCTGGCGGTGGCGCTCGTCATGGCATCGTTGCGAGTCGAGCCCGTCGTGCCGCTCGACCTGCGGGCGTACTCCGGCGGCGACGGCGTGGCGTCGTGGGGCTCGCGGCTGGTGCGCTCTGGTGTGCGTGCGCTGCGCGACGTGTGGCGACTGGTACCGGTGCTGCTGGTGGTGGCGCTGCTCGGGGCCGTGCTCTACGGGCGTGTCGACGTGGGCGTGATCGCTGGGGCGCTCGAGGCGGCGGGGCCCTTCGCGGTTCCGGTCGCGGTGTTGGTTGGCATCCCCGTGTACGCCTCGACGGCGGTGTTGCTGCCGTTGGGTGCTGCGCTCCTCGCGGGCGGAGCGAACCTGGGCGTGGTCAGCGCCTTCCTGATCGGGGCGACCGGACTCAGCCTGCCCGAGGGGGTGCTGCTGCAGCGGCTGATGGGCGGCCGCTACCTGATGACCCTGGCAGGCGCCTTCGTGATCGTCGCCGTCGCCTTGGGGTACCTGGTGCAGGCGCTCACGGCGGGACCGCTGGACATGGGGCGCCTCTAGCGCTCGGCGAGCCGGCGGCGCCTCGGACGGCCGCTACACGCTTGGGGGCGGGAGCCGCTGGCCCCGCCCCCCTCGTCCCGGCATGGTGATCGGGCTGCCGTGCTCAGCCCTCGGGCACCACGTTCAGCTTGAGCTCGATCGTGACCTCGGGGTGGGGCCGGTAGGGCACCACGTACTCGCCGAGCATCTTGATCGGCTCGCGCAGGTCGATCTTGCGCCGGTCGATCTGGACGTCGAAGGCGGCGAGCAGGGCGTCGGCGATGTCGCGCGACCCTACCGAGCCGTAGATGCGCTCCTCGCCCGCCTTGACCTTGATCTCGACCGAGGCGTCACCGAGGATCTCCTTGAGCCGCTCGGCGTCGCCCTTGCGCTCGGAGAGCTGGCGGGCGCTCTGGGAGAGCCGCGCCTGGAGTTCCTTCTGGTTGGCCGCAGTGGCCGGCAGCGCCAGACCCTGCGGGACCAGGAAGTTGCGGGCGTAGCCGGGGCGCACCTTGACGACGTCGCCGGCCTCGCCGAGGTTATCGACTGGTTCCAGCAAGATGACGTTCACTTCCGGACCAGTCTCTCCGTGATCGGGATGATCGCGAGCATCCGCGCGCGCTTGATGGTGGTCGCCAGGCGACGCTGATGCTTGGCGCACACGCCGCTGCGGCGCCGCGGCAGGATCTTGGCGGTGTCGCTGATGTAGCGCCGCAGCATCTTGCCGTCGTGGTAGTCCATGATCTCGTGCTCGCCGGTACAGAACGCGCACACCTTGGGGCGCCGGCCGCGTCGGCCGCCGCCGCGGCGACGCTTGTCGCCTCGTTGCTCTCGTGCCATCAGAAAGGAAGGTCCTCTTCCGGTGGGAATTCCTCGTCGATATCCAACTGACGCGTCTGGGCGCCCTCTGCGCTCGTCGCCGGGCGCTCCGGGCGGGTCGCGGCGCCACCAACGCCGGGACCACGTGTCAGGTACTCCACGCGCGCGCCCTCGAGCCGCGTCGTGAAGCGTCGGTTGCCGTCCTTGTCGGTCCAGGAGTCGTTCACGAGGCGCCCGACCACGAAAACGGGATCGCCCTTGGCCAACTCGCCGCAGGCTTCGGCCAGCTCGCGCCAGACGTTCACGTCGACGTAGTGGGTGCGCTCCTGGTCGGCGCCGGTCCGGTCGCGGTAGCGTTCGTTCACCGCCACGCTGAAGCGCGTGACGGCGCTCCCGCTCGGGGTGTAGCGCAGCTCGGCCTCGCGCGTGAGGTTGCCGATGATCGACACCTGGTTGAGGGCGTCACGCAGGCGATGCTGGCCCCGTGCGTCGGTGACGGTGGTGTCGCCGCGGCGGGGGCCGAACGTCAGCACCTCCACGCGTTGCGCGACCACGTCCAGCGCGCTGCGGCGCTGCCCGTCCGGCGCGTCCCAGCTGCGGTAGTTCAGGCGCCCCTCGATCAGGACGGGGCTGCCCGCCTCGAGCCCGTTGGCGAGCGACTCGCCCTGCGCACCGAAGACGGTGACCCGGTGGTACCAGGCCAACTCCCGCAGCTTGTCGTCGTCACCGACGACATGGTCGTTGCCCCCCAGGTTGAGCTCCAAGATGGCCAGGCCAGCTGGCGTGTAACGGAGCTCCGGTGCCTGCGTCAACGTGCCGGCCAACATCACGACGTTCAGACCTCGTGCCATCGCTCGCTCCTCACCGTCGGGTCCGCTGCGGACCCCTCGGATCGACGGGCCGTGATCAAGCCGCCGGTGCTTCCGGGGTCTCGGCCTTCGGCTTGCGCGTCTTCCAATCCGGGCGGTCCTTCACGACCAGAACACGCATGACGTTATCGCGCTGCCGCAAGGCCGCCTCGATCTGCTTCGGCTTATCCAAAGGGAGACGCAGCTTGTAGATCAGGAAGTACCCCTCGTTCAGCTTGCGGATGGGGTACGCGAGGCGCCGCACGCCCCACTCCTCGAGCTCGACGACCGTGCCCTCGGCACGCTCGAGCTGCGTCATGACCGCGTCCTTCTCGGTCTGGAGCTGCTGCTCGCTGAGACCGGGTTCGACGATCACGTTCAGGTCGTAATTGGCGGTGTCTGCCACGGGTCCACCTCCTTCCAGGCGCTGGTAGCGTCGTCCATCGGAGGCGGGACCGCCGAACGGCGCCGACGCGCCGCGGCGGCGCAGTCGGGCAGGAACGTTCGTCGGAGCCGTCGGTCACGGCGCTCAGCGCTCGTGCGATGGGGTCGTCACCCTCCCCAGCGTAGGCTCTCACGCGCCGCGGGCCCTCGGGCCGCGCGGCAGCGACTGCGCATCGTAGCACATGTGCCGGCGCGGCGTCGGCCGTGGCGCAGCTACGGCCAGGACGGTCTGGACGGCCTGGCCGGCCGGCCGGCGGTCTCGCACGGACCCTACGCGGCCGCCGCGCGGGCGGAGCCGGCCGCGAGTCAGCGCGTACACTGGAGCACCACCTTGCGCCGCTCCGCGCGGGCGAACCCCGGAGGCGGCACCACGCCCGCTCGTTGCTGCACTGCCCGGGCAGCCGCGGGGCGCAGCGTCGATCCGGGCAGCGCCGAGCGGCCGTGAGGGGACCGATGAAGCCCGTCGTGCAGATCTCGCTCGACATCACCGACATGCAAGAGGCCCTCGACACCGCCGCCATCGCCGTGGCGGCGGGCATCGACTGGCTCGAGGCCGGCACCCCGTTGCTGATGGCGCACGGGATGCATGCGGTGCGCGAGTTGCGCAGCGCTTTCCCAGGGCTGCCCATCGTCGCCGACATCAAGACCATGGACGGCGGCTACCTGGAGACCGAGATCATGGCCGGCGCCGGCGCGACGCACGTGGTGGTGATGGGTCAGGCGCTCCCGGAGACCATCGAGCTCGTGGTCCGGGCCGGGCGTGACCTGGGCGTCGCGGTGATGGGCGACAACCTCGGCATGCCGGATCCCGTCGCGGGTGCGCGGCGGCTCGCCGAGGCCGGCTGCGACTTCGTCATCCACCACATCGGCTTCGACTACCGGACCTTGCGCCAGCAGCGGGGCATGCGCGCCGAGCGCCCGCTCGACCGCCTGCGTGAGGTGGTGGCTGCGAGCAGCGTACCGGTGCAGGCCGTCGGTGGACTGAGCCTGGAGGAGGCCATCGAGACGCCGGCCTACGGCGCACCGCTGGTGGTGATCGGGGCGCCGCTCGCGATCGACGCCGGCGCCTTCAGGCGCTCCGAGGGCGACATCGGCGTGGTGCTGCGGCGGATCTGCGAGCACGTCCACGCCCACGACGCGTCGGCCACGTCGGAGTAGGGCTGTGGCTGACACCATGATCGGCTTGGTCAACCACGGGCCCGAGCCCGACAGCGTCGAGCTGCGGAGGATCCCGCGGCCGACGCCCACGGCGCACGAGGTCCTGCTGCGGGTGGATGCGGTGGGCGTGTGCGGCAGCGACGTCCACCAGTGGCACGGGAGCCACAGCTGGAAGGTGAACTATCCGTGCGTGTTGGGGCACGAGTTCGCCGGGACGGTGGTGGAGGTGGGTGCCAGCGTCGACGGCTTCGCGCCGGGCCAGCGCGTGGTCAGCGAGACGGCCGCGGTGATCGACGCCGCCTCGCCGCTGAGCCGGCAGGGGCTCTACCAACTCGACCCCTCGCGGCTCGGCTTCGGCTACGGCGTCGACGGCGCCATGGCGCCATACGTGGCGACGCCTTCACGCACCCTGCATCCCATCCCCGACGCCCTCGAGGCCAGCGTGGCGGCGCTCACCGAGCCCTGCTGCGTCGCCTACAGTGCCGTCTGCGAGTCCAGGAGCGTCAAAGCCGGCGATCACGTGCTCGTGCTGGGACCCGGCCCGATCGGCATCTTGTGCGCCATGATGGCGCGGCTCGCGGGCGCAGGCCACATCGTCATGACCGGCGCGCCCGCCGACGCCGCGCGCCTCGCCCTGGCCGCCGACCTCGGCGTCGACAGCGTCCTGACGGGCGCGGCCGATGATGTCGTCGGCGGCCTCGGTGACGGCCTCGGCGTCGACGTCACCATCGACGCCGCCGGGGTCTCCGCCACGCTCGAGACGGCGCTGCGACTGACCAGGCCGGCGGGGACGATCGTCAAGGTGGGCTGGGGCCGCGACCCGGTCGGCTTCAGTCTCGATCCGCTGGTGCAGAAGGCGCTCACCCTGAAGGGCAGCTTCTCGCACAACTGGTCGATCTGGGAGCGCGTCATCCGGATGCTCGCCGTCGGTCAGCTCGACCCGCGCCCGCTGATCTCGCTCGTCGCGCCGCTGGAGGACTGGCGCCTGGCCTTCGAGGGGATGCGGTCGGGCGCCTACGTCAAGGCGGTCCTCCGCCCCTGAGAGGGAGACGACATGGAACTTCGCCCCCATGCCAGCCACGAGCAGCTCTTCGACGACATCGCCCGCTCGCGCTCAGCGCAATCGTTCTGGTGGCTCGGCCAGCACTCCTTCGTGCTCAAGTTCGGCGAGCGCGTCATCCTGGTGGACCCGTTCATCACGGCGCTGCCCGAGCGCCTGGTGCCGCCGATGTTCGCGCCGGAGCATGCCGGCGGCGTCGACATCGTCGCCTGCACCCACGACCATCTCGACCACCTCGACCCCGAGGCGGTCGCGGGCCTCGCCCGGCACACCGCCGCCACGTTCGTCGCCCCGCGCGCACACGAGGCGCGCATGCGCGCGTTGGGCGTCCCGGCCGAGCGACTCGTCGTCTTGAACGACGGCGAGTCGGTGCGGACGCACGACGTGACGGTGCACGCGATCAAGGCGGCGCACGAGACCTTCGAGCGCACTCCCGAGGGCTTCTACCCGTTCCTCGGCTACGTCTTCGAGTCGCACGGCGCCACCGTCTACCACGCCGGCGACACCGTCTGGTGGGAGGGCCTACAGGCGCGCTTGGCAGCCTGGCGGCTCGACGTCGCGCTGGTCCCGATCAACGGCCGCGACGCCCAGCGCCTGCGCGACGACGTCATGGGCAACATGGTCTACCAGGAGGCTGCCGACCTCGTCGGCCCGCTCTCGGTCAGGCTGGCCGTACCGAGCCACTACGGCATGTTCGACTTCAACACCGAGGATCCCGAGCGGTTCGCGGCGTACGTGCGCGTCAAGTACCCACGCCTGCAGGTGTGGATCGGCCAGCCGGGCGTCGAGGTGCCCTTCGGCAAGGGCGGTGGGAGCGATGTCGGCGCAGCGGCTTGAGGGTCGGGCGGTCTTGGTGACCGGCTCGAGCACCGGCATCGGCGTCGCCATCGCCGCGGCGTGCGCCGTCGAGGGGGCGCGCGTGATGGTGCACGGGCGCGATGCCGAGCGGACGCGAAACGTGGCCCGAGAGCTAGCCAACGGCGCCGCCACGTTCGTCGGTGACCTGGGCGATCCGGGCGTGTGCGAGGCGCTCGTCGACGAGAGCGTGCGCGTCTTCGGCCGGCTCGACGGCGTGGTCAACAACGCCGCGCTCACCACGCGCAGCGACCTCGGCTCGACCAGCCCCGAGCTGTTCGACCGGCTCATCGCGGTGAACCTCAGGGCGCCGCTCCTGATCATCCGCGCGGCGCTGGCCCACCTGCGCTCGGCGGGTGCCGCCAGCGTCGTCAACATCGGCTCCCTGAACGCCTACTGTGGCGAACCGGAGCTGCTGGCGTACTCGATGGCCAAGGGCGCCCTCATGACGATGACGCGCAACCTCGCGAATGCCCATGCGGGCCAGGGCGTGCGCATCAACCAGCTCAACGTCGGCTGGACGCTGACCGCCAACGAGGACGCGATCTTCCAGGCGGAGGGCTACCCGAGCGATTGGCATCGGCGCGTCAGCCCTCGCTACGCCCCGACCGGCGCGCTCCTGTCGCCGGAGCAGGTGGCGAGCCACGTCGTCCATTGGCTCTCGCGCGAGTCGGAGCCGGTCACCGGGGCGGTCTTCGAAGTCGAGCAGTACCCGGTGTTGGGACGGCCCTGCGCTGGGAGCCGGCTGGCCGAACCATGCCCCTAGCTGCCTTCCCGAAGTGCTTCCTCGACGCCCTGTGCGTCCAGCGCAGCATGTCGGTCGAGCGCTGGATCGATCTCGCGGCGGAGCTCGGGGTCGACGGCCTGGAGTTCTACTGGGGGTTCACGCCGCACGACGATCCGGCCGCGCTGCGGCGCCTGCGCGAGCGGGCCGAAGGGCATGGCCTGCGCATCCCGATGCTGTGCTACTCGTCGGACTTCACGGTTCCCGACGAGCGGCGGCGGGCCGCCGAGGTCGCGCTGCAGCGGCGCGCGCTGCAGACCATCGCCGCGTTGGGCGGGCGTTACTGCCGGGTCCTGTCGGGCCAGCGGCGGCCCGAGGTGTCGCGCGCGGACGGCGTGCGCTGGGTGGTCGAGTCGATCACGGAGCTGCTCGGCGCCGCCGAGGCGCTCGGCGTGGTGCTCGTCCTCGAGAACCACTACAAAGACGGGTACTGGACGTATCCGGAGTTCGCGCAGGAGCGCGACGTCTTCCTCGAGATCCTGGACGCCATTCCCGACGTACCGGCCTTCGGCGTCAACTTCGACCCGTCGAACGCGCTGGTGGCGGGCGTCGATCCGGTGGCGCTGCTCGAGCGGGTCGAGCGCCGTG
Source organism: Trueperaceae bacterium (assembly GCA_007130855.1). Lineage (GTDB taxonomy): Bacteria > Deinococcota > Deinococci > Deinococcales > Trueperaceae > CSSed10-48. Next base: position 2,441 of record SLRS01000250.1, on the reverse strand, counting down.
TGCGCACGATGCACGCCTCCGACCGGCGGGTGCGCCCGGGGGCAGCGCCCGATCCGGCGACGGGCACGATCGCCTACGCCGACCTGATCCACGGCGTGATCGGCACCGGGAGTATCGACTACGACGCGATCTTCGCGGTCTTACGGGAGCTCGGCTTCGACGGCTGGATCTCGATCGAGGACGGCGACGATCCGCAGCTCGGGCTGCAGCACCTGCGCGAGTCCGCGGCGTTCCTGCGCGGCATGATGCACCGCTACGGGGTCGGCTAGGCGCTGCAGCCCCGGCACCGACAGGTTGGTGCGGTGCTACCGTGGTCGGCCATGGAGCGCGCGCGCGCGAGCGGTCCGGCCTTCGACATCGTCGGCTTGGGGACGGCCACGGTGGACCTCTTGGCGCTGGTGCCGCGACTCCCCGGGTCGGACGAGGTGTTCGAGATCGAGACGCTCGAGATCGAGGGCGGCGGCCCGGCAGCGAGCGCGATGGCGGCGGCGAGTCGCCTGGGCGCGCGCTGCGCCATGATCGGCAGCACCGACCGGACCATATGGGGCGACCAGGTGGTCGAGCGGCTCGCCAGGCAGCGCGTCGACGTGACGTACCTGCTGCGCCGCGCCGAGGGTATCGCGCCCCGCTCGGTCATCCTGGTCGAGGCCGCCAGCGGCAAGCGCTCGATCCTCTACCACCGGGGGCTGGTGGCGAGCCCGACGCCGGAGGAGTTGCCACGCGAGCTCCTGCGGCAGGCGCGCATCCTGCATCTCGACGGGTTCCACCACGAGGCCGCGCGCTCGGCGGCCGAACTGGTTCGTGCCAGCGGGGCGCTGGTCTCGCTCGATGGCGGTGCCGGTGCGGCTTGGCCCGGAATCGACACGCTCCTGCCGCTGGTCGACGTCCTGATCGTGGCGCGCGCGTTCGCCCTGCGCGTGACGGGGCTGGAGGCGGAACCGCGCGCCGCCGAGGCCCTGGCGCGCCACGGCGCGCGTCACGTGGTGATCACCGATGGCGAGCGCGGGGCCTGGTCGCTCGTCGACGGCGTCCAGCGTCACCACAGTGCCTTCCGCGTACCGGTCGTGGACACCACCGGTGCCGGCGACGCCTTCCATGGCGGCTACCTCCAGGCGCTGCTCGACGCGCACGACCCGCTCGTGTGCCTGCGCCGTGCCAGCGCTGTGGCCGCGCTGGCGTGCACCCGGCTCGGTGGGCGGGCAGGGCTGCCGAGCGCGGACGAGCTCGAAGCGTTCCTGCGGCACGCCGAGCGCTGAGGGCTAGGCGTTTGGCAGCACGAACGGCGCCACCAACGCCACCACCAGCCGCGCGCGTTCACGTGCCTGCTCGGCGTCGGCGCGGCCGTAGAAGCCCGAGGGGGTGAGGTCCTCGGCGCCGTAGAAGGCCAGCTCGCGGTCGCGGCGGAGTTGGCGCGAAGCCTGTGCCAACGCGTCGGCCTGTACGGCGAGGTCATCAGGCAGCCGCTCGCGTTCGGCGAGCAGGATGTCGGAGACGTCGTGGATCCGCGGCGGCATCACGCCGACGGCACGCAACAGGCCCTTGAGCGCCAGTTCGACCGCCTCTTGCGACTCGCGCACCACGTCGGCCCAACTCTCGGCTTCGAACAGCACGTCGAGCGCCCGCAGGCGCGCGCTGGCGCGCCACACGTGGTCGACGGCGAGCTCGCGGTTACGCATCGCGCGGCTCCAGCCAGTACGGCTGGCCGTGCGCGCTGCGCCGTTGCAAGGCGCCCGTCACGATGCGACGCCGGATCGCGGCCAGCGAGCGCGCCAGGGCGAAGTCGGGGTCGAACAGGACGAGGCCGTCGAGCGCGACCTCGGCCCAGGTGCTGGTGATGCCGGCTCCGGCGCGCGGGAGATGGGCCAGGTGGACCTCGATGCGGCGGCCCTGCCACTGCGGCGGCGCCTCGTCCCAGGCGCGGTAGCGCTCGCGCGCCAGCGCGAGGTCCGGTGACAGCGCGACGAGCACGTCGAGGTCGGAGTCGGTGGCCGCCTCGCCGCGTGCCCAGGAGCCGTACGCGACCATGCCGACGAGGTCGGCGCCGAACGCGCTCAGCGCCCGCGCGACGAGCACCTCCGCCGGGCCGCCCGGCTCGAACAGCGGCGCCGCCAGCTTGCGGGCGCAGTAGTCGTTCAGTGACAAGCCACTCGCCTGTGCGGCGCGCCGGAGTGCGGCGTGCAGACCCGGATCGAGCCGCAGCACGAAGCGGCCCGAGGCCGGCTCGGCCGACCGCTCACCGCCTTCGATACCATGCATGGCTCGGATGATACTACGCGCTGGTCGGCTCGCTGGTGCGCGGCGCTGCCCGCCGCGCGGCCGCCTCAGCCGCTGGGCAGGGCCGCTCCACTGCGCGTCACCCACACCCCCCAACCGACGTGCCGGCGCTCGTGGTCGAGGTAGCGGCCGCGCTTGGCGGCGATGTCGGCGAGCAGGGCGGCTCG
>SLRS01000015.1 GCA_007130855.1 Trueperaceae bacterium | reverse complement strand
GCGCGTCCGTCACGAGGGCTCCGGCGCCGCGGCGGGGACGGCGGCGTCGGCGGCATCGGGGGCGTCGGCTCGGCTGCGGGCGAGCTCGCGCCGGGCCGTGTCGAACGCCTGCGCGAGCGCCTCGAGGTGCCCCGTGGCGGAGCCGTCCACGCGCATGCCGCCAACGGTGAGCGTGATCCCGAAGAGCAGCCGCTCGTCGCGCACGAAGCGTGGCTCGGAGGCGCCGCCGGTCAGCTCACGAGTCGCGTCGCGCAGAGACTCGCGGACGGCGTCGCTCGGCTCGAACGCCGTGGCCACGACCGGTTGGGCGGAGCGCGCGGCGTCGCGCAGTTGCGCGCGCGTGTCGGCATCGAGCTCCTCGAGGCGCCGCCGGAAGACCGCCGCGGCGCGCTCCTCGAGGCCGATGTCGGCGAGCCCCCGCAGGGCCGTGTCGAGCTCGTCGATCAGCAGTTCGGCGTTGCGCCGGCGCAGCAACGCCAGCACCTGCTCGCGGTCGCGCTGCAGGGTGTCGGCGAGGGCACGGCGCAGCGCGCCCGCTTCGTGCTCGACCGCGACACGGCGCGTGTCGCGCAGCGCCTCGGCCTCGAGCTCGATCTCGGCGAGTCGCTCGCGCCGCCTTCGATCGAGCTCCGCGCGCTCGTCGCGGAGCGCCTCGAGTTCGGCGAGGGCCGTCGCGCGCGAAGCCTCGGCCTCGCTGCGGATCGTCTGGAGCCGCTCCTCGCGCTCGCGCATCACGCGCAGGATCGGACCGTAGAGGAACGCCCGCAGCAAGGCGACCAGCACGACGAAGTTGACGAGTTGGGCGATCAGCGAGAACCAGTCGAGGGTCACGCCGGCTACCCTCCGGTCACCGCGCCCCAGAAGGGGTTGGCGAACACCAGGATCAGCGCGATCACGAAGCAGTAGATCGCGGTCGACTCGACCATCGCGAGGCCGACGAAGAGCGTGCGCGTGATGGAGTTGGTCTCGTCGGGCTGCTGGGCGATGCTCTGGAGCGCCTGGGCCAGGGCGCGCGCCTGCCCCAGCGCCGGTCCGATCGAGCCGATCGCCATCGTGACGCCGGCGGTGATGATCGAGGCCAAGCCGATGATGCCGAGGTCGGTCATGCTGCTGCTCCTTCGTGGGGCGGTCTCAAACGCCGGTCCGTCTCGGTGGTCCCCGACGCGATGTACACGATCGCCAAGATGGCGAAGATGTAGGCCTGGATCACGCCGATCAGCAAGCCGAAGGCCTGCATCACGACGGGGAAGAAGAGCGGTGTCACCGACAGCAAGATGGCCACCACCACCGTACCGCTCATGATGTTGCCGAACAGGCGCACCGCGAGCGCCAACGTCCGCGACAGCTCGCCGATGATCGTGAAGGGCAGCATGAACGGGGTCGGCCGCAAGTAGCCGCGCAGGTAGTTGCCGACGCCGACCTTGGCGATGCCGAAGGCCGGCACCGCCAGGAAGACGGCGATGGCCAAGGCGGCGGTGGTGGTGAGCGAACCGGTCGGCGGGTGGAAGCCGGGAACGATGGCCAGCACGTTGGCGGTCACGATGAACAGGAACAGGGTGCCCACGAACGGCAGGTAGGGTCGCGGATCCTGCTGGGTGATCTCCTGGATCTGGTCGAGGATCATCACCACCACCGCCTCGAGCAGGTTCTGGCCGCGCGTCAGCGGGGTGTGCACGCGCAGCGAGCGCGTCACCAACACGCTCACGATCACCAGGAACGTCATCGCCACCCAGGTGAACACGAGCGTGGCGGTGATGGCGACCGGCCCGATGGTGGTGTAGACGATCTCGTCAGGTGAGAGGGTCATCCTTCGCCTCCCTCCGCTCGCTCGTCGGCGCCCGCGCCGACCCGCCGGCCGTTCGTCCGTGCTCGGCGCGGTGCCGCACCACCAACGTGCGCGCCGCCACGAAGCCGACCAGCGCGGCGACGAGCGCCCCGGCCCCGAGGCGCAGGAGTGCCACGAAGACCGCCAGGGTGAGGGCGGTTCGCGCCAGGTAGCTCGCGAACAGCAGCGCCCCCGGGCGACGCGCGTGCAAGGCGCGCTCGGCGGTCCACCACAGCCCGCGGAAGTAGACCCAGCCCAGCGCGAGGCCGGCGACGACGCCGAGGAGGAGCGTCTCCGCGCTCATGCGGCACACTCCATGGCCGGGTCTCGGGCAGGCGGCACGGCGTCACTCACCATCCATCTCCCTTCGCAGCCAGTACCAGGCGTTGAAGCAACCGACGATGAGGCCGCCGACCATCAGCATCAGCGTCCACGAGTAGGGGCTCGTCGTGCGGCCGTCGATCCAGACGCCGAGGGCGATACCGAGCAGGGTCGGCAGCGTCACCGACCAGCCGACCAGGCCGAACATCCCCAGGCCGAACGCGAGGCCGCGCTTGCCCTGGCGGCGCGCGCGAGCCTTGCGTGCCTCCTTGCGCCTGACGGTGTCGGCCAGCGCGTCGGTTCGCTCGCGCGGAGGGCGGCGGTCGCTCACGTCAACTCCTCAACTCGCCGAGGCGCCGTAGGATGTCGGCCTCGAGCTGCAACAGCGTCGCACGTGCGTGCTTCTCGCGCTCGTTCTGGGTTTGGAAGCGCTCGCGCACCATCGCCTCGGCGCTGCCGAGGTCGCCCGCGACCACCGCGCGCTGACACGCGACGCGCACGTGCTCACCGACCTTGACGAGCACACCCTCATCGACGGCCACGATCACCTCGTCACCGTGCTCGTCGAGGTACGAGAGCAGGCCGGGCACCAGCACCGTGGCGGTGTCGGCGTGGCGCGGCAGCAAGCAGAACGCGCCACGCTCGGACTCAGCCACGACCTTGCGCACCGGCGCGTCGACCAGCACGCCGCTCGGCAGCGACAGGAGCAGTCTCATCGGCCGATCTCGCGGAGCGTGCCGATCATGTAGAAGTCCTGCTCGGGGACGTCGGCGAGCTCATCGGCGAGGATGCGCTCGCAGTCCGACAGCATGTCCTCGAGGGCCACGGCGCGGCCCTCCTGGCCCGTGAACGCCTCGGTCACCTGGAACGGCTGCGTCAGGTAGCGCTCGAGCCGCCGCGCACGTCCGACGACGCGCTGGTCTTCCTCGGAGAGCTCCTCGAAGCCGAGCATGGCGATGATGTCCTTGAGGTCCTCGAAGACCGCGAGCGTGCTTCGCGTCTCGCGCGCGATGCGGTCGTGGCGGGCACCAACGGTGTCGGGGGCGAGCAACGACGAGGTCGAGCGCAGGGGGTCCATGGCCGGGTAGAAGCCCTGCGTCGCGCGATCGCGCGACAGCACCACCGAGGCCGAGAGGTGGCCGAAGGTGTGCACCACGGCCGGGTCGGTGAAGTCGTCGGCGGGCACGTAGACCGCCTGCACCGAGGTGATGGCGGAGGAGGTGGTGCTGGTGATGCGTTCCTGGAGCTCGGCGAGTTCGGTGGCCATCGTCGGCTGGTAGCCCATCCGGGACGAGAGCCTGCCCATCAGCCCCGACACCTCGGAGCCGGCCTGCACGAATCGGAAGACGTTGTCGATCAGCAGGAGCACATCACGTTGCTCGTCGTCGCGGAAGTACTCGGCCATCGTGAGGGCGCTGTGGCCGACCCGGAAGCGGGCCCCGGGCGGTTCGTTCATCTGCCCGAACACGAGCACGGTGTGGTCCAAGACGCCCGCATCGCGGACGTCGCGCACGAGCTCCTCGGCCTCGCGCGAGCGCTCGCCGATACCGCAGAACAGGCTGACGCCGCGGTGCCGGGCCGCCATGTTGTGGATCAGCTCGGAGATGAGCACGGTCTTGCCGACGCCCGCCCCCCCGAACAGCCCCGCCTTGCCGCCGCGCTCGAGCGGCGCGAGCAGGTCGATGGCCTTGATGCCAGTGGGGAGGATCTCGGTCGAGACGGCTTGACGCTCGAGCCCGATCGGTGGCTGGTAGATCGAGCGCAGCGCCTGCGCGGCGACGGGGCCGTTGCCGTCGATGGGCTGGCCGAACACGTCGAACACGCGACCGAGCAGCGCCGGCCCGACGGGGACCTCGAGGGTGCCGCCGCTGCGCAGCACTGCATCGCCGCGCGCCATGCCCTGGGTCGCGTTGAAGGCCAAGCAGCGCACGGTGCGGGCGTCGAGGTGGGCCATGACCTCGAGCTGGACGGCGCCGTCCGGGCCGCTCGCGAGCATGTGACGCACCTCCGGCAGGTCGCGCTCGAAGCGCACGTCGACGACGCTGCCGCGCACCGCCACCACCTTGCCTCGATCGACCTGTTCAGCGTGCTGCGTGATGTCACCTCGTCCCGCGTGCAAGACGGCCCCACAATAGCAGGGCTCGCCCTGGACGTTCCGCCGCCGCGCGGGTCCCTCCGAGACGCCTTCGCGCTAAGCTGGACCTCACGACTGCCTGCGCGTGAGACGCCTTGCGTTCTTGCAGGTGCCAGCCGGTTTCGGTCACGTCATCGGAGTGCGGAAGGGGAGACGCGATGGGTTCGCAGGTGGTGGACCTCAATGCCGATGCAGGTGAATCGTACGGATCGTGGCGCATGGGCATGGACGAGCGGCTGTTCCCGCTCATGACCTCCGTCAACCTCGCCTGTGGCTTCCATGCGGGGGATCCCGTCACGATCCTCGCGGCGGTCCGGCATGCGGTCGGGGCCGGGGTGGCCGTCGGCGCGCACCCCGGCTTCGCGGACTTGATCGGCTTTGGCCGGCGCGACCTCGCGGCGAGCCCGGACGAGGTCTACGCCGACGTGCTCTATCAGGTCGGCGCCTTGCGCGCCATCATCGAGGTGGAGGGCGCAACCCTCCACCACGTGAAGCCGCACGGGGCGCTCTACTTGCGCATGGCGCGCGATCCCGAGATCGCCGGCGCCGTCGCGAGCGCGGTGCGCGACGTGGCGCCGGGACTGCCGTTGGTGGTGCTCGCCGGCGCCGGCGGCACGGTGATGCGCGACGCCGCGGAGCGGGCCGGTCTGCCCACGGCGGCCGAGGCCTTCCCGGACCGGGCCTACCTGGCCAGCGGCGCCCTGGCGTCGCGAGCCACGCTCGGGGCCGTGCTGCGTGACCCCCAGGTGGCGGCGCGGCGGGCGGTACGGATGGTGGTCGAGCGCCGCGTCGAGACGATCGATGGCGACGACATCGAGCTCGAGCCCGAGACCCTCTGCGTGCATGGCGACAACCTCGAGTCGGTCGAGATCGCGACGGCGGTGCGGGCTGCCCTCGAGGATGCCGGCGTGGAGGTGCGGGCGTTCTAGCCCGCGAGCGGATGCTCCGCGGTCTGTACCTGAACTTCGGCTCCAGCATCGACGTCGACGTCAACCGCGCCGTCCAAGCGTTGACGGCGCGGCTGCTCGAGCGACCGCTCGCCGGGGTCACGGACGTCGTTCCGAGCTACACCAACGTCTACCTCGAGTACGACGAGACGCGCGTGCGCCGCGAGCGGGTGCGCCGCTGGGCGGAGGCGTCGAGCAGCGACGCCGCTGCCGCTCGGCCGCGGCGCTACGTGGAGATCCCGGTCGACTATCACGGGCCCGACCTGGCCGAGATCGCGACCCGCACGGGGATGCGTGAGCAGGACGTGATCGCGCGCCACGCCGGCCGCGCCTACCACGTGTTCGCGCTCGGGTTCACCCCAGGGTTCCCCTACATGGGGTTGGTCGAGCCCGCGCTGCGCCTGCCGCGCCGCGCGACGCCGCGCGCGCGCGTCAGCGCTCACGCGGTGGCCATGGCCAACGAGCAGACCGGTGTCTACCCGAGCGCCTCGCCCGGCGGCTGGCATCTGCTCGGCACGGCGCTCGTGCCGGTGTACGACCCGCACCGCCCGGAGCCGTTCCTGTTGCGTCCCGGCGACGAGGTCCGCTTCGTGAGCGTGCCGCCGGGTCCGGCGCCGCCCGAGCGCGAACCGCTGTCGCTGCTGCCCCGGGCACCGCAGCGGCCGTGCCTCGAGGTGGTCGAGCCCGGCTTCTGCGATCTCGTCGTCGATCGCGGTCGGCTGCTGATGGGCCGCTTCGGGCTGGCGCGCGGTGGCCCGGTGGACGCCTGGAGTGCAGCGCAGGCGAACGCGCTCATCGGCAACACGGCCCGGGCCGCGACGGTCGAGTTCACGCTGCGGGGACCGACGCTCGTGGCCCGCTCGGCGGGGGTTGCGGGCTTCGCGGGCTGGGGGATGCAGCCGCTGCGCAACGGCGAGCCGTTGGACTGCTTCTCGGCGGTGGTGTTCGCGCCAGGTGACGTCATCGGCTTCCGGCCGTTGCCGTTCGGCGCCCGCGGCTACCTGGCCCTGCCGGGTGGGGTCGAGAGCGATCGCTTCGCGCACAGCGCCACGGTCGACCTGCGGGCGGGTATCGGCCGGCCGTTGGCGCCGGACGACGTGCTGGGTGCCAACGCTCCGTGCGACACGGCGCGAGCGGTGCCACGAGCGAGCGCCGCGATCGTGGCGCTCGGACCCGAGCCCTTCCCGCTCCGGATCGTTCGTGGACCACAGGCCACCACCGAGGCGCTGGCCGTGCTGTGCGAGCGACCCTTCGTGGTACGAGCGGCCGATCGCATGGGCGTGCGCTTGGCCGGCGCTGCGGTACCCGGCGGCGAGGTGCTCTCCGAGGCGACCGGTCTCGGCGCCATCCAGATCACGCCCGACGGCGATCCGATCGTGCTGCTCCACGACCGAGGGACTCTGGGCGGCTACGCCAAGCCGGCCGTGATCGACCCGCGCGACCTCGCTCGCGTCGGGCAACTGCTGCCTGGCCAGCGCGTCGGGTTCCACCTCGCGCGTCGCGAGGAGCCCGCGTAGCGCGTCCTGTCACGCGCCCGCTCGGGGCACGCCCTTCAGCTGCCGCCCGTCGGCCGCGGCGCGTCCGGCGCCAGCGTCGCCATCAGCGTCCGCATCACGGCTTCGTTGACAGCCACGTGGGCCCGAACGCACGCGTCCCAGGCGTCCCCGGCCACGGTCTCGTCGGGCACCTCGGTGATGATGGTGACGAGCGGCTCGAGCGCGGCGGTCGGCTCGGCGTCGAGCGCGGCCGGCGAGCGCGTGGCGGCCGGGTGCGGGCGGTGGTTGAGCCAGAACGGAAAGCCTGCGGTATACGAGAACGGGACGCTCGCCTGCGGACGGTAGCGTCGCGCGCGCTCGACTTGCGCGCGGGTGCGCTCGCGCACGGCGCGGTCGGCCTGGAGCGCGTCGGCAACGGCTTCGGCGATGCGGGTGCGCTGTGCGGCCGCCTCGTCGAGGCAGCGGCCGTGCGTGGTGACGATCGTCAGGTGGCCCACGGGCAGCGACCAGTCCGCGAAGCCGCGCGGCACGAAGCCGGTCTGCGACCGGACCCAGGCGTGCGCTGGGTAGCCGTGGTTGTTCAGGTGCAGCACGGGGTGCCAGCGCGCGGCGGCAGCGCGCCGCATGAGACTCTCGCCGATCACGGCGCCGCGCACGCGCGGTTCGGCCTGGAGGTCGGCGCCGAAGGCGGTGTAGCGCGCGGCGTGATGCATGTGATTCGGCGCGATCGAGCACAGCGCGGCGTGCAGGTGCGCTCCATCGGGGTTCTCGAGCGGGTGCACGACGAGGTTCACGCGCCGCAGGATCGCCGGGTCGTGCAGCAACTCCGGTAGCCACGCGAAGAAGGCGTTCGTGCTCGTCGCCTCGTTGGCGTGTTGGCGACACGAGACCAGCACGGTCGGCTTCCAGGCGGCGCGGCGTGCTCGCGATACGGCCGGGCCCGCGGGCCAACCGAGCTCCAGCACCGGCAACGGTCGGCCGAGCGCACTCTCCTGCGGAGCGGCCGCGCGAAGCGAGGGCAGCGCGCGTGCCAGGGCGCGCACGTGCTGCATCACCTCGTCGGGGAGGAGCGGTCGCCGCGGCACGCTCATCGGATCGGCAGCGCCGCCGAACGGTCCGAAGCTCAACTGGCTAGCGCGCTCGGTCGTGCTCGAGACTCGTATGGCGATCCCGGCCGGGAACGACTCGGGGCACGCCCGCGATGCCCACTCGAGGCGTTCGACGGCTGCGTCGCGGTCGACGGCCAGCGCGAGGCCATGGACTGCGCCGCCCCGTCCTCGGAGCGCCTGCAGGCGCACCGACGCATCGCTGGCCGGGGCCGCGACGAACGTCCCGGAGGCCGTGGTGACGCCAATCCGGTCGCTGCCCCAGGCGCGCACCGTCACGCGGGCCGTCGTCGCTCGCTCCGGGCGGCCGCGGATGAACGGCAGGATGCGGCCGGGGTTCAGGCGGCGCGGCCGGTCCGCGGCCAGGGCCTGGTCGAACGCCTCGAGCAGGCCGAAGTACACGTCCTCATGCAGCGCCTCGAGCACGCTGTCGGTCTCGTGATCGAGCGCGAGACGCTCGTCGGGCTCGGACAGCGCCGCGACGATCGCGATCTCGTGGAAGTGCGGCTCCGCGCTCGCATCGAGGTCGGCCGTGAGCGCGGGCACGACCTCGCGTGCGAACCAGTTCCAGAACGCCTCCGCGTCGGTCGGTACCAGCACCTGCGCGATCACGCAGCCGGCGCTCGACACCCGCAGCCCCCCGCCGGCGATGGGTACCGTCCCGCCGGTGGTCAGTGGCGAGTCGGCCAGCAGCGGCGCGAGCGCGGTCGTCCGCGTCACGACCGCGCGGGCGTCGAGGATCTCGGCGACGAAGCGTGGCGCCGGCTCCGCCGGGCCGAGCGCCAGCTCGACGCGCAGCCCGGGCCGTTGCGCCTCGAGCAACTCGGCGACCGGGTAGAGCTCCCGGAACCAGCGATCCTCGGCGCCCTGCGCCGCGCTGGCGGCGCCGACGCTGACGCGCAGGGCCGCGGCGCCCGTGAGCAGCGGCTCGACCTCCTCGAGCAGCCAGTGGAGCGCCGGGCGGTACGCGTGTCGCACGCGAACCTCGGCGATCGGCTGGGCCACGCTGACGAAGGCGGCCGCGAGCCGCTGCGCCAGTTGCGTTCGCACCGGCGCCGGCTCCGATGCGAACGCCTCGATCTCGAGCGGCTCGTGGCCCCGCGGCAGCGTCGTGGCGAGCTTGGCGGCGAGCGTTGCGGCCGTGGCCAGGAGGCGCTCGCCCTCCCAGGTGTGCGCAAACGACCAGTGCTGCCGGGCGCCGTCGCGGGCGCTGTTGCGCACCGGCACACCCTGCCATCGCGGGGCCGAGGCCGGCGGGTAGGGCAGCTCGGCGACCGTCGGCGTGGCGCCCGCCCGGCGGGCTGCGGCCGACGCTGCCGCGGCCGCGGCCGCTCGCCCTTCGCGCGTGCGCCCGCGCACCAGGCGGGTGAGGCGATCCTCGAGGTCGTCGATCCAGGTGCCGTCGGCCAAGCGCGGATAGTGGTCGGCGTACCAGCGGCAGGCGCAGCGCAGCGCCTCAGTGTCGTGGCCTACGATCTCGAGCGCGTCGCGCTGCAGCGGCTCGGGCCGGCGGACCTCCCAGGCGCCCGCTGGGATCGCCTGGTCGACGGCGGTGCGGACCGCGGCCTGGTCGAACGGGGCGATGATGCGTTCGGGCGCGTGCGTGTGGTCCAGGGCCAGGCGCAGGGCCACGGCGAGCGACTCGGCGACCCCGCCGCTCGGGGCGAAGCGGTGGCTCGCGTCGGACGACAGGGAGTCGCCGGTGCCGCCGGTGCCGCCGGTGCCGGAGCCGGTCGTACGGGCCGCGTCGAGCCAGCTCGTCACCGCCCCGTAGAGCGCCGCGCCATCGGCGGCCGACACGTGCAGCGCCGGACCGAAGGTGTCGATCCGCGCACCGGCCGTGGCGTACAGCGAGTGTGCTTCGCCTCGACTGCGCGCGACGTCGGGCGTCTCGAGCGGCTCCTCACCGATGGCGAAGCCCGGCGCCGCGTCGCCCCGGGTGCGGACGTCGACGGCCAGCCGCAGCGCGCCATCGGCCAGCACCGTGAGCAGTTCCGCGGCGGCGGCGACGGCGGCATCGACGTCCTCCGGCCCCCTGCCCGACGCGAGCCACACGGGCTGGGCGAGGGTGTCGGCGAAGCCGTCGCCGTCGGTGTCGAGCAGCAGGCGCGTGCGCAGCCAGGCGAGCGTGCCGGGAGCGTCGGTGTCGCCGTTTCGGGCGTCGTCGCCCGGGGCGCTCGCGGCCGGCCCGGACGCTGCGGCGCTCACGTACTCGTCCTGGGATCGAGCCTATCGCGCAGCCAGTCGCCCAGCAGGTTGAAGCCGAGCACCGTCACGGTGATGGCCAGGCCTGGAAAGGTGGCCACCCACCAGGCGCGCTCGATGTAGTTGCGCCCATCGGCCAGCATGCCGCCCCAGGAGGGGATGGTCGGATCGACGCCCAGGCCCAGGAAGGTGAGTCCGGCCTCGAGCAGGATGTTGTTGGCGATGCCCAGCGTCGCCAGCACCGTCACGGGCGTGAGCGCGTTCAGCAAGATATGTTGGAACATCACGCGGGCGTGGCTGGCGCCGAGGCCGCTGGCGGCCTGCACGAACTCCCGTTCCTTCAGCGAGAGCGTCTGGCCGCGAACGATGCGTGCGTACTGCACCCACTGGGTCAACGCCATCACGAAGATCACCTTCCACATCCCCGGTCCGATCACGGCGATGACGGTGATCGCGAGCAGGATGAAGGGAAACGACAGCTGGATGTCGGCCAGGCGCATCAGCAGCGTGTCGAGCAGGCCGCCGAAGTAGCCGGCCACGAGCCCGATCAGGGTACCGATCAGCATGGCCAGGGCGACCGATACGACACCGACCGTGAGCGAGACGCGAGCGCCGAAGATGATCCGGCTGAGGATGTCGCGACCGATCGCGTCCGCGCCGAGCACGTGGGTTGCGCTGAAGGGCGTCGCGAGGCGCGAGCGCAGCGTCGCCAGTCCCGGTTCGTGCGGGGCCAAGGCCGGCGCGAAGACGGCGCAGGCGACCACGCCCAGGATCAGGACCGCGCCGATCACGAAGCTCGGGTCGTGCAGCGCGCGCCTCATGCGTCCTCCGGCCTACGCCCAGCGGGCAGGGCAGGGATCTCGGCCCCGGGTGTGGTCGCGCGCGCGCGGCGCATCAGGCGTAGCGGATCCGCGGGTCGAGCAAGGCGTAGCTCGTGTCGACGACGAGGTTGATGGCGGCGATGAAGACCGCCAGGACCGTGATGGTGCCCTGCAGCATGGGGTAGTCGCGGAACGAGATGGCGTTGAGGGCCAGCGAGCCGAGCCCCGGCCAGGCGAAGACCTGCTCGACGATCACCACGCCACCGATCAGCCCGCCGATCTGCAGACCGACGAAGGTGACCACCGGGATCAAGGCGGTACGCAGGGCATGCCGATAGACGACGCGATGCTCGCGGATGCCCTTGGCGCGGGCGGTCACCACGTACTGCTCGCCCAGTACGTCGAGGAGGGCCGAGCGGACCAGGCGCGTGGTGGTGCTCGCCAGGATCAGGCCGAGGGTCAGACTCGGCAGCACGAGGCTCGCCGGCCCCTCGTAGCCCGACGGCGGCAACCAGCGCAGGTACACCCCGAAGACGAGGATCAGCATGATGCCGAGCCAGAAGTTGGGGAAGGAGAGGCCGACGAGGCTCACCACCCGCACCACGAAATCGGCCGGCCTGCCGCGGCGGCGAGCCGCCAGCACGCCCAGCGGGATCGCGATGACCAGCGAGACGAGCAACGACGTCAGTGCCAGGCCGACGGTGGCGGGGAAGCGTTGCGCGACCGCGTCAGCGACGGGCGCTCCGGTTCGGAAGCTGGTGCCGAGGTCGCCGCGGAGCAGGCTGCCGAGGAAGGCCAGGTATTGCTCCATGAAGGGTCGGTCGGTACCGAGCCGCGCGCGGATGGTCGTCAACTGCTCCGCGGTCGGCGCGCTGGCGCCCTGGAACATCGCCACAGCCGGGTCGCCGCTGAGGCGGATGGTGAAGGACACGAACAAGGTGATGCCGACCAACACGAACAGCGACTGGATCGCTCGCCGCAGCAAGAAGGCCACCACGCTCAGTTCACGCCCTTCACCATCGTCGCGCTACGCGTTCAGTTGGCCAGCGAGACGCCGGTCAGGTCGTGCCGATCGTCGGCCGGTGCCGTGAAGCCCTGCACCCGTTCGGCCACGCCCCACAAGTTCTGGTGCTGGTACAAGGGTACGTCGATCAACAGCTCGTGCGACAGCTGCGCGACGCGCTGGAGCGCCACCTCACGTTCTGCCTGGTCGTACGTGGCGCGTTGGCTCGCGAGCAGCGCATCGACCTCCTCGTTCGAGAAGCACGGGTTCCAGAACTGGCCGGTGCTGTAGAGCAGGTAGGCGGTGTTGTCGAAGTCCAGCGTCCAGCCGCCCCAGCCGCTGAAGTAGAGGTGCCCGACGCGGTTGTTCGGCACCATGTCGTTGTAGTAGGTGTTGGTCTCGTGCGTCACCAGGTTGGCCTGCAGGCCCACCGCTTCCAGCATGGATGCCACTGCCTGAGCGACTTCGCGGAAGATCGCGTCGGTGCCGATGAAGTCGACCTGGATGCTGCTGCCTGGAGCGACACCGGCTTCGGCCAACAGCGCCTGAGCACGCTCCGGGTCGTAGGCGTAGGGTGCCAGGTCGGGATCGTAACCGAACGACATCGACGACTGGAAGCTGGCGATCGGTGTGCCGTAACCCTCCAGGATCGCCTCGATGATCCCCTCGCGGTCGATGGCGTGAGCGAGCGCCCGGCGGACGAGCACGTCGTCGGTGGGTGCGAGGCAGTGGTTGAAGCGCAGCGACGAGACCGTCGGACTCCCGACCGGGACGATGCTCACGCCGGCCGTGCGGTCGACGCTCGCCGCCAGGCTGATCGGCACGCCCTGGACGACGTCGACGCGGCCGGCCTGCAACTCGGCGACCCGCGTCGACGGCTCGGAGATGAAGCGGAACACGACCCGCTCGACCTGCGGTGGCCCGCGGAAGTAATCGAGGTTGGCTTCGAGCACCAGGCGATCGTCGGGAACGTACTCCACGACCTTGAAGGGGCCGGTGCCGACCGGGCTGCGGTTGAACGTCTCGGGCTCGACCTCCGTGACGTAGCCGGGCGGGACGATCATGGCGCCGTAACCGGCGAGCTTGGTGATGAGGACGGGGTCGGGGGAGCCCAGCACCAGGTCGACGGTGTAGTCGTCGACGATCTCGACGTGGTCGATACTGGTGTAGTTCGCCTGCTGCGGACCCGCGGCGCCCTCCTCGCCGAGGAGGCGCTCGAAGGTGAAGCGAACCGCCTCGGCGTTGAAGGGCTCACCGTTGTGGAAGGTGACGCCCTCACGCAGGGTGAAGCGCAGCCGATCGTCGTCGTCGCCGATCCACTCCCACGACGTCGCCAGGCCCGGGCCGATCTCCATGTCGAGGTTGCGGTGGACCAGGCCGTCGAAGATGCTCGAACCGACCATCCCCCACGCCAAGAAGAAGGTGTCGATCGGATCCCAGCTCTGCGGGTCCTGTGCCTGCGCGATCGTGAGCGTGCCGGCCGGCTGGGCCGCGGCCACGCTGATGACGAGCGCTAGTAGGAGCGCGATGATCGTGTGCTTCACGGTTCCTCCTCCGTATGTGGTGCCTTCGGGATGCCTCGTTCGCCGGACGGCGAGGGTCGATCGTGCACGTGGCGCACGAGGCGATCGACCGCGACCTCGGGCGCCGATCCCATACGCTCTCGTGGGTCCTTGCTGCTGTCGACTGTCCACCTCCCTCGAGCCGGGCGTTACCGGCGACCGCGGCGACGAGTGCGTGTGGAGGTCGGGCGCGGTTGCGTGGCGTGACTCTATCACCGTGACCGTCGGCCGGGATCGTTGGCCTGGAGGTCGGTCGGCTCGGCTCGCGGCGCAGCGTCCCGGGCGCGACGTCTCCTCACACGCACACGCGGTCGTTGCGCGTGCTTGCCGGACCGCCATGCTGCCGACTTCGCCCCGCCCTCGCGCCGCTCGGCCAATGACCGCTGCAGACGCTGGCGGTGACGGGCGAGACCAGGCGATCGACGTCTTCAAGGGGCTGCTGGTCGTCGCGATGGTGATCGGCCACGTCCTGCAGTTCTTCACCGACAGCGAGCGTTACCCGAGCGCGGCGGCCCTGGTCGAGTGCTCCAGTACCTGCCCTTCCTCCTGGCGGGGATGTACTTCCACGAGTTCGGCGTGCGCGTCGCCCCGCGCCTGTTCGTTGGTGCGCTGGTTGCGACGTCGGTGGCGGTCGTCCAGGCGGTCTCGACCGGGGCGCTCCCGGGGAGGTTCCCGCCGACGCTCGCGTGGATCTTGCTGCCCATGGGGTTCCTCTACGCGCTCCTCCTGCTCGCTCGGGCCTTGCCCGAGCGAGCACTCCCGGTCCGCTGGCTCGGTGCCATCGGCACGAACGTGCTCACCTATCTGCTGCTCAGCAACCTGGTCATCTTCGCGCTCAGCGGCCCGCACGCGGGTCTGCGTCTGGCGCTGCCGTCGGCCCTGGCGTTCGCGGCGGCGCTGCTCGCGTTCATCGCCTTCGTGATCCGGCTGAGCCGGCGCGCGCCCGGGTAGCTCTGCGGCCGAGGCTCCGACGCCTGTCGTGTGAAGCTGTCGTCGGAGGGCGAGCAACTGCCTGAGGGCGTTGGGTCACGTCGGCTGGGTTCGCGATTGGCCCGTCGCGCTCCCTTCGACGAACACCGACGACGAACGAGAAGCGATCCTGCCGCTACCATCCTCTCATGAGGTTGCACGGCGCCCCAGGTCCTTCATGCGGCTGCACCGCACCCAGGCTCAGGAGCGCGGCTCTGCCGAAGCGAGGTGATACGCGTCATGGCCGAGCGTGAGAAGTCGAATCGCGAGGAGATCCAGGACCTCCCCTGGCACACGCGCAGCGCGGAGGACGCGCTTCAAGAGCTCGAGACCGACTTGGAGCAGGGCTTGACGGCGCAAGAGGCCGAGGAGCGGCTCGAGCGCTATGGACCGAACACGATCGAGCGCCGGGAGGCGGACCCTGCCTGGCGCGTTCTGCTACGACAGTTCCTCGATCCGCTGATCTACATCCTGCTGCTCGCGGCGGCGGTGTCGTTCGCCTTCCAGGAGATCGTCGACGCCGCCGTGATCCTCGCAGTGGTGGTGCTCAACGCGGGCATCGGGTTCAGTCAGGAGTGGCGTGCGCGCAAGGCGATCGAGTCGCTCCAGGAGATGACCGCGCCGAAGGCGCGGGTGGTGCGCGACGGTGAGGAGACCGAGATCGACGGTGACCAGGTGGTCCCCGGCGACATCGTGGTGCTCAAGGCCGGAGCCAGCGTGCCGGCCGACGTGCGGATCGTGCGCGCCCGCGATCTGCGGGTGGACGAATCGGCCCTCACGGGCGAGTCGCATCCGGTCAGCAAGGAAGACAGCGCCGTCGATGACGAGCAGGCCGTGCCCGGCGATCAGGTCGGGATGGCGTTCTCGGGCACCACCGCGGTTCGCGGTCGCGGACGCGGGGTCGTGGTGCGCACGGGTGATGCCAGCGAGCTCGGCAAGATCGCGGAGGCCGCACACTCGGTCGGCGAGGTCAAGACACCGATCCAAGAGAAGATGGAGCACCTCGCGAAGCTGATCGGCATTGCCATCGCCGTGCTCGCAGTGATCGTGGTCGCCGGCGGCAGCCTGCTCGGCATCCCGCTCGATGAGATCGTCCGGACCGCGGTCGCGCTGACCGTGGGCGCCGTGCCCGAGGCCCTGCCGATCGTCCTGACGGTGACGCTGGCCGTGGGCGTGCAGCGCATGGCCAAGCGCAACGCGATCATGCGTTCGTTGCCTGCGGTCGAGACGTTGGGCTCGACGACGGTGGTCGGTTCCGACAAGACCGGCACCCTCACCGTCAACCGCATGACGGTCGGCGCCGTCTGGGCCGGCGGCGAGCGTCACCGGCTCCGAGGCCGCGATGACGAGGCCGGCGCGGAGGCCGGCGAGGATGGTGACGAGGCCGGCGCCGACGAGGAAGAGGAGGACGACGGCGGCGAGGCGGCAGACGTCCACGAGGTCGCCGATCAGGTGGCCGAGGGCCAGACCGATCCGGTGGCGATGACGCTCTTGACGGGGCTGTTGGCCAACGAGTCCGAGTCGCTGCCGGACGAAGACGACGAGGACGGCGGCGGCGGTGGTGATCCCACCGAGAATGCGCTGCTCGAGGCCGCCGTCAGAGCCGGTCTCGACATCAACGAGACGCGGGAGTCGCACGGTCAGGTCGACATCATCCCGTTCGAGTCGGAGCGCCAGTTCATGGCGACGATCAACGAGACGCCCGAAGGCCGGCGCGTTTTCCTGAAGGGCTCGCCCGAGGCCGTCCTGGAGCACTGCGCGCACGAGCTCGGCCCCGACGGTGAGGCTCGCGATCTCGACGCCGACGCGGTGCGCGAGGCCGCATCGGCGCTCGCCGACGAAGGCTACCGGGTGCTCGCCATGGCGTACGGCGACACGGATGCAGAGTCCTTCGACGGCGACGATCCGGGCGCAGACCTGGTCTTGGCGGGCCTGCAGGGCCTCGAGGACCCGATCCGGCCCGAGGCCGCCGATGCCGTCGCCCAGGCGCAACGAGCTGGCATCCGGGTGCTGATGCTGACCGGTGACCACGCCCGCACGGCGCGCGCCATCGCGCGGCAGCTCGGCTTCGGCGACGACGTGCGCGTCGAGGAGGGCCGCAACCTTGCCGAGCGCTCGGACGAGGAGGTCGCGGAGCTGGTCAAGGAGGTCGACGTCTACGCTCGGGTGTCGCCGCAACACAAGCTGCGACTGGTCGAGGCGCTCAAGGAGCAGGGGCACGTGGTGGGCGTCACCGGTGACGGCGTCAACGACGCCCCCGCGCTGCGCGCCGCCCACATCGGCATCGCCATGGGCAAGATCGGCACCGACGCCGCCCGCGAGGCCTCGGAGATGGTCCTCGCCGACGACAACTTCGCGAGCATCACCAACGCCATCGAGGAGGGGCGGGTGGTGTTCGCCAACGTCAGGAAGGTGACCTACTTCCTGCTCTCGACGGGCATCGGCCTGGTGCTCACGATCCTGTCGTCGCTGTTCGGGCCCTGGCCCCTCCCGTACGTGGCCGCGCAGGTGCTGTGGATCAACCTCGTGACCAACGGCCTGCAAGACGTGGCGCTGGCGTTCGAGGGCGGTGAGCCGGGGCTCCTCGACGAGCCGCCACGCGACCCCGAGGAGGGCGTCTTGAACAGCTTCGTGCTGTGGCGCCTGGCGTGGGTGGGCATCCTCATCGCCACGGGCACGATGGCGGTGTTCTGGTGGATGCTGCAGCAAGACGCGTCGATCGAGCTCGCCCGCAGCGTCGCGATGACGCAGATGGTGATGTTCCAGTTCTTCCATGTCCTGAACGCGCGCTCGTTGCACCAGTCGTTCGTCAAGGTCCCGCTGCGGAACAACCGCTTCTTGTTCGTCGCCATGATCCTGGCCTTGCTGGCGCACATCGGCGCGCTGCACCTGCCGTTCATGCAGGCCTTGTTCTCCACGGTGCCGCTGGCCTGGGAGCAGTGGCTGATGGTGGTGGCCGTGGGCGCCACGATCATCGTGGTGGCGGAGATCGACAAGTTCTTCATCCGGCGGCGCATGGCGCGCGGTGACGGTGACGCGCCGCGAGAGGAGGCCGGCAGCGAGCACGCGGAGGAAGACTAGCGCGGCGCCGCGCGGCAGCTGGTGGCGCTGTCGGCGCACGGCGTCGGGGGAGGAAGACGATCATGTTCTTCGTCGAGTTCCTGTTCGCACTCGTCATCGCCCTCGTGATCGCATACCTGTTCGTCACGCTGATCGGGGGCCTGCTCGGCACGGCCGACTCGGGCGCGGTCCCGTTCCTGTGGCTCTTCGTGATCCTGCTGTTCGCCATCTGGGCGGGCGGCGCCTGGATCGGCCCCGCCGGTCCTCTGATCCTCGGGGTCGCGTGGTTGCCGTTCCTCGTCGTCGGATTGGTCGTTGCGCTCCTGCTCGCGGCCGCGGCCGAGGCCGGCTACCGCCGTGGCGGCGCCGGGGCACCCCCGGCGGGCGAGGAGGGGGCCTCGGCCCTGGCGGCTTTCACCACCGTGACCTTGATCCTGCTCATCGTGCTGCTCGTCGCGGGGGTCGTCGCGTATGTGTGGTGAGCACGAGCCCGTGGCTGGCGAAGTGGGTGATCAGCCGAACTCGTAGCCGCGGACCGCGAACGGACCCTCCAGCATCGCCAGCGTCTCGGCCTTCAGCGTCAGCTGGTACCCGGTGTCGACGATGGTGGCGTCGGCCACGATCAGCGCCGCGTCGCGCACCAGGGTCCGGTGCGCGCTCCATAGATCGGGGCTGATGATCAGTTGTGCCCGCACCGGGCCGTCCTCGAGGATGTAGAAGGCGAAGCCCTTGGCGGTGGGCGGTCGCTGGCGGCTCACCACGAGGCCGGCGGTGCGCACCCGAGCGCCGCGCGCCTGCCGGCCCACCTGCGCCAGGCTGCTGGCGCCCCACTCGCGCAGCTGATCGCGTACTAGGTCGAGCGGATGCAGCTCGAGGGTCGAGAACCGCGTGGTGTGCATGTCCCACACGAGGCGACCCTCCACGCCGAGCGGCTCGAGGCCCGGCGTGGGCGTGGGCGCGGCCAGGAGCGGTTGCTCGCCGGCCGGCGCCGAGCCGGTCAAGACGCCCACGCGATAGAGCGCAGCGCGTCGCGTCGCCAGGGCATCGAGCGCGCCGGCACGTGCGAGCACCTCGAGGACGTCGCGATCCAAGGCCACACGCGCGTAGAGGTCGTCGACGGAGACGAACGGCCCGTGCCGCAGCCGCTCGAGCATCACGCTGCGGGCCGCGTCGGCGGAAACGCCGGTGACCGCGCAGAGCGGCGGACGCACCGCCTTGACGGGCTTGCCGTCGCGGCGCGCCCATTCCACGCGGTAGTGCACGCCGGAGCGGTTGACGTCGAGGGGGACGAAGGGGACGTCCCAGGCGCGTGCCTCGTGCCGTTTGGTCGACGGTGACCACATGCCGGGCTCCTCGGTCATGATCGCGGCGAGGTACTCGGCGGGGTAGTGCACGCGGAGCCAGCCCGAGGCGTAGGCGTGGATGGCGAAGGCCCAGGCGTGCGATTCGGCGAAGCCGAAGCCCTGGTACGACTTCACGGCCTCGAACACGCGCTCCGCCTCTTCGCGCGTTGCGCCCACGTGTCGCTCGGCGCCCTCGACGAAGGCCTGGCGGTCGGGTTCGATGTCGGCGACGTCGCGGAACGACGAGACCTTCTTGCGGAAGCGGTCGGCTTCGGTCCAGGTCATGCCGGCGAAGTGGACGCCGATGCGCAGCACGTCCTCCTGGAAGAGCAGCACGCCGTAGGTCTTGCCGAGCACCGCCTCGAGGCTGGGATGCCAATAGGTGATGGGCTCGAGCCCCTGCCGGCGGCGCAGGTACGGGTGGACGGTGCCAGACTGGATGGGGCCCGGTCGGATGAGCGCGATCTGGTGGGCGAGGTCGCGCATGGTGCGCGCACGCATGACGCGCGAGGTGTGGATCTGGCTGGGGCTCTCCACCTGGAAGAGGCCGAGCGTGGCGCCGGCGCTGATCAGGTCCCATACCCGTGTGTCGTCGGGGAGGTCGGCGAGGTCGAGCCACACGCCCTCGAGTCGGAACACCTCCTCGCGCGCGCGCTCGAGTGCGGCGAGCATGCGCAGGCCCAACAGGTCGAGTTTGATGAGCCCCAGTGCCTCGGCGTCGTCCTTGTCGAGCTGCACGATCTTGATGCCGCCCGACGAGCGCTCGAGCGGCGCGTAGTGAGTGAGCGGCTCGCGCGAGAGCACCACGCCGCCGGAGTGCGGGGCGATGTGCCGAGGGTGGGCGCTCTCCATGGCCGAGAGCAGCTCGATCAGTACCTCCTTGGCAGGCGCGTCGCCGAGGACCTCGTCGAACGCGACGGCCGCCTCGCGCGCGCGCCTGGGCGACATGCCGCGAAAGTCACGCCCCAACGAGCGCGAAAGCTTGGTGCGCTGGTCCATCGGCAGGCCCAGCGCACGCCCCAGATCCTGGATGGCGAGTGG
Source organism: Trueperaceae bacterium (assembly GCA_007130855.1). Taxonomy (GTDB): domain Bacteria; phylum Deinococcota; class Deinococci; order Deinococcales; family Trueperaceae; genus CSSed10-48. The sequence continues at coordinate 3,087 of SLRS01000015.1, read as the reverse complement.
GAGACGGTAGGTGATCTTGTTGCAGACCATCGCCTCCGTGGCGGCGCCGAAGCGGCTCTCGACCCAGGCGATCACCTCGTCGCGGCGCGCCGAGGAGATGTCGATGTCCACGTCCGGCATGGTGGCCTTGCCGGTGTGCAAGAAGCGCTCGAACAGCAGGTCGTACTTCACGGGATCGACGGCCGTGATGCCGAGCAGGTAACAGCAGATGGAGGCGGCGGCGCTGCCGCGTCCGGCCGCCAGGATGCCGTGGGCGCGGCAGTAGTCGGTGACCTCGGCGGCCACCAGGAAGAACTCGGCCAGGCCCAGCGCGCGCACGGTGGCGAGTTCCTCCTCGAGCTTGCGGCGCGCGGGCGGCAAGGTCTCGACGTCATAGCGCGTGAGCAGCGCCTCGAAGCAGCGACGCTCGAGTTGCTGGTCGGCGGTGAGGCCTGCGGGGATGCGCGCCGCGGGGGTGACCAGCCGTTCCGGGAGCAGCTCGAAGGCGGCGGACTCGGCGACGAAGTTGGCGTTCTGGAGCGCTTCCGGGAAGGGAAGACGGGCCGCGACCTCGTCGGGGCTGGGCATGGCTCCGGCGCTGTTGCGGGGACGCTCGGGGTGGGGCTCCTGCACCGAGATCCCCAGACGGGCGCAGACCAGCGCATCGTAGAGACGGTAATCGTCGGGCTTGGCGAAGCGGACCTGGGGCGCGGCCACGACCGGGAGCGAGAGGCTCTGGGCGAAGCGTCGCAACACCCGCGCGCGACGCGCGTCCCAGGGGAGGCGGTCGTGGAAGAGCTGCACGAAGAGGCGCCCCTCGAAGGCGCCGCGCAGCTCGCGCATGCGTGCTTCCAGCGCGTTCACGCGCCGGGCTGCCAGGAGGCGGGCGGGCAGGCCGTCGCGTCCGCCGGTCAGCACGATCAGATCGGCCGTGTGCGAGAGCAGCACGGGCCAGGGAACGTCGCGCTCCTCACGCGCGTGGGCGTGGGTGATGAGCTCGTTCAGCGTGCGATAGCCGTTCCTCGAGGCGGCGATGGCCACCAGAGGGTAGACGTGGTCGCCCAAGCGCACCGGCAGGGTGGCCCCGATGAGCGCCTGGATGCCGTGCTCGCGGGCGGCGGCGAACAGCTCTGCGCCGCCGGTGACGTTGATGGTGTCGGTGAGGGCGATGGCGCCGTAGCCCAGTTCGGCGGCGCGCCGCACCAGCGTGGTCGGCCCGGCGGTGCCCGCGCCGAAGGAGAAGGAGGAGTGCGTGCAGAGCGCGGCCGTCAGTCGCTGACGCGTGACAGGCACCAGGCGTCCCCCTCCCGGAAGATCTCGAGCGTATGGCCGGCGTCGGTCTCGAGCAGCAGGTAGTACCGCCGCACCTCGCGCTCCCACCAGCGCCCGGCGTAATCCCAGTCGTCCAGCACGCGTGCCACCCGGGCATCCTGGGCGCGGCCCAGGGGATCGGTCCACCGCAGCGCGCGTGGGGGCCCCCGCGTCGGCTGGACCTCGATCGGCACCATCAGGCGGCGCACGGCAGGCTCGCTCTCGGCTCGGCGACACGCACGCGCGCGATCAAGCGGCGCGCAGGATGCGCCCGGTCAGGCGGCCGCGCGCTCCTGGCCAGCGCTCGGCGCGCTCCACTTCCAGCGCGGCGAGTTCGAGCTGGGAGAGCGGAGTCTGGAGGGGCGGCCTGGGGAGCGGATCGCGCAGGGCGAAGGCGTCTCGCCGGGCCGGCGCGTGCCGCCGCTCCGTCTCGACGGGCGGGCCCACGACGAGGGGCGCGGCATGCTCGGGGCCGGAGGCGAAGAGCGGGACGGCGTCGTCGCGGCCCTGGCCGCGGGCGCGTCGCGCGGAGTGGGCGCCCGCGGCCTTGCGGCTGCGCGACGCTCCAGCGGAGGTGCCCGTGACCGGGGCGGGCTCCGCGATCGCCGCGGACACGGGTTCCCATTCCCAGGCGTGATCGACGGCGGGGGCGTAGAGGTCCCCCCAGCGCACCTGCCGCAGCGCCTCGGGGAAGCGCTCCAGCACCGCCTCCTGGGCACGAGCGCGCTGCGCCCGCGTGGCCCACAAGCCCTCTTGCTCCGCGAGGCGCGCGCGCCCGTCGAGCTCCAGCGTGAGGGCGTCGATGCCCACCGGCGCCGCGCCGCAATCGCCCAGTGCCAGCAGCGCCTGCCGTCGGATCTGCCCGCTCTCGCGCATGGGGCGCTTGGCGAGACGGCTGGCGGGCATGGCTACTCCCCCCACGTCGGCGACGAGGGTGAGCCGCCGCGCGGCGCTCCCCTCCAGCGCCCGGGCCAGGGCGCGCGCGAGGTGGTCGATGGCCCCCTCGAGCTCGAAGGGCTCGAACAGGGGCCGGTCGAAGGTGAGCTGGCGGCGCAGCGGCGCGGGCGGTGCCCAGTTCGGGAGCTCGGCGTCGCGGGGGCCGTGCAGGTACGGGCGCAGCGCGCGGCCGGCGTCGCCCAGATAGCCCTCGAGCTGCTCGAGGCTCCAGCGCGCGAGGTCGCCGGCGGTCGCGAGCCCGAGCCAGTGCAGGCGAGTGAGGTCGCGCTCCGAGAGCCCCACGGCCCGCAGGAAGCGCAATGGCAAGCGCGCCAGGAAGTCCGCCTCCTCGCCCGGGGAGACGGTGCGGACCGTGGTGGGATGCGCCGCGGCGGCGGCCAGTTCGGCGGTCTGCCGGTCGGGCGCCACGCCCACGCGACCCTCGAAGGCCTCTGCCAGCGCATGCGCCTCGTGGGGTGTGGCGCGCAGCAGTGCCAGCCCCTGCCGGCGCCCGCTGAGCCATGGGGTCCAGGCGGAGAGGTCGCGCAGCACGCCCTGCCACGCCTGCGCCAGCTCGACTTCGTCCGGCGCGAGGGTGACGAGGTGTTGTGCGCGCAGGCGTGCACCCTCCACGCGCATGCCGTGGCTCACGCCGAGGCGGCGGGCGTGGGCGTTGGCGTGCACCACGCGCCCGTCCTGCACGACGGCGGCGGGGGTGCGGGAGAGGGTGGGGTCGCGCCGCTGGGCGAGCCAGAGCGGTAGCGGATCGAGCAGCAGGGCAACCACCTGCGTGGCGGTGCTCTGCCGGCGTGCTGGAGCCGAGCGGTCGGCCGTGCCCGGCGTGCTCGGCGCGGGCGGGGC
>SLRS01000283.1 GCA_007130855.1 Trueperaceae bacterium | reverse complement strand
AGGAGTCGCCCTACGCGTTCATCTTCTACACCGAAGAGACCGCGCTGTACCACCCCTGGGTCGATGGCTGGAGCGTGCACCCGTACAGCCCCAACACCTTCCAGGACGCGCATCTCATCACCAAGAACCGCTAGCGCAGCCGTCGGCCTGGCCTGAGGGCCAGCCTCGACAGCGGCGATCGAGCGCGCCCCGACCAACTCCGGTCGGCGCGCGCTCCTGCCAGTGCCCGCCAGATCCGTGCAGGATGCGCGAGCAACAGGCGCTGTGTCGAGCGTTCGCGCCTGCGCCGTCGCCACGCCGGCGCGGTCGCGATCGGTGGTGAGGCGGTGCCCCGACCCGTCCACGGGTTCGGGGACCGACGTCTCAACCGGCTACGGTCCGGAGCGGATCCAAGCGGTGCCGCCGCAGCCACACCACCAGCACCAGGATCGGCAGCGTGAAGGCCGCGCCGACGACGCCCATCACGGCGTAGCCCGCGCCGGCGAACACGACGCCTGATGACAGCACCGCCGTGGCGCCCGCGAGGCCCACGAAGAGGTCGTTGAGTCCCTGCGTGCGGGCCTTCTCGGCCGGCGACAGCGCGTCGGAGAGCAGCGCCGAGCCCGCCACGTAGCACAGGTTCCAGCCGATGCCGAGCCCGAACAGCGCCACGGCGAGCGGCACGAGGTGCGGCGAGAGCGGCGCCGCCAGGCAGCTCGCGACGGTGATGATCGCGCCCGCGGTGATCACCGGCAGGCGTCCCCAGCGATCGGTCAGCCAGCCCGTCACCATCGAGAATGCGTACATCCCGAACACGTGGCTCGAGATCACGAGCGAGATGCCCGCGAGCGTGTGCTGATGCTCGCGCATGTGCAGCGAGGTCATCTGCATCAGGCCCACCATCACCGCGTGCGCCAGCACCACGGTGACGACGGCCGTGCGGACCATCGGGTCAGCCAGGATCTGCCGCAGGCTGCGCGCCGGCCCGGCGGCGATGACGGGCGAGGCGCGACCGATGGCCTCACCGATGGCCTTCGGGTCGGGGCGCAAGGCCAGCTGCAGCACTAGGATCGACAGCGCGAACATCACCATCACCGTCAGGTACGGCCCGGCCAACTCGGTCCAGCCGAAGCCGCTGGCGATCTGGCCGGTTGGCGCCACCAGCGTGGGGCCCACGACCGACCCGAAGGTGCCGCCGAGCACCACCGTGGCCACCGCGCGGCCACGCCGCGCGATCGGATGCACTTCGGCGGCAGCGAAGCGGCCGAGCTGGACCGATGCCGTGCCCGATCCCATGACCACCAACCCCAGCAGCAGCAGGGCGAAGCTACCGTTGATCACGCCCAGGAGCGCCCCGAAGGCCCCGATGACGCCGCATCCCAGGCCCAACGACAAGGCGTTGCGGCGCCCGAGCCGATCGGAGAGGCCGCCCCACAGCAGCGCCGCGAAGGCCACACCCAACTGGTAGGTGGCGCCGGGTGCGCCGGCCAGCACGGCATGGCCCGAGAGCTCGGCGCCCACGATCGCCGCGACCGTGACGACGCCGATCGAGCCGGCCGACCCGAGCGACTGCACCACGAGCAAGGCGAGCGTGATGCGGCGTGCGAGTCGCGGCGCGGCCATGTCCATGACGCGCGAGTGTACGCCGCGCGGACGATGGTGGCGTGCGCTCCAGTGATGCGCGGCGGGCACCGGCTAGGCTTCCTCGCAACTGCCACGCCCTGGAGGAACCATGCACCGCATCGCCATCAGCTTGCTCGCCGCCCTCGCCCTCGCCGTCGGCTCGGCGCAGACGATCGTCGACATCGCCGTCGACAACGACGACTTCAACACCCTCGTCAGCGCCGTCACGGCCGCCGGCCTCGCCGAGGTCCTCTCCGGCGACGGCCCCTTCACCGTCTTCGCCCCCACCGACGAGGCCTTCGACGCCCTTCCGGCGGGCGCGCTCGACGCCGTGTTGGCCGACCTCGATCTGCTCACCGCCGTGCTCACCTACCACGTGGTCGCCGGTGACGTGCGCGCCGCCGACGTCGTCGCTCTCGACCGCGCCCGGACCGTGCAGGGCGAGCACCTGGCGATCTCCACCGCCGCGGGCGTGCAGGTCGATCAGGCCAACGTCGTCGCGACCGACATCGTGGCCGACAACGGCGTGATCCACGTGATCGACGCGGTGCTGCTGCCGCGCGCCGTCCTGGCCGCGCTCGCTGGTCAGTCCCTCGCCAGCGGCTTCGTCTTCGTCGAACTGCCCGAGGCGAGCGCGAGCGGCGTCTCCGGCAGCGCGCTGCTGACCGACATGGGCAACGGCACCACCAACGTTCAGGTCGTGCTCGACGGCACGCCGGCCGGCGGCGACCACCCCATCCACTTCCACACCGGCCGCTGCGGCGCCGCCGGCGGCGTGGTGATCCCCCTGCCCAACGTCGATGGCGACACCGGTCGCACCAGCGCGGTGGTCGACGTCCCGTTCGAGTGGATCGTGGGCGCCCCGCATGCGCTGATGGTGCATCTCGCGCCCGACGCCATGGCGACGATCGTCGCCTGTGGCGACGTCGGCATCGACTGACCAGGTCCTCGCCTCGGCGAGGCTCGCGTCTCGGCTCGGCACCGCTCCGGCGGTGCCGAGCCCGTTTCGTGGCCTCGGCTGCCGTGCGGTCCGGCGGGCGGCCCGAGTGGCGCCGGTTCAGTCGCGCGGCGCGAACACCGCCTTGAGGACGCGCCGCGCGCGCACGTCGCTCAGCGCCCGGCGGTAGTCGCGCAGCGCATAGGGCGCGCTCACGATCCGCTCGAGTCCCGCGAGATGCGGCAGGTGCGCCACGGCCTCGGCGAACTCGCTGGCGCTGTACGCGAAGCTGCCGCGCAGCGCGACCTCGCGGAACCAATGCGGCGAGAAGTCGTGGTGGAGCGCTCCCGACGCCCCGAGGAGCACCACGGTGCCGCCCTCTCGGGCGGCCCAGGCCGAGGTGTCCAGGCTGGAGCGGCTGCCGGCGGCGTCGATCACCGCGTCGAAGCCGCCGCGCCAAGCCGGTGGGCCGATGATCGCCGGGTACGAGCGCGCTCCTACGGCGGCGCTCGCGTCGGCAGCGTCCGCGAACACCCGGTCCGCGCCGAGCGCTTGGGCCGCCTCGCGCTGGCGCGCGTAGCGTGCCACCACGTGCAACTCGCCCGCGTACCCGACCTTCCGCAGCGCGGCGATCGACGCCAGGCCGATGCTGCCGCCGCCGATGACCAGGAGGCGCTTGGGCAGATCGCGCTCCAGCGCGAGCTTGGCGCCACGCAAGGCCACCGCGTAGGGCTCGCTCAACACCGCGCGCTCGTCCGGGACCTCGTCGGGCAGCGCATGCAGGCGCTGCTCGTGGGCGATGACGACCTCACCCCAGCCACCGGGCAGGTCGCGGTTGTAGCCGATCATGCCCGCGGCCTGCGAGCCCTCGGCGACGTTGGCGCAGAGGTGGTCGTCGCCCCTGCGGCACGCCGGGCACGGCTCGGTGCCGCGCTCGAGGCAGGCCGTGATCGGGTTGACCACCACCCGCGAGCCCTCGAGCTCGGCCAGGATCTCGTGGCCCAGTACGGCGGGGAAGGAGAAGAAGGGGGAGAGCCGCGGCGAGTTCGTGGCGTAGAGCAGGCCGAGATCGGAGCCGCACACGCCCGCGAGCCGTACCTGCAACTGCTGCCAGCCCGGCGGCGGCAGCGGCCGGTCGACGAGGACGTGGCGCAACGGCGCGACACGCACCGGTGTGCGTTTGCCAAGTGTGCGAGCGAGGAGGAACCGGGGCACGCTGGTGTGATAACGCAGCGCCTGCATGCGTGCCCCGCTCGTCGTCACGTCATGGGCACGGTCGGGAGCAACTTGCCGTCGATGCGCTCGATGATGTCGTCGAGGTCGATGCCGGTGATGGTGAGGCCGTGATTCTTGAGGCCGACCACGGCGCGGGCCGGGTCGGGCGCCTGGCGGATCTTCTCGGCCACGGCCTCGCCCAGTTGGTAGGTGCCGCACGGGTACGTGAACTGCGTCGAGGGCACGCCGTCGAGCCAGGCATGGACGTGGACGATGGCGCCCACGGTCGGGTGCTCACGGTAGATCAGCCAGTGCTCGATCGCGTCGACCGAGACGCGTCGCGGCTCGATGTCCTGCGGCACCGACAGCCGCATGGCGTTGCGCTCCGGATCGTAATCCGTGACCAGTTGGATGTCGCGCCCGATCGTCTCGAGCCGCGCCTTGTCGACGCCCGACGCCGACATCCAGAAGCGCGTGTCGTCCTTGCGCACCGAGAGGTTCCCATACGACAGCCCACCGATGCCGTAGAGGCGCTTCACGTGCCTCAGGTCGCGCCGGGACAGCACCTCCTCGAGCGGGAATGGGGCAGGGAGCAGGTCCCACTCCTCGAGCCGGCGGCCCGCGGCGGCGAGGGCAGCGGTGCACGCGTCGCCGTTCCACAGCTCGGGCTCGAGATCGGGGATGAAGTCGTTGTCGATCACCAGGACCGAGGAGATCACCGGCCTGATGCGTTCGACGAGGCGCTCGACGAAGCGAGGGCCCTCCGGCTCGACGAAGTGCCCTAACTCGGGCGTGAGGAAGTAGGCGGCGTCGCCCGGCACGAACACGAGCAGCATGTTCGAGAGCGAGCGCACCAGATACGGGTAGAGCGTCTTGGCGAACTCGCCCGGCGGCTGCGGCAACTCCATCAGCGAGACCACGAACGTGGCCTGGGCCTTGCGCCGGAACGCCGTCGGACGCACCGGGGTGATGTGATTGAGGACCAGCCTGGGGTTGTCGACGTCGTCGCGCCGCGCGTACTCTGCGGCGCACAGATCCTCGAGCAACGAGGCAGAGAGGGCGCTCAGCCCCGGACTCGCTTGCCCCTGCACGCGGACGATGGGCCGAATGGGCTCGCTGCTCGTGGTCTCGGCCGCACTCGGCACGACCGAGGCCTGTGGGAGTTGTTGCACCTATGTGCCTCCTGCCATCGTGCTCATGTTCAGGGACGAAGTGTAGCACGCCTTGCGTGGCGTCTTGGTCGGGCTCAGCGGTCCGGGCACGTCCCCCACACCGGCCGCGGCAAGACCCATGCATGTGCACCGCTGGCGAACCCGTCCGGTTCCATGGGGATCCTCGCGACGCACCAACGCGAGAGATCCTGGTTGAAGTCGAAGGCGCGCGCGAACATGTTGGTCATGTCGGTCACGCGTGAGACGTCCCAGTCGCCGATGTCGCGGTCGAACGACTCGGCTTCGAAGAACATGCGGCTCATGTCGGTCACGTTCGAGACGTCCCAGCCGCCGATGTCGCGGTCGAAGTTGGCGGCGGCCTCGAACATGCCCTGCATGGTCGTGACGTTCGAGACGTCCCAGGCGCCGATGTCGCCGTCGAACACCACCCCGTAGCCGAACACGGAGCTGAACGTGTAGCGCATGTCGACCACGTTGGACACGTCCCAGCCGCCGAGATCCCGATCGAAGCGCATGGCATCGGCGAACATGTAGCTCATGTCCGTGACGCTCGACACGTCCCAGCGTCCGATGTCCTGGTCGAACAGCGAGGTGGAGAACATGCCGCTCATGTCCGTCACCCGCGAGACGTCCCAGTCGCCGATGTCACGGTCGAACACGGAGTAGTCGAACATGCCTCGCATCGTCGTGACGTTCGACACGTCCCAGCCACCGATGGCCTGGTCGAAGGCGAGCGTGAAGGCGAACATGCCGCTCATGTTGGTGACGTTCGAGACGTCCCAGGAGCTGATGTCCTGGTCGAAGTTCTCGGCGGCGGCGAACATGGCGCGCATGTTCGTCACGTTCGAGACGTCCCAGGAGCCGATGGCGTCGTCGAACCGCCACGCCTCGGCGAACATGAAACTCATGTCCGTCACCGTCGGCGGCACGGTCTCGGGGAGGCGCACGAGGTGATCCACGCCGGCGAAGGCCCCAGCCAAACTACGGAGGCCGAGCTCGCCCCAAGAGGTCACGTCGGTGACGCCGATCGCGCCTCCCCAGCCGAGTTGGCCACTGCCGAAGTGCGAGAGCGAGCCGGCGATGGTGATCGCGTAGGCACCATCGGCAAGGTACTCGTGGCTCAGGTCCTGGCTCTCGGTGACGTGGGCGCCATTCCCGTCACCCCAGTCCACGACCACGTCGACGGGGCCGCGTAGGGGCAGCCGCACGGAACGCCGGCCGGAGACGGCCGTGTCGGCGGTCAGCCGCATCGGGGCACGAACCGTCACGGTGACGGTGTCGCTCACGCTGTCGTCGACGACGCTGGTCGCGGTGATCCGCGCCTCGCCGGCGGCGACCCCGGTCACCACACCGTTGGCGTCGATCGTGGCGACGCCTTCGTCGCTGCTCGACCAGCGCACGGCCTCGCTGGCGCCCGCCACGCTCGCGACGGTCACCGACAGGGCGAGCGTGTCGCCGATCGCCAGGAGCTGCGGCCGCTGATCGATCCGCACGCTGATGACGTGAGGGGCTTCGTTGCGCTGTGTACATCCGGCGGCGACGAGCAGCGCCAGGAGCAGTGAAACGAGCGGGTACCGGCCCCACTTCGGCGGTCTCCTCGCGTTCATGCAGCCAGCGTATTCGTGGTGCCGGCCCATCTCGGTAGCATGCTCATGGCCGTTCGATGTGACTGAGAAGGGTTCGTGTCTCCGGGTAGACATCGCGCTCGGCCATCCGTGCAGACCATGGACCTGACGATGGGTAGAATCGTGGTTTCGCGACGAAGCCGAGGTAGGCCGTGAGCAGCTTCTTGATCCTGAGTGCACTCGTGCTGTTGGGGACGATCGGCGCGGGGCTGGTCCGGGTGTCGCGCGGGCCGAGCGCGGCCGACCGGATGCTCTGCGCACAACTCTTCGGCACCACCGGCGTCGCCGTGCTCCTGCTGCTTGCGCAGGCCTACGAGCGGCCGGCGCTGCGCGACGTCGCACTCATCTTCGCGATCCTGGCGTCGCTCGTGATCGCCGTGTTCGTGAAGCACGCCGCGATCCACCGGCAGGGCGACGATGGCGGCTGATCTGCTGTCGTTCGTCGCGGTGCTGGCCGGCCTGTTCTTCTTCGTGAGCGGGACGCTCGGCCTGCTGCGCTTCCCCGACGTGTGCAGCCGGCTCCACGCCATCACCAAGGCCGACGGCGTGGGGCTCGGCTT
>SLRS01000151.1 GCA_007130855.1 Trueperaceae bacterium | reverse complement strand
TCTACGAGGTGCTGGGCTTCACGACGACGCTGTCGTTCACGATCTTCGCCGGTATCGGCGTGCTCGTGTTGCTGCTCGCCAGCAACGCCTTCGCGGCCTTGACGCAATACTTCCTGCTGCGCTTCTCCTGGGATCTGAACCACAGCATCTCGGTGCGCATGCTGCGCACCTACCTGTTCAAGCCCTATGTCTTCTTCCTCGACCGCAACTCTTCGGGGCTCGCCAAGAACATCCTCGGCGAGGTCAAGCACACCGTGAAGCACTTCCTCGTCGCGGGCATGAACCTCGTGGCCCGCGGCGCCGTAGCGGTGTTCATCATGGCGCTGCTCATCGCGGTCGACCCGCTGCTCGCGCTAGCCACGTTCATCTTCCTCGGCGCTGCCTACGCCGGCGTCTTCCTGCTCGTGCAGCGTGGCGTGACGGAGGCCGGCGAGCAGCGCTCCGAGGCTGATCGCGAGCGCTACAAGGCGGCGGCGGAGTCGCTATCGGGAGTCAAGGAGATCAAGCTGCTCGGCAAGGAACAGCCGTTCCTGAAGCGCTACGAGCGCCCATCGAAACGCTACTCCCGAGCCATGGCACGGCAGCAGGTGGTCACGATGGTGCCACGCTACGCGTTCGAGGCGATCGCCTTCGGTGGGATGCTCGTGATCATCTTGTTCTTGCTCGCGCGTGGCCAGGGCGTCACGGCGCTGCTGCCGACCCTCGGGCTGTATGCCTTCGCGACCTACCGCCTGCTGCCGGCACTGCAAGGTGTCTTCAGCGCGTCGACCGAACTGCGCTTCGCGCTTGCCTCGATCGACGTGCTCCACCGCGACCTGGAGCGCTCCGCGCCCCCGCGCCTCGTCGAGCGCGACGACGTCGAGCCGCTCCCGTATCGGCAGGCCCTGGAGTTGCGCGACGTGACGTTCACCTACCCCAACGCGCGCGAGGCGCTGTTCGAGCGCTTCGACCTCCGCATCGCCGCCAACACGTCGGTCGCCCTGGTCGGCTCGACCGGCGCCGGCAAGTCCACCGCCGTCGATCTGCTACTCGGGCTGCTCCGTCCGCAAGCCGGCCAGCTCGTCGTCGATGGCGTGGCCGTCGACGACGAACGGCTGCCGGCCTGGCAGAAGAGCCTCGGCTACGTGCCGCAGGAGATCTACCTGGCGGACGACACGATCGCCGCCAACATCGCGTTCGGCGTCGCCACACGCGCCATCGACATGCAGGCCGTCGAACTCGCTGCGAAGCGCGCCAACATCCACGACTTCATCGTAGCCGAGCTCCCGCAGGGGTACGAGACCGAGATCGGCGAGCGCGGCGTGCGCCTGTCGGGCGGGCAGCGTCAGCGCCTGGGCATCGCACGTGCGCTCTTCCACGATCCCGCGGTGTTGATCCTGGATGAGGCGACCAGCGCGCTCGACAACGTCACGGAGGAGAGCATCTTCCACGCCGTGGGCGAACTCGGCACCAGCAAGACGATCGTCATGATCGCCCACCGCATCTCGACCGTGCGCGCTTGTGACGTCATCTACGTGCTCGAGGAGGGCCGCATCGTGGCCAGCGGCAGCTACGACGAGTTGATCGAGCGGAGCGCCGAGTTCCGGGCATTGGCTCGTGTCGACCAGCCGCTGGCGGCGGGTGTGGCATGAGGGCGGATGGAGGATGAGCCGACGCGGCTGCGCCGGGACGCCGTGCGCCGGGACGCCGCCGCAGGCGCCGCGTCCGGCTCGAACGACCGCCTCGACCATGTGCCATGATTCGATCACGGCGCTGCCCTCGAAGCAGCGGCGCACGCGGCCGTCGCGGCCGCCGCACGTAGCGTGGGGAAGGCGCCTAGGGTGAACCAGGAGACGAACGAGATCTCGATCAGCTTGACGGACTTGGTGCGCTTCGTGTTGCGCGGCGCCTTGCCGGCCTTGTTCATCGCCGCCGCGGTCGGTGTCGGCGTCTACCTCTGGACCGAGCGCGAGCCGCCCGTCTTCCGGGCCGAGACGACCCTGCTGGTCGCCCGCACCACCGGCGGCTTCACCCAGTTCGGCCTGTCGCCCGTGACGGCGCCGCCCATCGATCTCGGCGCGTACCGCGTCGCCGCCGTCAGCGATCCGGTGCTCACCGAAGCGCTGCGCCTGCTGGGCACCGAGGAGCCGACGCCGGCTCAGCTGCGCAGTCTGCGCGGGCGCGTGGGCACCAGCATCGAGGCAGGCGTGCGCGACTCGAGCCTCTTGCGCGTCGAGGCGCGTGGCGAGACGGGTGCCGTCGCCGCCGCGCGTGCGAACGCCGTCGCCAGGGCACTCGTGGCGTGGGACGACAGCCGTTCGAGCGCAAGCCTCACGCGCGTGGTCGCCACCCTCGAGCAGCAGATCGAAGCCCTCTCCGAACAGATCCGCACGTTGCAGGCCGTCGGCGAGCCCGGCGGCGAAGGCCAGATCGAGGGCTTGGTGCGGCTGCGCGCGGAGCAGCAGCAGCAGCTCGCCTACGCCCGCGCGCTCGTGGCCTCGGCCCAAGGCCTGCTGAGCGTCTTGCAGGTCGCCGACACCACGCCCCGCCAGACGGCACCGCGGCCGCTCATGACGGGGGCGGTCGCGGCCTTGCTGGCGGCCGTGGCGGTGTACGGCCTCCTCCTCTTGCGCGCCGCGTTCAACACACGCCTGCGCGGACCGGAGGACATCGCCGCGGTCACGGGGTTGCAGGTGCTGGCGGAGTTCCCCGCGAACGGGCGACGCGGCGACCCGCGGCTGCGTGAGGCGTCGAGCTACCTCCGCGCCAACTTGCTGTTCAACAGCGAAGACGCGCATCCGCGCGTGTACATGGTCACCAGCGCGCTCGAGGGCGAAGGCAAGACGACCATCGCCAGCGAACTGGCCGAGAGCTTCGCCCGCTATGGCTACCGGACGTTGCTCATCGATGCGGATCTGCGCTCCCCATCGCTGGTCGAACGCTTCGACGTGGTGGGCATGGTCAAGCGGGGATCGACCACCGAGGCCTGGCTCGACGATCCGAGCACCCGCCACATGCTCCTCAGCGTGGCGCTGGGTGACGACGACCAGCTCGACGTCATCCCACAGCTCCGCCCGGTGGCGAACGCCCCGGAGCTGCTCGGCCGCCGCTTCCGCACCGCCCTGCAGAGCGTCGACGACTACGACGTCGTCGTGATCGACACGTCCCCGGTGCTCGCCGTCGCGGACGCGCTCATGATCGCCCCTCACTGCACCGGTACCGTGCTCGTGGTCGACCACCAGCGCTCCGACAGGCGCAAGCTGGCAGCCGCCGTCAATGCGTTGCAGCGTCTGGGCGTGCCGGTGATCGGCGTGGTGGCGAACCGCGTCGGCACGGTGGGCAGTGGCGCCGGCACCTACGGCGCTCCCTACGGCGAACGCCCGGCGCGTCCCGCACCGTCACCAGCACGCGGTCCCGCGGCGGCGATGATGGCGCGGCCGACCCGCGGCAACGGGCGCACCTGAGCACCGGGTTTCGTCGTCGTCCGTCGTCAACCTCGCCGATGGTCGCCTGGGCCGACTCAGCGCCCAGGCTGCGCCGGCGGGCGCCCTCGCGACGGGGCTTCCGGCGCGCGCACCGGGATCCGTCCCAGTTGCGCAGCCGCTGGCGCCTCGCGGGTGCCACTGGTGGTGATCGAGGCGCCATCGAGGTGGTCGCGGAGGATGGCGCGGATGGCGGTGCTGTCCGATCGCATCGCGGCCTCCTGCAGCGCGGCGACGACGTGCTCCAATGCCGCTCGCTGGATGGCGTGGGGCCGCGCCACGAAGATCTTCTCGTGCTCGGTACGGCCCTGACGCTCTTCCTCGGTCATCAACTCCTCGTGGAGCTTCTCGCCGGGTCGTATCCCGGTGAACACGATCGGGACGTCGACCTCGGGCTCGAGACCCGAGAGCCGGATCAGGTCCTTCACGAGATCCAGCACCCGCACCGGCTCTCCCATGTCGAGGATGTAGACCTCGCCATTGGTGCCGAGTGCCGAAGCCTGCAGCACCAGCTGTGACGCCTCGGGGATGGTCATGAAGTAGCGCGTCATGTCGGGGTGGGTGACCGTGACCGGTCCTCCCGACGCGATCTGCTGCTTGAAGATGGGGACCGCGCTCCCGCGGCTGCCGAGCACGTTGCCGAAGCGCACCGACACGAACACCTGACCCTCGCCGGCGTCGCGTGCTGCGTCCTCGACGATGAGCTCCGCCAGGCGCTTCGACGCACCCATCACCGACGACGGCTTGACGGCCTTGTCGGTCGAGATGTTCACGAAGTGCGACACGCCGTGCTCGCGCGCCAAGCGCACGAGGTTACGCGTACCGATCACGTTGTTGAACACCGCCTCCTCGGGGTTCAACTCCATCAACGGCACGTGCTTGTGGGCAGCCGCGTGGAACACGACGTCGGGGCGGTAGTGCCGGAACACGTAGTCGAGGCGCTGGACGTTCTGCACCGCGGCGATCACCCCGTGATACGGCACCTCGGGCCACTCCCGGTCGAGTTCGCGCTCGAGCTGGTAGATGCTGTTCTCGCCGTGCCCGAAGAGGATGAGCTCACTCGGTCCGAAACGACAGATCTGGCGCACCAGCTCCGAACCGATCGATCCTCCCGCGCCGGTGACCAGCACACGCTTGCCGTGGAGGTACTCGAGGATCTTGGTGGTATCGAGCTCGACGGTTGGCCGTCGCAGCAGATCCTCGATACCCACGTCGCGGATGCGGCTCATGGTGACTTGACCACTGAGCAACTCGTACAGCGCCGGCATCGTCCGATAGGGCATCGCAGGATCGGCGTCGCGTACCCGTTCGACGATCCCGCGAATGGTGCGCCCGTCGGCGGACGGGATGGTGATCAGCACCTCGTCGACATCGTGTTCCTCGAGCACGGTGTCGATCTCCCCCAACGAACCGAGCACCGGCACGCCAGCGATCGTCCGACCCACCTTGTCGGCGTCGTCGTCGATGAAGCCCACCGGACGCAGACCGATCTCGGGATGGCGCAGCATCTCTCGCGCCAAGAGCGTGCCGGCCTCGCCCGCACCGATGAGGAGCACCTTGTGACCACCGCGTTCGGCGGCTGCTCTCGGGGCTCCGCGACGCTCCTGCAGGTTGCGGGCGATCCCGCGAAGCGTCAGCATCATGACGGTCGTCAGCAGGCCGTCGATGACCGGGACCGCCAGCGGCACCGGGACGTAGTTGCCGGTCGTCGCCAGGAGCAAGATCGCGCTCCCGCTCATCGCCATGCCGGCATACCCCACGTTGCGCGCATCGCGGAAGCTGAGTCGCTCCCACGTCTGCCGGTCGACCTTGAAGGCCCGAGCGATGCCGAACTTCAGCGCGGTGGTGGTGGCGAGGATCACGAAGACCAGCGGCCAACCGCCCTCGGGCAGCGCCCCGTCGAAGCCGACCAACAGCGCCGTCAGCGTCGCCAGTGTCCAGGCCATCAGATCGAGCGCATTACGCAGCGCTCGGGGTAGGTTCAACGATCGCAACCCGAGCGAGGGATGCGGCCGCGTGAGCGTGATATCGAGCTTGACTTGCATGGCGTTCGCCACCCTTTCGGTCATCGTGTCGTACGTCTTCATTGCGTTTCCAAGCCAGCCATGCCGAATGTCTGCAAGCGGGCGGGACTGCTAGTATGCTTTCGATCCCGACGTTCGGAACCGACTCCTGACGTCAACTTACTCGACAACCCGCCCCGCCCACATCTCACGCGTCACACTGGCTTCGGCACGCCCAAACAGGCCCTCGAGCGGCGCTCGTGCGCCCGCGGCGTCGACCTGTCATGCTGGATCCATCATGATCCTGCACCCAACGACCATCCCCGGCGTCGTCATCGTCGACATCGAACGCCATGCCGACGCGCGCGGCTTCTTCGCACGGACCTTCTGCGCGCGCGAGTTCCAGGCGGCGGGCTTGCGCCCGTCCGTGGCCCAGGCCAACCTCGCCTACAACCACGCTGCCGGGACGCTGCGCGGGCTCCACTACCAACTGCCGCCGGCCGCCGAGGCCAAGCTCGTCCGCTGCACGCGCGGCCGCGTGTTCGACGTCGCCGTCGACCTTCGCGCCGGTTCTCCGACCTATCTCGAGCACGTGGGCGTGGTGCTCGACCCCGATGAGCATCGCGGCCTGTACGTTCCCGAGGGCTGCGCGCATGGCTACCTGACCCTCGCCGATCACAGCGAGGTGATGTACCAGGTGAGCGAGTTCTACACGCCCGAGGCCGAGTCGGGCCTGCGCTGGGACGACCCCCGACTCGCCATCGAGTGGCCGGCCGAGGTGCGCATCGTCTCCGACAAGGACACCGCCTGGCCCCATCTCGGCGACGACGGTCCGACCGGGTTGTGAGCCCCGCCGCTCGAGGATACGTACCGCGTGGATACACTTGGCGATACGGTGCGTGGCCGCGCGCGTGCCGCTCGAGGAGGTCGTGAAGGTGAAGGCCGTGATCCTGGCTGGGGGCTTCGGCACCCGGTTGTCCGAAGAGACCGTCGACAAGCCCAAGCCCATGGTCACCGTCGGCGGCAGGCCGATGTTGTGGCACATCATGAAGATCCTCGACGCCAACGGCGTCAGGGAGTTCGTGATCGCCCTGGGCTACCGCGGCGACTACATCAAGCAGTACTTCCTCGACTTCTACGCCGTGAACAACGACTTGACCATCGACCTGGCGACCGGCGCCACCACGATCCACGACGACGATCGGCCGGACTGGCGGATCCACCTGGTCGACACCGGCCTCAACACGCAGACGGGTGGTCGCCTGAGGCGCCTGCGGCGGTGGGTCGAGGACGACACCTTCCTGTTCACGTATGGCGACGGCGTCGCCAACCTCGATGTCGGTGCGTTGGCGCGCTTCCACCGAGCGCACGGCAAGCTCGCCACCGTCACGACGGTCCGGCCGCCCTCGCGCTTCGGGAACCTGGCGCTGGAAGGTCCCCAGGTGACGGCCTTCCACGAGAAGAGCGTCACGAGCGAGAGCTGGATCAACGGCGGCTACTTCGTCCTGGAGCCGGGGGCGATCGATTACGTCAGCGACGACACGGCCATCTGGGAACGCGAGCCGGTCGAAGGCCTGGCGCGAGACGGCCAGCTCATGGGATACCGCCATCCCGGCTTCTGGTCGTGCATGGACACCTTCAAGGAGAAGACCATGCTCGAGGAGATGTGGAGCAGCGGCAAGGCGCCCTGGCGCATCTGGGGTCCCGA
>SLRS01000105.1 GCA_007130855.1 Trueperaceae bacterium | reverse complement strand
GCTCGACCGCGACGGCGCCGTGCGCGCGGTGCGCGAGAACGAGCTCGGCAGCGCAGGCCTCCCCGTCGGGGTGATGGTCGCGGCCCGGCACTGGCGCGAGGACGTGGTGCTGGCGGTCATGAGCGCCATCGAGACCTCCGTCACGCCACCGAAGCTCGCTCCGGCGGCGCATCCGAAGGTGGAACGGGTCGCCCGGTAACGCCGCCGCACGCCGTCCCGACGCCTCGTCGCCGATACACTGAGTACCCGTGGCGCGTCCGCTCCGGCGCCAGAACGCTCGAGCCAGGGAGGAGCACACCGTGGTAACACCTGCACCCCGAGCCCGCAGGTCCCTCAGCACCTGGTTCCTGGCGACCGGTGCGGTGCTCATCATCGTCGCTATCCTCACGGCGCCCGCCATCCCGCGCCAGGCGCACCGTGACTTCGACGCGCTGGTGCAGTACTACGGTGGACTCAGCCACCCGCCGAACTATCCCGATGTCTACCGACGCATGAGCGCCGATCGGCGCTTCCTGCAAAACGCCTACGTCGGCGTGAGCGGCTTGGCTTTGCTCGCTGCCGGGGCGTTCGGCATGCTCCTGGTTCGTGACCCGGGACCGTGAAGCCGCGCTCGGCGCGCTCCGCTGACCGCCGCTGAAGCGCGTTAGCCGCCGTCATATCGACCCTGTGGCCGGATCAGATCAGCGCTGCCGCCACAGTCCCGCTCAGGGCCCCTCGCGCCACGCCTCGAGGCGCGAACCGAGCCTGGCGAGCCCGAGCAACTCGCCGACGCTGAAACGCTCCTCATCGCCGATCGAGAACGTGTAGGGGGCCGGCGGCCCCTCCACCTGCGTCACCTCGACACGGCAAGGCCCCTCGCTCGGACCGATCGCATCGACGACGCGATAGCGGTGCTCGATGCGGGAGAAGGGTTCGAAGAAGGCCGTGTCGAAGGCTTGCAGGGAGCGCCAGCCGTCGCCGCAGTCGACGCGGGCGCGGTGGGCGACGGCGCGGCCGCGCTCGTCGTCGAGCACCAGCACCTGCACGGGGATGGTGCGCGCGAGCGGCGGCACCAGGAAGACGTGCGTCTCGCCCAGCGCCAGATGCAGGTAGTAGGCCTTCGAGATCGTCGGCCGATCAACATCGAACGGACCATCCCCCGCGGGGAACTGCGGCACGTGGGCGAGCGCGCCCGACAGCGCGAGGAGTACGAGCAGCGCAAGGAACACGAGCAGCGGCCGGCTGGCACGACGTCTCATGCAGCCAGCATGGGGCGGTAGCTGCGCCTCGTCTGTGGTCGGCCATACCGACCGCCACGCTCATCGAGGCTGAGCGCGCGCTGCTGCAGTCTGGCCCGCTGGCTCCGACTCGCTCGACACGATACGCGGCGCTGGTCGCGAGGTAGCCTGGAGCATGGCTTCCCCCGTGCACGATGTGCGTCATGAACTCGTCATGCGCCTCGATCGCGTCGACCGCTGGATCTCGACGCACATGGCCCGATGGGGCAGCATCTTGCTCCGGATCACGCTGGGCATCGTGTTCATCTGGTTCGGGCTGCTCAAGCCGCTCGGCCTGTCGCCCGCCGAGCCGCTCGTGCTCGCGACGGTCGGGTGGATGCCGCTCTTCGACGCGCACACCTGGCTCGCCGTGATCGGCTGGTGGGAGGTCGCGATCGGGGTGACCTTCCTGTTCCCGAGCACGCTCAGGATCGCGATCGCGCTCCTGTTCCTGCAGATGGTCGGAGCGTTCATGCCACTGGTGATCCTGAGCGAAGTCACGTTCCAGGGCGGCCGGGTGCCCTACGCACCGACCATGGAGGGGCAGTACATCATCAAGAACCTGGTGATCATCGCGGCGGCGCTGGCGGTCGGGGGTACGGTGCGCCCTCAGCGTCGTCCGGGCTGATCGAAGCGAGCTGGCATGCCGGCCGGCCGTGCCGACCCTCCGAGGCCCCCGAGGGTACCGACTCGACGCCCGGAGACGCACACCCGGCTCATGCCCGAGAGCGCTCCCAACCGCCGGCCGTCGATGTGCGGCCAACCCACCCAGGGTCGTGTCCCGGGGCACTGGGCCGTACGCCTCATGCGTTCAGGACGGGTGCCCACCTAGAGTCGGCCGTCGACGGTGCTCGACCGAGAGGTGGACCTCCATGTCCTCGCAGCACGATCGCCCACACGCACCGCAGTTCAGTCACCCCCAAGACCCGCCGGTCCGAATCGGCGCTGCAGCCCTGATGCTGGGCGTGATCATCGGGTTCGCAGGCTTCTCGATCGGTCCGATGGTGTCCGACGCCTTCGACCTACCTACCGTCTTGCAAGGGTTCGCGGACGCGCCTACCATGTCGCACCTCCACGGCCTCGGCATCAGCGTGAGCGCGCTGCTGTTGCTCTTCGGGTACAGCGCGCTCACCGGCCGCCTGACCGACACGCCAGCTCGCTGGTGGGCGCGGGCAGGTCTGGCCGCCGCCATGGTGAAGACGGCCATCCACCTCCTGGGTGCCACGTTGGGGGGCAACGTCCTGCCAACACTCGCCACCCAAGCCCTCGACGGCAGGTCCGACGCTCCAGCCGTCGCGGCCGCGACCGGAAGCATCTACATCCTCTACGAGGCGCTCTTGGCGCCGACCTTCCTCACGTTGGCGATGACGACGGGGCTCTTCTCCATGGCACTCATCGCATCGACCGAGCACGCGAGCGTGCTCGGCTGGGCCGGGCTGCTACCAACCACGTGGAGCGCCGTAGGAGGCGTCACCTTCATCCTGGTCGGCCCGCTCCCGGCGGCCGAGTTGCTGGTCCTGTTCATCCCAGGCTTCATGTTGGCGATGGTGTGGGTCTTCGCCGTAGGCGTCGTCTCATGGCGCGGTGCCCGGCCTGTACATCGCCAATCACGGCGCACCAACGCCTGACGGCACCCGCTCCGCGGCCGGGCTCGAACCGCGACGTGACCGGCGACGTGATGCGCATCCCGAGCGCGGAAACGCTCGCGCGCCGCAGGCGCGAAGTCCTCCCTCCGCGGCAGCGGCGTCACCCCAGCCAGGCGCGCTTCAGCCATCGCCTCGCCCCGCAGCCGCCACCAACGCCTCGATCACCTCGGACGCGACACCGTGCACGCCGGCTACCCCGTCGTCGACGGCGTCGGCAAGGTCGCGGCCGTCTCCATCACGCTCTCGCGCCGCCGCCAGGCGTGACTCGAACATCGCCCGCGGGTGAGCGCGCACGTAGTCGAACAGCGCTGCCGCGCGCTGCTCGTCTCCGCCCACCCGGAAGACCCGGGCGGCGCTCACCAGGGCTGCCAGCGTCGCGGTCACGAGCTCCGCATCCCCCGCGGATGCCAGCGCTTCGCTCGTCAGCTTCCGCGCCAGAGCGATCTGACCGCGTATGAGCGCGACCTCGGCTTCGCAGCACGCGCACCTGACACGACGGGCCCGGCCGGCCAAGGGTCCCAGACGCCAGAACGGATCGGGCCCGCGGCCCACCGACTCGAGCCAACGGGCAGCTGCGGCATCGTCGCCGAGCGTCAGGGCGCCGCGTGCCAATGTCTCCAGGGCGAAGTCGAAGGCGGCCTCCGAGCCATGGTTGGCGCGGTGCCGATCGAGCGCCCGCCGCGACCACGACTCGGCAGCCGCGAGGTCGCCGCGCACCAGCGCCACACGGCCGACCAGCGCGGAGGCGCTCACGACCGCGTCGACGAACTGGTCGCGAGCTGCCGCGAACTCGGGACGGTGAAGGGTGCCGCACGCGATCGCCTCGGCGCGACGCAATCGGCCTCGTTGGAGGCCGATGGCGGCGAGGAACGTCCTGCGGTGGAACGCGGAGAACGAGACCTTAGCCGCATCGTCCAGGTACGCGCGCCCCGCCCGGAGCGTACGCTCGGCCCGCTCGAACTCGCCGACCAGGCACAGGTGCCAGGCGATACCCCCATGGAGCGGGTCCAGCACGCGAATGGCGTCCAACTCGCTGGCACGCGCCTTCAGCTCGAAGCGCAGGCGCAACGCCTCGCTGGTGGTCGTTGCAACGTGTGCTCGGTTGTTCCACATGATCAGCTCGGCCTCGGCATCGCCCACCTCGCGATAGCAGGCGGCTCCGCGCTCGAACGCAGACGCCGCCTCCTCGTGACGCCCGGACCTCAGCAGGGCGAGACCCAGTCCGAGGTTCACCCAACCGGCGTCGACGGAGTCCACCCGCCCCTCCACCAACCGCATGCCCTCACGCAGCTGCTCGAGCCCGAAGTCGCCTCGCCCCTCCCAGACGTCCGCGTACCCCATCGCGGCCACCAGCAACCCGCGCAGCGCGCCAGCTGCCGGCGCTACCGCGAGGGCCTCCCTGAACAGGGCATCGATCAGGCCGTGCCAACCCCTGGCCCAGCGGAAGCCGACCAGGCCACCGACCGCCTCGAGCGGCAGTGCGTCCGCCCCGCCCGCGACCGCCCAACGCCAAGCTGCCGCAATGTTCTCGAGGTCGAGTTGGATCTCCCGCAGGAGCCGGCCAACCTCGGGATGCGTGTTGGCGAGCCGCCGCTCTCCGATGAGGCGGAGGTAGTAGCGAGCGTGCCGCGCCCGCGCGTCCTCGAACTCGGTCGCATGCCCCTTCGCGCGCTCGCGCGCATCTCGCCACACCAGCGGATGGCGCGTGAAACGGCCGTCCGCCGCGCGACGGAGGCACGATTTGTTGACCAGGGCGAGCAACGTCGGGAGCTCGACCTGCGCCACCTCACGCGCCGCCTCCAGATCGAAGCCTCCCCGGAACACCGCGAGGCGCCTCATCGCGGTCCGCTCACGAGGCTGTAGCATCGACCAGGTCTGGTCGAGCACGCTCCGGATGCTGGCGTGCCGCGGCGGGCGATCGGGGGCATCGCTGGTGAGGAGCTGCAGGTCGTGCGCCAGCTCTTCCGCGATCGCGCGCACGTCGAGCACGCGCGTCCAGGCAGCCGCCAGCTCGAGCGCCAGCGGTGATCCCGCCAGGCTGGTCGCAATGCCCTCGATCACCGCTCGCTCTTCCGCTCCCGGCTCGAACCCGGTCGTAGCCCGCCGGCCTGCAGCGACGAAGTGTTCGGCCGCTTCCGAGAGTGCCGCGCCGCCACCTACCTGAGCGCTCGCCGTCGGCCGACCGCCGGCGCCTTCGGTGACGCCACCGCCCCGGTACGACAGACCCGGCACCTCGTAGCGCCACTCGGCCACCAAGCCCAGCGCCGACCGCGAGGTAGCCAGCACCCGCAACCCCGGCGCAGCGCCCAGGAGGTCGCTCACCAGCGCCGGAACCGACGCCAGGTGCTCCACGTTGTCCAGCACCAGCAGGAGCTCACGGGACTCCACGGCCCTCGCGATGGACGCGGTGCCCTCACTGCCGCGCTCCAACTCGATACCGACCGCCTCGGCGACGACCGCGGGCACGTCGCCATCGCTGGACACCGCCGCCAGGTCGGCGGCCCTGACGCCGCCCCGGAAGTGCGGCGCCGCGACGCGGGCTGCCTCGACCGCCAGCCGCGACTTGCCGATGCCACCGGGTCCGACGAGCGTGATGAGCCGGCAGTCCGAGTCCCTCAACCGCTCGACGACCTGCCCGAGCTCCACTGCGCGACCGACGAACGGTGTCAGCGGCACGGGCAGCGTCACAGCGGCGGCTTCGCGGTGGCGCGGCACCCGCTCCACTTCGGTCCTCTCGCTCCCGCTCCGAACGGCCTCTGCCAGGGCGACCGTCGCCGCTTCCGGCTCCACGCCGAGCTCGTCGAGGCAGCGCTCCACATGAGCGTCGTACGTGGCGAGCGCGTCACCTCGCGCGCCCCTGCGCGCAAGGGCTGCCATCAAGCGTCGCACCACCGCCTCGTCCAGCGGATCGAGCCGGTGCAGAGCGGCCAGCACCTCGCTCGCCTCGTGCGGCTCCCCCGCCTCGAGCGCCGCGTCTGCGACCTGCATCCCAGCGGCCTGCACCGCCTCGCGCACGACAGCCCGCTCGATGTCGAGCCAGGACTCGTACTCCGGCGCCCGCGGCATCGACACGCCCTCCAGCAACTCCCCACCAGCGAGTCGCCAGGCATCGGACCAACGTCGCTCCCGATGTGCCACCAACAGCCCTTGATGATCGCTCTCCACCAACCAGCGCACCCGACTCGGTTCACGCTCGAAGCCCGCTGCGAGCGGTTCGCCGGCGAGCCTCGCGAGGAGCGGGCGCAAGTTGCCACGCGCCGTCACCTCCGGGCGATCGGGCCAAAAGAGGACCAGGAGTTCGTCGCGTGCTACCCAGCGCCGCTGCAGCGCCAGATAACCCATGGCGGCCCCCTTCAGACCCGGCGGGAACTCGCGCAGGCGGCCCTCTGCATCGGCGACCGCGGGTCGCCCCAACAACCGGACGCGGGGCACGGCGACTGCCACCATGCGCCACCATAAGGGCCGGCACCGCCACGCCGGGTCGCGGCTCGTTGGTCACGGGTCGCGGCTCGTTGGTCACGGGTTCCCGGCTTCCGGCTCGCGCGCATGGCTGCGGGAGCGGTACTGGGCGCGATGGTCACCGTGACGAGGAGCCGTGCACGCTGCCAGGGGCGGTATGCGCCGCGCACGTGCTCCGGGCGTACGCGCGCAGCAACTGCGTACCCCCATCGCGACGCGGAACCGACAGCGCCCATCACCGCGCGAGTGGAACGATCTGAAAACGCTCGCATCGCTACCCTCGAAGTCATGGACGTTCGAAGCGACATCGCGCGGCACCGAACGCCCCGTCGACGGGCGACGGCGAGGGAGGTGACGAAGCGGACCGAGGCAGGCGAGACGCACCCCGACGCAGCGCACCTGGCGCAGAAACCGAGGATGGCATGAAGAGGCTCCTGCTCACCACCATCGTGACCTTCACCCTCGCCCTCGCTGGCGCCGCCAGCGCCCGGGCACCAGCGGACGTCAGCCCACCCGGCAACGCTTACGGCGCGTACGGCTGCTGCTGTCCGTGGTCCGTCCACGCCGGACTCTGCCCATCAGGACTCACCGACTTCCTCCTGGCGCTGCCCGAGGTCTGCATGCTGCTCGATGACGACGCTGAGGTCGTCGGGTTCTGCGTCGGCGATCCGGACGGCTTCTACCCCTTCCGCGACCTGAGCTACCCCGAGGCGGCCGAGTTCCTCGGCCAGGCGTCGGTAGGCGCGATGGTCGACTTCTTCTGCGGCTTCGATCACAGCCACTGGCTCGAGGATTGACGCATCGTCGACGGGCACGGGCCGGACAGGGGGGCGTCACCCGACGGTCGCGAACGCGACGAT
>SLRS01000088.1 GCA_007130855.1 Trueperaceae bacterium | reverse complement strand
GCCGAGCGCACGAGCGCGCGCAGCTCGGCGATGGCCGTTTCGTTCGCCTGCACGGCGGCTTGCGCCTCGCCGGCGCGGACGAGGGCCGCGTCGACGTCGATGTCGACCACCTCGAGGCGCTCCTCGAGCGCCCGCAGTGCGGCCGGAACGTCGAACGGCATCAGCATCGCCTCGAGCGCACGCAGTCGCTCGGCGTTGGCCGCCACCTCGTCGGAGAGGCCGGCGACGGCGCTGTCGACGGCGGCGAGGCGCGCGCCCTGGGCGGCCAGGTCGGCGGCCATGTCGGCCAGCAGCGCGCGCATCGGGCCCAGCTCGGCCTCGAAGGACGTGTCCACCACGCCCAGGAGCCGGCTGACGACGAGCGCCGCCTGGTAGCGGGTGAAGGGCTCGTTGCCGCGGTAGGTGTCGTCGGGGAAGCCGATGACGATCCCGAGCGCGGCGATCTCCTCGACGGCCTCACCCGCCCAATGATCGGCCGGGATGTCGGGGAACGCCTGGGCGGCGCTCCTGCCACCCACGAGGAAGGTCACGGCAAGGAGGGCGATGAGGGAACGTCGCATGCCTGCACCCCACGATTCGTTGGCTCGAAGCGAACTCACCGTCTTCGGCGGCTCGCGCAGTCCTGCCTCGTCGGTCGGCCGAGCGAGCCGTCGGCAACGCGGTTGTTCCGAAGTCTACCACCGCCGCGTCTCAGGCTCGCCAGAGCATCTCCCGCCGCACCTCTTCGATCGCCTGCGTCACCGGGATGTCGCGCGGGCAGGCCTCGGTGCAGTTGTAGGCCGTGCGGCAGCGCCACAGGCCGCTGCCCTGGTTGAGCACCTTGAGGCGCTCGAGCTTGCCCTGGTCGCGCGAGTCGAAGATGAAGCGGTGGGCGTTCACGATCGAGGCGGGACCGATGTAGCTGCCGTTGGTCCAGAAGACCGGGCACGACGTGGTACAGGCCGCGCACAAGATGCACTTGGTGGTCTCGTCGAAGACCGCCCGCTCCTCCGGGCTCTGGAGTCGCTCGGTGGGCGGCGGCGGGTCGTCGTTGATGAAGTACGGCAGCACCGCGCGGTAGGAATCGAAGAACGGCTCCATGTCGACGATCAGGTCCTTCTTGATCGCCAGGCCACGGATGGGCTCCACCACGATCTTGGTGCCGAGGTCCTGTACCAGCACCTTGCACGCCAAACGGTTGACGCCGTTGATCAGCATGGCGTCGCTGCCACAGATGCCGTGGGCGCAGGAGCGGCGGAAGGCGAGGCTGCCGTCGACCTCCCACTTGATGTGGTTGATGACGTCCAGAACACGATCGCTGCCGCGCGCCTCGAGCGTGTAATCGGCCCAGTAGGGTCGCTTGTCGGCTTCGGGGTCGAAGCGCTTGATCTTGACGTTGATCTGCATGCTGACCTCAGTAGACCCGCGGCTTGGGCTCGTACTTGCCCAGCGTCACGGGTTTGTAGTCGATGCGGACGGTGTCCCCGTCCTTGTGGACGAGGGTGTGCTTGAGCCACTGCACGTCGTCGCGCTCCTGGAAATCCTCGCGCGAGTGCGCCCCGCGCGACTCCTTGCGGTTGAGCGCCGCATGGACGAGTTGCTCGGCATTGTCGAGCAGGAAGCCGAGTTCCATCGCCTCCATCAGCTCGGTGTTGTACTGCTGACCCGGATCCTCCACCCCGACGAGCCTGGCGCGCTCCCTGAGCTCGTCGAGGATGCCGACCTGCTTGCGCAGCAGCTTCTCGGTGCGGAAGACCGAGGCATTGTCCTGCATCGAGTCCTGGAGATCGCGGCGGATGTGCGCCACGCGCTCCGTTCGCGGTCCCGCGCGCAGCGCGTCGAGCATCTCGCGCGCGCAGTCCTGATTGTCGGCGGGAAGGTCGCCGAAGCTCGCCTCGGCGGCGTAGCGCGCGGCGTTGGTGCCGGCCCTGCGACCGAACACGATCAGGTCGCCCAGCGAGTTGGTGCCGAGGCGGTTGGCGCCGTGCAGACTGGCGCAGGCCACCTCGCCGGCGGCGTAGAGCCCCGGCACGACGGTGCTGTCACCGTCACTGATCACGTTCGTGTCGATGGTGGTGGGGATGCCGCCCATCGCGTAGTGCGCGGTCGGCTGGATCGGCACGAGCTCCTTGACCGGGTCCACGCCCAGGTAGATGCGCGAGAACTCGGTGATGTCGGGCAGGCGCTCCTCGATGATGTGCGCGTCGATGTGGGTGAGGTCGAGGTGGAGGTAGTCCTTGTCGGGGCCGGCGCCGCGGCCGTCGCGGATCTCGAGATACATCGCTCGCGAGACCATGTCGCGCGGCGCCAAGTCCTTGATCGACGGGGCGTAGCGCTCCATGAAGCGCTCCCCCTCGCCGTTGCGCAAGATCCCGCCTTCACCGCGCGCACCCTCGGTCAGCAGCACGCCGAGCTTGTAGAGGCCGGTGGGGTGGAACTGGTAGAACTCCGGGTCCTCGATCGGGATGCCGCGCCGGTAGGCGATCGACATCAGGTCGCCGGTGAGGGCGAAGGCGTTGCTGGTGACGCGGAAGATACGGCCGTTGCCACCGCTGGCGATGATGGTCGCCTTGGCGTGGAAGGTGTGCAGCGTCCCGCTGGCGAGTTCGTAGGCGACCACGCCGCGGCACTCGCCGTCGACCATGATCATGTCGAGCACGTGGAACTCGTCGAAGAAGACGACGTCGTCCTTGATCGACTGCTGGTAGAGCGTCTGCAGGATCATGTGGCCGGTGCGGTCGGCGGCGTAACAGGCGCGCTCCACGGCGCTCTTGCCGAACTCGCGGGTGTGCCCGCCGAACTTGCGCTGGGCGATCTTGCCTTCGGGCGTGCGGTTGAACGGCAGGCCCATGTGCTCGAGGTCGTAGACCGCCTCGATCACGTCCACCGCGAACGTCTCCGCCACGTCCTGGTCGGTGAGGTAGTCGCCGCCCTTGATGGTGTCGAAGGCGTGCCACTCGGGGTGGTCCTCGGAGACGTTGCCGAGTGCCGCACCGACGCCGCCCTGGGCCGCGCCGGTGTGCGAGCGCGTGGGGTAGAGCTTGCTGATGACGGCGACGCGCAAGCCCGGATGCTGCGCCGCGTAGCGCGCGGCCATCAGTCCGGCGCCGCCCGCGCCGACCACGATCACGTCGAACCGGTGTGCGCGCTGCATCGTCCGCTGTGCGTCCCTTCTCATTCGCTGCCCAGGGCCCGCACGGCGCTGCCCATCTCCTCGTAGGTGAAGGCCCACAGCGTCATCACCCCGAAGATGAAGATGATGCCCGCCACCGTGAACAGGATCATCTTCCACAGGAACCGGCGCTCGGGGCGCCGCACGTAGTCCTCGATCGAATAGCGCAGGCCGTTGACGCCATGCAGCATCGCGAACAGCAACAGGAACGAGTTGAAGATCCGGACACCCGGCTGCTGCAACCGCGCCACCACGTAGGCGAAGTCGATCTCACCGGCGTTGAAAGCCATGTTGTTGGCCCACAAGTGGATGAACGCCAGCGGCACGAGCAGCATGCCGGAGATGCGCATGAACACCCACCAACCGAGCTCGCTCGAGGAGGAGGCCATCGCGCGGGCCTCGTCGAACGTGCGTGGGCGCTTGGCCTTGGCGCGTTGGGCGGTGCTCATCAGGCGCCCCGCAAGATCTCGGGCACGATCTTCCACAGCACCGGCACGCCGATGATGGCGGTCAACCCGAGGACGCCGTACCACATGGGCTTCTGGTAGCGCACGCCCCAGGAGGTGAAGTCCATCACGATGATGCGCAGGCCGTTGAGACCGTGGTACACCACGGCGGCGATCACGGCGATCAGGCCCACCCGGAACGGCCAGTTGTGATAGAAGACCAGGAACGCTTCGAACGGCCCCTCGGGGCCGAACATGACCAGGCTGATGTCGATCACGTGCAGCAGCAAGAAGAGCGCCACGGCGACGCCCGAAATGCGGTGCAGGACGAAGGCCCACTGACCCTCGCGGCCTCGGTACATCAGGACCTCCCGTCGATCGCGGATCGTGCCGCGCTCATCCTGTGGCGCCCGCTTGCGCGATGCCGGGCAGGACGTCGCGACCGGCGTCCGAGCGAGCGTAGGTTATCACGCGGCGCTGCGCTCATCCGTGAGCCTCGCCGCGGTGCGCAAGGGGCGGGCGTCCCGGCGGCAGCGCTCGGTCCTGCTCCGCCCCCACCGGCTGCGCACCACCGGAGCCGCTCGCTCCGTCGGCGCGTCCGTGCAACGATCCCCGGTGTGGACGATCTCCCGCGCCTCTACAGCGACTACGCCGACTGGTGGCCCCTGCTCTCCGCCCCGGCCGATTACGCCGAGGAGGTCGGCGTGTACCTGCGGCTCCTCCAGGGCGCCGCCCCGGGCGAACTGCGCCGCGCGCTCGAACTCGGTAGCGGCGGCGGCAACAACGCCCATCACTACGCCGCAGCGCTCGAGCTGACGCTCGTCGACCGCTCCCCACGGATGCTGGCGGTGAGCCGCGCCCTCAACCCCGGCTGCGAGCACGTCACCGGCGACATGCGCGACGTCCGCCTGGGCCGCACCTTCGACGCGGTGCTCGTGCACGATGCGGTCTCGTACCTCACGAGCGAGGCCGACCTGCGCGCCGCCATGGCCACCGCCGCTCACCATTGCCGCCCTGGCGGCGTAGCGCTGTTCACGCCCGACCACCTGCGCGAGACCTTCGCGCCGAGCACCTCGCACGGCGGGCACGACGGCGAGGGGCGAGCCCTGCGCTACCTGGAGTGGTGCTGGGATCCGGACCCCGACGACACCGTCGTCATAGTCGACATGGCCTACCTCCTCCGCGTCGACGAACGCGTCGAGGTGGTGCACGACCGGCACCTGCACGGCTTGTTCGCGCGCGCCACCTGGCTGCGCCTGCTCGGCGAGGTCGGCTTCGAGGCGCACGTGGTGCCGTACCGGCTCGCCGGCGTGCCCGAACCGCTCGAGGCCTTCGTGGCGCGCCGTAGGGCCTGAAGGCCGCAGCAGCGCCACGCCAGGCGGGCCCGAGGTACGCCAGTGCTCGGTGGGCGCCGGGCGCCGCAGGTCAGGGGATCACCTGGAGCTCCGGGTCGAGGACGCTCCCGAGGACGGTCTCGAAGGTCGGATACCCCGCCAGCGCGGCCCGGCTGTAGGGGTCGTGGTCCGGCTGGTACAGCACCGTCAGGTTCAGGTTCGTCCAGCTCATGAAGCCGCTCCCCGTCACCCCGAGCTGCGCCAAGGCCCGCCAGGTGCCGGTGTTGAGGTAGATCCGCGGGCGGCGATCGCCGCCCTGGCCCTGGCCGATCGGGATCTGGGCGGCGTGATGGGTGTGACCGAAGATGGTGTAGAGGATGTCGGCGCGCTGCGGATCGCGCGCGAACTCATCGAAGACCGACGTCGCGGCGCGCGTGAGGTTGTCGCCTTCGTAGAGGCGGCGGTAGAGCGCCTCGGCCCAACCGAGGTAGCGCCGCAAGGTCGAGATCCCGACCGTGCGCAGCATCCACGAGACGGCCCGCACCTGGTTGGCCTTCGACCAGGGCAGCCAGGTCCGATTGCGCGCCTGCCACTGCGCCAGGTACGGCAGGTGCCAGAACCTGGCGAAGATCGCACGCAACTCCTCATCGACCACTCGCTCGAGCGTCAGCCGCAGGTCACGCCGGCGGGCATGCTCGATCTCGTCGGAGAGCTCGAACAGCCAAGGCACGATCGCCGGCAGCGGCCGCACGTCGTCGACCGCGTGGAGACGCGTCTCCATGCGTCTCCGGACCGGCTCCTCCACCTTGCCCGCGAGCGCCGAGCCGATGGCCAGCGGGAGCCGCGCGGCGATCTCGCCCGCGATGACCTCGGCGACGGGCACCTCGAGGTAGTCCTCGGGCGCGAGGTTCATGATCCCGACCGAGCGGTCTCCCTCGAAGCTGAGGCTGTCGAACTCGTGGCCGTGGGCGGCGAGCACCCCGTAGGCCTCGTCCACGAACGTGTGGGCGAAGGGCACTCGGGGATCCGGCCGCAGACCGGGCGGATTGTGTTCAAACATGCCGAGCAGCCCGGCGACGCGCTCGCGCAAGGGCGGGTACTCGTTGCAGATGCGGTCGTGGTTGCCCGGCACGTAGACGCGGGTCGGCTCGACGGCGAAGCCGAAGCGCTCACGCAGCGAGCCGGAGAGGATGTCGAAGATCTCGGCGTTCGCCGGGTGGCCCCGAGCGATCGCGTCCATGATCGCCGCTGCCGTCGCCGAGGTGCGCGCGTGGTCGCGCGGCACCGCCCAGGGCGCCGCGGCCTCGTCGTCGAGCCAGCGCGCGGTGCGCACCATCTCGAACACGTCGCCGAGGAACACGATCGTGATGGCCGCCGACCCGGCTCGGTCCGCGAGGGCCGCGAGGCGGCGGAATGCCTGCTCGAACGCTCGCGCCGAAAGGAAGTTCACCCCGGCCGTGCGGTCGCTGATGTGTAGGTCGCTGATGAAAGCAAGCACGAGGGTCCCATACGACGTATACCATCGACGCTCCCGGCGGCAGGTCGCCCCTGCCGCGTGCGCCGAGCGCGTGGCGAGGGCGCAGCGCGTGCGCGGCACGGGCGCGATCCCGCTCGCCGACGCGTCGTCACCCCCGAGTGCGTACCGCGCGTGACGGAGTTCCGCGACCACCGTCGTACTGTGCGCTGGTGGTCGACCGCCTCCTCCGGCCCGTGAAGGCCCGCCTCCTGGCTCCGCTGAGCGCACGGCTGGCGCGCGCCCTCGTGCGCCTGGGCGCCGCCCCGGTGACGCTGCTCGGCCTCGCCGTGGGTCTCGCCGCCGCGGCAGCGGCCGCGCTCGGTGCCTTCGTGCCCGCGCTGGCACTGTGGCTGCTCAACCGGCTCCTCGACGGCCTCGACGGCGAGATCGCCCGAGCGCTGGGGCGAGCCGATGACCGCGGCGGCTACCTCGATCTGCTCACCGACTTGGTGGTGTACGCCGCCGTGCCGCTCGGCGCGGCCGCCGGCGCCACCGGCCTCCTCGGCGCCGAGCCGCTCGTCAGCGGCCCCTGGACCTGGCCGCTGGCGGCGCTGCTGCTCGCGAGCTACTACGTCAACCTGGGCAGCTACAGCCTGCTGGCGGCCCTGCTGGAGAAACGGGGCCTGGGCGCCGCCGCCCGCGGCGAGGCCACCTCGTTGGTGATGCCCGCCGGCCTGATCGAGGGCGCCGAGACCGTGCTGCTCGTCGCACTGATGCTGGCGCTGCCGGCCCTGCTGCCGCTGTGGTTCGGCCTCACCGCGGGCCTGGTCGGCATCACCGCGGCGCAGCGGGCACTCTGGGCAGCGCACGCCCTGCGCGACCCGCCG
>SLRS01000113.1 GCA_007130855.1 Trueperaceae bacterium | reverse complement strand
GGACGTGGTGGAGCCTGCGGGATTCGAACCCGCGACCTCTCGCTTGCAAAGCGAGCGCTCTCCCAGCTGAGCTAAGGCCCCGTGAACGAGACCGTTGGCAGCCTACGTGGCCGTCGCCGGCACGTCAAGCGCTCGCGAGCACGCGGGTCAACCGAGCGTGGCTCGCTCGTCGGCGCCGATTCGCGCGAAGATCATGCGCCCCATGTTCGTCTGGAGGCTGCTCGTCACCTGTGCGTCGACCGTGTGTCCGACCAGCTCGGCAGCGTCCTCCACCACCACCATGGTGCCGTCCTCCAGGTAGGCCAGGCCCTGGCCCGCCTCGCGCCCCGGCTTCGCGATGGTGAGCGAGAGCCGTTCGCCCGGCAGGTAGGCCGCCTTCACCGCGTTGGCGAGTTGATTCAGGTTCAGCACCCGCACCCCCTGCAGCGCCGCCACCCGGTCGAGGTTGTAGTCGGTGGTGATCAGATCGGCGGGGCGCGTCTGGCACAAGCGGATCAGCCTGTCGTCGACGGCACCGGAACCGGGATCGTCGAGGATGACCTCGGTCGGGACGTTCGACTGCTGCACCAGCCGGTCGAGCATCTCCAGGCCGCGGCGGCCGCGCTTGCGGCGCAGCGGCTCGTCGGCATCGGCCACGCGCTGGAGCTCCGCCAGCACGAACTGCGGCACCAAGAGCCGACCGTCGAGGAAGTTCGCCTCCACCACGTCGACCAGGCGCCCGTCGATGATCGCCGACGTGTCGATCAGCTTGTCGCGCACGCCGCCCCGGACGAACTCGGGCGCCGCGTTCAGCACCCGCCCGACGGTGAACAGGTGCCGGTTCGCGGCGAAGAACCACGACGAAGCCGTGATCAGCAGCGCTGCGATCAGCAGCGACCAGTACCAGGTGAAGCCGGGCACGGCATCGAGCACGTTGTTGATCAGCACCGTGATCAGCAGGGCGACGGTCGCTCCGGTGCCCGCTGCCAGGATCAGGTCGGGCGGCAGCGCGCGAGCGCGCGCCAGCAGGCGGTCGAGCCGCGCGCCCCAGCGGCTCGCGGCCGACCCACTGACGAGGTACCCGAACAGCAGGCCGAGCACGCTCATGTACAGCAGCGTGTTGGGCCCGGTCAACCAGCCGAGGTTGAGCCACCAGCTGCCCCAGCCGAGGCCGAGCAGGGCGCCGACGGCGGCGAGCGTCATGCGGATCGCGGTGGTGGCGAACGATCCCTCGTCGCGACGCGGCGCGCCGGGCAAGCCGCTGCGGCGTTCGGGCGGAACGCTCGACGGTTGGCTCATGACGGATCCCAGAGCGCGTCGAGCGCCGCCCGGACGCTGCGAACCCCGAGGTGCCGGCCCACCGAGGGCTGCGAGCCGCGCGGCGGGCCGATCAGCCGCGGGTGCTCGGCGCGCTCCGCCTCGCGGGCGCGTTGCTCGAGCTGGCCGACCTGGCGCAGTTCGCCGGCCAGGCCGATCTCACCGACGAGCGCCACACCGTCCGGGACCGGGCGGTTGGTGACGGCCGAGACGACCGCGGCGGCAACCGCCAGGTCGGCGCCGGGGTCGGTGATGCGTAGCCCGCCGGCGACGTTGACGTAGACGTCGAGCCCCTCCAGCGGCAGGCCCAGGCGCCGCTCCAGCACCGCCAGCACGACGTCGACGCGGCGCGCATCGAGTCCCTGCACCACCCGCCGCGGGCTCGCGTACGGGCTCTTCGACGCCAGTGCCTGGACCTCGACCAATAGGGCCCGTTGCCCCTCGAGCACCGCCGCCACGACCGAGCCGGGCACGCCCAGCGGCCGCTCGGCGAGGAAGGCGGCACTCGGATTCGCGATGGCGACCAGGCCGTTCGTGGCCATCTCGAAGACCCCCACCTCGCCGGTCGGGCCGAAGCGGTTCTTCAGCGAGCGCAACACCCGCAGGCCGGCCGCGTACTCGAGCGCGAAGGTGGCGTCCACCACGTGCTCGATCAGCTTGGGACCGGCGAAGCTGCCCTGCTTGGTGACGTGGCCGATCAGGACCAGGGTGGTGCCGCCCTCCTTGGCCGCTCGGGTCAGCAGGGCGGTCGCGTCGCGGACCTGGCTGGGCGAGCCGGCAGCCGGCCCGTCTTCGCTCGTGAGGGTCTGGATCGAGTCGACGATGGCGAGTGCGGGCGCCGCCGAGGCCAGGTGCGCGGCCAGCAGCGCGGCGTCGGTCTCGCGCGTGACCGCGAGCCCACTGGCCACGCCCAGGCGGCCGGCGCGCAGCTTCACCTGCCCCGGCGATTCCTCGCCGGCGACGTACAGCGTGGTGCGGCCGGCGCGGGCGGACTCGTCGGCCAGTTGCAGCAACAAGGTGGACTTGCCGACGCCCGGTTCGCCTGCCAGCAACGAGGTGCTGCCCTGCACCCAGCCGCCCCCCAGCACCCGGTCGACCTCGCTCATACCGCTCGAGAAGCGTTCGAGCGTCAAGGCGTCGACGTCCTCGAGCGTCAGCTCGCGCCAGGCGCGCTGAGGGCCCTGGGTCCTCGCCGGGGCGGTCGCGGTGTCGGCTTCGATCGAGCCCCAGCCGCCACAGCGTGGGCAGCGGCCCAGCGGGCCCGGCGAGCGGGCGCCACAGTCGCGGCATACATACGACGCACGGATCAGGCGCGCCATGACCACCAGCATTCCGTCGTGCCCTGCACGGCGAACCCCATGCGCGCCAGCATAGCCGCTCGCAGCGGCGCCGGCCTCAGGCGATCGGCACCGGCCGTGCGAACACCACCCGACCGTCGTCGACGGTCACCAGGATCGGTTCGTCGCTGCCGCGCTCCAGAAGCTCCATCGAGAGCGGATCCTCGACGTGTTCACGCAACACGGCGCGCAGCGGACGGGCGCTCTCGCCGGCGGGCAGCCGCTGCACCAGGAAGCTCGCCACCTCGGGCCCGAAGCTGACGTCGACGTCGCGCGTGGCGAGCTCGACGCGGATGTCCTCGAGCATCTGGTGGGTGATGTGCACGATGGCGTCGCGATCGAAGCGCTCGAACGCGATCACCTCGTCGAGTCGGTCCAGGAACTCGGCTGCGAAGATCGTCTTGAGCGGTGCATCGACGTCGCGCTGCTCCTCGGGTTGGAACCCGACGCCGACGCCCCGGTTGAAGCCGGTATTGGAGGTCATGATCAAGATGACGCGGCGGAAGTCCACCGTACGCCCGAGCCCGTCGGTCAGCCGGCCATCGTCGAGCACCTGCAGGAACGTGTTGTAGATGTCGGGGTGGGCCTTCTCGATCTCGTCGAGCAACACGACGGTGAACGGTTGGCGGCGCACGGCCTCGGTGAGCCGGCCCCCCTGCTCGTGACCGACGTAGCCCGGCGGGGCCCCGATGAGCTTGCTGATGGTGTGGGCTTCTTGGTACTCGGACATGTCGAGCCGCACCAACGACCGTTCGCTGCCGAACAGCTCCTGGGCGAGCTGCTTGGCGAGGAAGGTCTTGCCCACGCCCGACGGGCCCACGAACAGGAACGAGGCCGACACGCGCGTGCGCCCGCCGAGCCCCACCCGCGCCCGGCGCAAGGCGGCGCCGAGCGCGCGGATGGCCTTGTCCTGCCCCACCACCGCGCGCCGCAGGTTCTGCTCGATGTGCGCGAGCTTGGCGGCGTCGTGCTCGTCGACGTAGATGCCGCCCCAGCTGTTCACCACGGCCTCGACGTCCTCGCGCGAGACGATCGGCGTGCCGTCCGAGCCCTCGAGCACGGGGAAGCCCAGCGACTTGTTCAGGCGGGTGCGCGAGGCGGCCTCGTCGATCAGGTCGATGGCCTTGTCGGGGAAGTTGCGGCCCGGCAGGCTACGCTCGCCGAAGCGCACCGACAGCTCCAGGATCGCCTCGGGGATCACCACGCCGTGATGCGCCTCGTACTTCTCGCACAGGCCGTGGAGGATCTCGAGCGACTCCTCCGGTGACGGCTCGAGCACGATCACCGGCTGGAAGCGGCGCTCCAGCGCGGCATCCTTCTCGATGTAGCGGTGGTACTCACCGGTGGTGGTGGCACCGATGACCTGCACCTCGCCGCGTGACAGCGGCGGCTTGAGGATGTTGGCGGCGTCGAGTGTGCCCTCCGCGCCGCCGGCGCCGACGAGCGTGTGGAGCTCGTCGATGAAGGCGATCACCTTGGCGGCACGCAACTCCTCGATCACCTGACGCAGGCGCTCCTCGAACTCGCCCCGGTACTTGGTGCCGGCGACGATGTTGGAGAGGTCGATCGACAGGACCCGCACGTCGGCCAGATTGGGCGGCACGCGCCCCTCGACGATCGATTGGGCCAGGCCCTCGACGATGGCCGTCTTGCCGACGCCGGGCTCGCCGATCAGCACCGGGTTGTTCTTGGTGCGGCGCGACAGGATCTGGATGACGCGGCGGATCTCCTCGGTGCGACCGATGACCGGGTCGAGCTTGGCGTCGCGCGCCTCCTTGGTCAGATCGCGGGCATACTCGTCGAGGAACGGCGTGTTGATGGTCTCCTGCTGCTGCTTCGGGTCGCTCGCGGCCAGGATGCGCCAGCGCACGGTGTCGACGTCGCGCGTGAGGTGCTGCAGGATCCGGTATGCGACCCCGTCGCCCTCGCGGATGATGCCGAGCAGGATGTGCTCGGTGGCGATCACGTTGCTGCCGAGGCTGCGCGCCTCGCTGCCGGCGAGCTCCATCACGCGACGTGCGCGGGGGGTGATCGCAGCCGTCTCGTTGCGCGGCAGCCCGTCGCCGCGTCCGACCATCTCCTCGACCTGGCGGCGGAACCCCTCGAGGGCGCCGCCGAACTCCGTCAGCACCTTCGACGCATTGCCGCCCTCGCGCATCAGCCCGAGCAACAGGTGCTCGGGGCCGATCATGGCGTGGCCCAACTTCGAGCCTTCCTCGCGCGCGAAATGGAACACGAGGCGGGCACGATCGTCGTAACGGTTCATGGTGACGCCTTGCTCGGGAGGGCGCGGCCAGTTCCCGTGCCAGACCCGATTGCGTCGGTGTGAACAGCGTCTGGAACGGGGTTCGTGATGATCGGCCGCATGGTGCTATAGTACGCGGTCGACGGTGGTGTGGGTACGGAATGCGTAACAAAGCCGTTCAGCACGGGCTCATGAAGCGCTCACCCCACACCTGCCCGGAGGAGCAGCATGCGATTCCAAGACGTCACCATGGCGCTCGACCGGTTCTGGGCCGATCGTGGCTGCGTGATCGCACCGCCGCACGACACGGAGGTCGGAGCAGGCACGTTCTACCCGACCACCTTCTTGCGAGCGCTCGGTCCCGCCCCGTGGCGGGTGGCCGGCATCGCCCCCAGCCGGCGCCCCGCCGATGGTCGCTACGGCGACAACCCGTATCGCTTCCAGTACTACTACCAGTACCAAGTGGTGCTGAAGCCGTCGCCGGCCGACGTCCAGGAGATCTACCTCGCCTCGCTCTACCACCTGGGCATCGACCCGGGCGCCCACGACATCCGCTTCGTGGAGGACAACTGGGAGTCGCCCACCCTCGGCGCCTGGGGCCTCGGCTGGGAGGTGTGGATGGACGGCATGGAGATCACCCAGTTCACCTACTTCCAGCAAGTCGGCGGCATCGACTGCGAGCCCATCTCGGTCGAACTCACCTACGGCCTCGAACGCCTGGCGATGTACCTTCAGGGTGCGGCGCACGCCTTCGACGTCGAGGTCGCGTCGGGCGTGACGATGGGCGCGTTGCGTGCCGACTTCGAGCGCCAGCACTGCCACTACAACTTCCATCACGCCGATCCCGAGCTGCAGCGGCTGCTGTTCGACCGCTTCGAGGCCGAGGCGCAACGCCTGCTCGGACTCGACCTGTTGTACCCGGCCTACGAGTTCGCACTGCGCTGTTCGCATGCGTTCAACTTGCTCGACGCCCGCGGCGTGCTGTCGCACACCGAACGTCAGGGCTACGTGCAACGCATCCGCCGCCTGACCGAGGCCTGCGCCCGCGCCTACCTCGCTCCGCCGGTCACCGGCAGTGCGGCGGAGGTCCGCTGATGTCGACGCTGCTGCTCGAGATCGGCGTCGAGGAACTCCCGAGCTGGTACGTGCGCCAGGGTGAGAACGCCCTGCCCGAGCTGCTAGGCGAACGCCTCGCGGCCGCCGGCTTGGACCACGGACCCATGCGCAGCTTCGCCACGCCCCGCCGCCTGGCCGTCTTGGTGCACGAGCTGGCAACGCACAGCCGCCGGCGTGAGCAGGCTCGCCGTGGACCCGCCGAGGGCGCCGCCTTCGATGCCGATGGCGCACCCACCAAGGCCGCCGTCGGTTTCGCCCGTTCGTTCGGCGTCGACCCCGCGGCGCTCACGGTCGAGGAGACCGAGCGTGGGCGCTACGTGTTCGCCCGGCGCGAGGTGGGTGGCGAGGACGCTGCCGAGCTGCTGCCGGAGCTGCTCGGCGGCGTGATCCGCGACCTCCCGGCCCCCCGCAAGATGCGCTGGGGCGAGCACGAGTTCGCCTTCGTGAGGCCGCTGGCCTGGCTCGTGGCGCTGCTCGACGACCAACTGCTGCCATTGCGCCTCGCCGGCCTCGACGCCGGCCGCGCCACGCGCGGCCACCGCTTCCTCCACCCCGCGGAGATCGTGCTGCGCGCGGCGGCCGACTATCCCGATGCGCTCGCGGCCGCGTCGGTGATCGCGGCGCGCTCCGCGCGCCGCGCCGCCGTGCTGGACACTGCCGGCGCGGCCGCCGCGGGGGCCGGTCTCGTCCTCGAGCGCGAGGCCGGGCTCGAGGACGAGGTCACCGACCTGGTGGAGTGGCCGACCGGCATCCTGGGATGCTTCGATGCCGACTTCCTCGAGCTGCCCGAGGCCGTGCTCGCCACCGTGATGATTCGCCACCAGCGCTTCTTCCCGACCCGCTTCGACCAGGGCAACCTGGCGCCGTGGTTCGTGGCGGTGTCGAACAATCGCGTCCCCGACGAGGGCGTGGTGCGCTCGGGCTACGAGCAGGTGCTACGCGGTCGGCTCGAGGACGCGCGTTTCTTCTGGGACGCCGACCGGCGCCAGACGCTCGCGCAGCACGCCTGGGCGTTGGCTGGCATCGCGTTCCACAAGGAGCTCGGCTCGATGGCCGACAAGGTCGCCCGCGTCGCCCAGTCGACGCGGCGCCTGACGGAGCTCCTGGGCGCCAGCAAGGAGGAGGCCGCCACCCTCAAGCAGGCGCTGCCGCTCTTCCGCGCCGACCTGGCCACCCAGATGGTCTACGAGCTGCCCGAGCTCGAGGGCACGATGGGTCGCGCCTACGCCCTCGCGGAGGGCCTGCCGGAGCGGGTCGCCGTTGCGCTGGAGGACGGCGTGCTCCCGCGCGGTCCCGGTGCTGCGTTGCCCGGGAGCCGCATCGGCGCGCTGCTCGCGGTGGCGGACCGGCTCGACACGGTCGTCGGCTTCTTCGCCATCGGCCGTCGTCCGAGCGGCTCGGCCGACCCGTTCGGCGTGCGCCGCGCCGCCCTGGGAGCGTTGCGGACGCTGACGGCGCAAGGCTGGCGGGTGCCGCTCCCGAAGGTGCTCGAGGCGGTGGCCGCGAGCTTCACCACGCCGAGCGTGAGCAACGAGACGGTCGCCGCGGTCGAGCGCTACCTGTGGGAGCGCGTGGCGGGCATGCTGAGCGACGAGGGCCTGCCGCAGAAGGTCGTACGCGCCGCGGTCCAGGGCTCGCGCTCGGTGATCGGGGCGGGGCGCCGTGCCCACCTGCTGCTCGCGCTGCTGCCGCTGCCGGGGTTCGGCGATCTCCTGACGCTGCACAAGCGTGCCGCCAACCTCGCGAAGCAGGCGCCGGAGGGTGTCGGCGTCAAGCCGGCACTGTTTCGCGACCCGGTCGAGGCGCCGCTGCACGACGCCCTGCCGGAGGCGCGCCGCGGCGTCGAGCGCCTGATGGCGAGTGCGCGCAAGCAACTCCCGCCGTGGGA
Organism: Trueperaceae bacterium; assembly: GCA_007130855.1. GTDB lineage: Bacteria > Deinococcota > Deinococci > Deinococcales > Trueperaceae > CSSed10-48. Next base: position 15,488 of record SLRS01000113.1, on the reverse strand, counting down.
CCTGGGCCGCGGCCCAGGCCAGGACCTGACCGACCTCGATGCGGCGGTCGCCGACGTGGTACGGATCAAGACACCGCTCGACGCCTTCTTCGAGGGGGTGCTGGTGATGGTCGACGACGCCGAGGTGAGAGCCAACCGCCTCGCGCTCTTGGCCGAGGTGGCCGAGGCACTGTCCGACCTCGGGGCGCTGCGCGAGCTCGAGGCGACCAGCGAGGGTTGACGGCGAGCGCGCAGGTGTCGGCACCGCGGCCGACACGACGGCGCCCCGGGAACGTTCCCGGGGCGCCTCGTTGGTGCCGAAGGTGGGACTTGAACCCACACGTCCTCGCGGACACACGACCCTGAATCGTGCGCGTCTACCAATTCCGCCACTTCGGCGTGCGTCGCATCGCCCGCTCAGGACCGGGTCCGTTCCGCGCCGGGATGGCGGCGCGGAAGCCTGGCGACAAGATCAGAGTGTAGCCGACTCGCCGCAGCGGGCGCAAGGGCCGGCAAGCGGCGGGTGGGCACCGCGCCGGGCTAGACGAAGCTCCCGTCCACCTGGAACGCTTCACCGTCGAGCTCGATGCGGCCGCCGCGACGCAGGTCGATGATCAGGTCCCAATGCAGGCTGCTGGCGTTGGTGCCACCGCTCTCGGCGTAGGCGTTGCCCAGCGCCAGGTGCAGGGTGCCGCCGATCTTCTCGTCGAAGAGCGTGTGCAGGATGGGGCGCTGGATCTTGGTGTTCGTGCCGATCCCGACCTCCCCCAAGCGGCGGGCGCCGGGATCCACCTCGAGTTGTGCCAGCAGCAGGTCCTCGCCCTGCTCGGCCGAGGCCTCGACGACGAGGCCTGCCTCGAAGCGCAGGCGCACGCCCCGCACGAGCGTTCCGGAGACGCTGCTCGGGACGTCGAAGTGGATGGTCCCGGCGGCCGAGTCCTCGACCGGTGCCGTGAAGACCTCGCCCGAAGGCATGTTGCGCTTGCCGTCGGAGTTGATCCAGGTGCGCCCGGCCACGGACAGGCTGAGATCGGTGCCGTCGCCGACCACCCGCAGCGTGCGCGCGCGCGCCAGGCGCTCGATCAGCCGCGCCTGGAGCTCGCGCAAGGCGCGCCAGTGCGCCGCCGGATCGGCCTGGTCGAGGTGCATGGCCCCGAACACGAACGTCTCGAAGTCGTCGAGACCCATGCCGGCGGCCACGGCCGCGGCGACGGTAGGGTAGAGCGTGCCGACCCAGCGGGTATGCGCCAGGCGGTGGCGCCGGACCGCCTCGCGGTGCTTCGCCAAGCGCGCAATGCGCGTCTTGTCGGCCCGTTGCAAGGCACGCAGGTCGGACGGAGCGTCCACCCGGATGGACACGTCGGTGCGGCGGATCTCCTCGAGCTCGACCGTCGGTTCGGCCGCCAAGAAGTCGTCGCTGGCCAGCGTGACGAGGTCGGCCTCGTACTGCGGGTAGCTGATGCGCAGCAATGGCCGCGCACCGGCGCGCAGCACCGCGCGCGTCAGGGCCCGAGCCATCGGCAGCGCCTCGCTGCCCACGTCGAGCGCGACCACGTCGCCCGGCCGTACCTCCGTGCAGTAGCCGACCAGCAGGTCGGCGTAGCGTTCCTGGATCGGCTGCAGCATGGGCGCGACGCTACCACGCGGCCGCGCCGCTGCCGGGTGCGAGGCCGTGAGCGCGTATCCTGAGGCGTGAGCCGAGGCGAGCGCGTACAGAAGGTTCTGGCTCGGGCGGGGGTGGCCAGCCGCCGCGCCGCCGAGGAGCTCATCCGGGCCGGCCGGGTGTCGATCGACGGCCAGCGGGCCGAGCTCGGCGCGCGGGTGATGCCCGACCAGGTCCTGCGCCTCGACGGCCGTCCGGTCGCGGCCGCAGCGCCCCCCCGCACCTTCGCCTTGTACAAGCCGGTGGGGGTGATCACCACGGCGGCCGACGAGCGTGGCCGCCGCACCGTGCTCGACCTGATGCCGCCGATCCCAGGCCTGCATCCCGTGGGCCGGCTCGACCGCGACACCGAGGGGCTGTTGCTGCTCACGACCGACGGCGAGCTGACGCTGCGGCTCACCCATCCGCGCTTCGGGCACACCAAGACCTACCGCGCCTGGTGCGAGGGTGGGCCGCTCGCCGCGGCGGCGCGCGCGCGGCTGCGTCAGGGCGTGCTGCTCGAGGACGGCCCGGCGCGGGCGCAGCACGTCCGCAGCGCTCCGGGCGGCGTCGTGCTGGTGCTGGCCGAGGGCCGCACGCGGCAGGTGCGCAGGATGCTGGCGGCGGTCGATGCGCCGGTGCTGCGGCTGCTGCGCACGCACATCGGCGAGCTGTCGCTCGGCGACCTCGAGCCCGGCGCCTGGCGCGAGCTCGGGGCCAGGGACCTCGAGCGGCTCCGGTATACTTCGGCACAGCCCCGCCCGGCCGCTGCCAGCGCACGTTCGGGGCGGAGAGAGCGCCCCGATGACTGAGTACAGCCTGGTCCCCGGCCCTGGACCCGTCCAGATCACCGCCGACGCCATCGCGACGCGCGTGCGTGAGCTCGGGCAGCGCATCACCGCCGACTACGGCGCCGAGCCGCTCCACATCATCTGCGTGCTGAACGGCGCCTTCCCGTTCATGGCCGACCTGGTGCGGGCGATCGCCAAGCCGCTCACGATCGACTTCCTGTCGGTGTCGAGCTACGGCTCGCGGACCGAGTCGTCGGGCGAGGTCCAGCTGGTCAAGGACCTGGAGCAGTCGCTCAAGGGCAAGCACGTGCTGCTGGTCGAGGACATCATCGACACCGGCCTCACGATGCAGTACCTGCTGGGCTACCTGCAGGGCCGCGGCCCGCTGTCGGTGCGAGTGGCGTCGCTGCTGTCGAAGCCGACGCGCCGCCTGGTCGACGTCCCCATCCACTACCTCGGGTTCGAGATCGAGGACGCCTACGTCTACGGTTACGGGCTCGACATCGCCCATCGCTACCGCAACCTCCCGTTCGTGACGAGCTTGCGTCAGGGTGAGAGCGAGCCCTGAGGTGACGCCCGTCGCCGCGGCGCTCGCGTGGCTCCAGCGCGGGCCGCGCCGGGCGCTGGCGTTCGCCACGACAGGGGTGGCGCTCGCCGTCCTCCTAGGTGGGGTGATCGGCTCGGCGGCACCACCGGGTGCGCCGCCGCGGCTCTACGTGGAGGTGGGCGAGCAGCCGGTTGCCGGGCGCCCGCTCGACGTCTCGGTCTCGGTCGACGTCCCCGCCATCGTGCGCTTGCGCTACGCCGACACCACGCTCGAGGAGGTCGCGCAGGAACTACGGGTATCGCTCCTCGCCGAGGCCGGTGCGTGGGCGCTGGAGATCGAGGCCGAGGACGCCGCCGGCCGCGTTGGCCACGACAGCCGCGTCGTGTACGCGGCCTGGCCGCCCGAGCCGCGGCTCGAGGCGCCAGACGCCTTGACGATCGGTGACGCGCTCTTCGTACGCCTGGCGTGGGGCCTCGAACCCCAGCGCGAGCCGCGCCTGCGTGTGGTGGACGTGGGCGTCGAGCTCGACGGCGTGCCCCAGCCGGGCTTGCGGCGGGGCGACGAGTACGTCGTGCTGCTGCCGCTGCCGCTGCAGGCGGAGCCGGGCGATCGCAACCTGCGCGGCGTGGTCGTCGACGCGTTCGGCAACGCGCACGAGACCCACGGCGTGGTCCGCGTGGCCCCCAACCCGAATCCGGTGCAGGAGCTCAACGTCGCGCCGGCGACCCTCGCCGTGATCACGCCCGAGGGCCGTGAGCTCGAGGCCCGCACGTTGGAGAAGGCGTTCGCGGCGGTGGGGCCGCTGCCGCGCTGGGATCGGCCCTTCCTCCTCCCCGTCGAGGGGCGCCACACCTCGGCATTCGGCCTACCACGGCGCTACGCGCCGGGCGGCCCGGTCAGCTTCCACCTCGGCACCGACATCGCCGCACCGACCGGCACGCCCGTGCTCGCCACCAACGCCGGCGTGGTGCGAGTCGCCGGGATGTACCCGATCAAGGGGGGGCTGGTGGTGCTCGACCACGGCTTCGGCGTCACCAGCCTCTACTTCCACCAGTCGGCCTTGGCCGTGTCGGTAGGCGACGTCGTGGAGCGCGGTCAGGTGATCGGCTCCGTCGGCAGCACCGGCCTTTCGACCGGCCCGCACCTGCACTGGGAGATGCGCGTCGACGGGGTGCCCACCGCGCCACTCGCATGGGTCGACCGGCGCTGGCCGGGCGGACCGGTGCTGGCGCCGGACCAGGTGGTCGACTGATGCGCGCTCGGCCGCTGGCAGCCGTGCGCGTGCTCGCGCTCGTGCTGGCGCTCGTGCCGGTGCTCGACCCCGTCCGGGCCGCGCCGCCGCTGGCGGGCTCGGCCTCGCCCTGGACGGCGGCCGCCCCGAACGAACGGTGGCCGAGCGATCCCGGCGACGGCGTCTACTACGAGGTGTTCGTGCGCAGCTTCGCCGACTCCAGTGGTGATGGGATCGGCGACCTACGCGGCCTCACGGCGCGCCTCGACCACCTCGAGAGCCTGGGCGTCAGCGGCCTGTGGTTGATGCCGATCCACCCGAGCCCCTCCTACCACGGCTACGACGTCAGCGATTACCGGGCGATCAACCCCGACTACGGCACCATGGCCGACTTCCTGGTCTTCCTCGACGCCGCTCACGCCCGCGGGATGCGCGTGGTGCTCGATCTGGTGGTGAACCATGCCTCGCGCGAGCACCCCTGGTTCCAACGTGCGCTCGCGGGTGACCCGACCTACCGCGCCCGCTTCGTGTGGTCGGACGAACGACTCGCCTGGCGCGGCACCGGTGGTGGACCGGCTTGGCACGGTGCCGGCGACGGCAGCTACTACCTCGGCCTGTTCGAGGCCGGCATGCCCGACCTCGACCACCGCAACCCGGCCGTCACAGAGGCGATGCTCGACGTGGCGGCGTTCTGGCTCGACCTGGGCGTGGACGGCTTCCGGGTCGATGCGATCCAGCACGTGATCGAAGGCGAGGACGGGACGATCGCCAACACGCTCGAGAACTACGCCTGGGTGCGCGACTTCAACGCCGCCCTGCGCGCGCGCCATCCGGGCGCGTTCCTGGTGGGTGAGACGTGGACTGCCACCCAGGCGATCGCCGCCTACCACCGCGACGCCGGCCTCGACATGTCGTTCAACTACCCACTCTGGCGTGAACTGCTCGCGGCCGTGCAGGGGCGCTCCGCGATCAACCTGCGTGCTCAGCTCCAGCTCGACGAGGACGCCTACCCTCCGAACGCACGGCGCGCGACCTTCCTGGCCAACCACGACCAGATACGGCCGGCCACGTCGCTCAGCCCGTTGCGGCGTGACACCGCGCGCTTGCGCCTGGCGGCGGGACTGCTGCTCACGCTGCCGGGGACGCCCTTCCTCTACTACGGCGAGGAGCTCGGGCTGCCCAACGGCCCCAGCGAGGACGATCGCGACAAGCGCACGCCCATGCGCTGGAGCGCCGACGAGGACGGCGGCTTCTCCAGCGCCACCCCCTGGCGTGCCCCGTCGAGCACCGAACCGGCGGTCAGCGTCGCCGCCCAACGCGCCGACCCCGACTCGCTGCTGCACTGGTACCGACGCCTCGTCGCCCTGCGCTCGGCCTCGAGCGCGCTGACGGGCGGCAGGCTCGAGCTGGTAGATGGCCTCGGCGCCGCCCAGCTGGCGTTCTGGCGCGTCCGCGACGAGGATCGCGTGCTGGTGATCGCCAACCTCGGCGCGGCGGCGGTCGAGCTCGACCCGTTCGCGCTCGGTCTGGCGCCCGGCCACTTCGAGGACCTGCTCGACACCCCCCCGGGGGCCGCCGACGAGGCCCGCCTGCTGCTCCCGGGCACCTCCTTGCGGGTCGTGCGTCCGGTCGCGCGGTAGACTCCGCGGATGACCGAACCCGCCCTTGCGGCGACCGCCGCCGACGTATCCTCCCAACGCCCGCGGGTGCTCTCGGGCATGCAACCGACCGACGCGCTGCACCTGGGCAACTACCTGGGCGCGCTGCGGCAGTGGGTCGCGCGTCAAGACGAGCAGGACGCGCTGTTCTGCGTGGTCGACCTGCACGCGCTCACGATCCCCGAGGCGGTCGATCCCGCCGAGCTGCGTCATCGCTCGCGTGCGGTGGCGGCACTCTACTTCGCCTGCGGCCTCGATCCCGAGCGCAACGTCGTGTTCCTGCAATCGCACGTCCCCGAGCACGCCGAGTGCAGCTGGATCCTCACCTGCGTCACGCCGCTGGGCTGGCTCTACCGCATGACCCAGTTCAAGTCGAAGGCCGAGGGACGCGAGTCGGTAGGCGCGGGACTGCTCACCTATCCGGTGCTGCAGGCGGCCGACATCCTGCTCTACGATGCCGACGAGGTGCCCGTTGGCGAGGACCAGGTCCAGCACGTGGAGCTGACGCGTGACATCGCCACGCGCTTCAACCGCCTGTTCGGCGACACCTTCGTGTTGCCGCGCGCCGTCATCCCTGGTGCCGGGGCACGGATCATGGGTCTGGACGACCCCACCGAGAAGATGAGCAAGAGCGTCATGATCGAGCGCCCCGGTCACGCGATCGGCCTGCTCGACCGACCCGAGGTGCTGAAGAAGACCATCATGTCGGCCGTCACCGACTCCCAGCGCGAGTTCCGCTTCGAGCACGCCAGCCCCGGCGTTCGCAACCTGCTCACCATCTTGCATGCACTCTCGGAGGAGCCGCTCGAGTCGATCGGCGCGCGGTTCGAGGGGCGCGGTTACGGCGACCTCAAGAAGGCCGTGCTCGAGGCGGTGCTCGAGCGCGTGACGCCGATCCGGGAGCACTACGAAGCGCTGATGCGCGATCCCGCCGAGCTCGACCGGATCCTCGGACGCGGCGCCGAAGCGGCGCGTGAGCGCGCCGCCGCCACGCTCGCGCGCGTGAAGGCCGCCGTCGGCGTGGGCATCTAGGGCAGCCGCGCGTGGCGCGGCTGCTCTTCGTGTTCCTCGACGGTCTGGGGCTGGGGGCGGCCGATCCGGCATGCAACCCGTTGGCGGGGTCCTGGCCGGGGCTGCGCTCGGTGGCCGGGGGCGACTGGACGGCAGCGGCCTGGTCGGGCGCCGAGTCGGGTGGGCGTGTGACCGCAGCGCTCGATGCGCGCCTCGGCGTCGAGGGTCTACCGCAGTCCGCCACCGGCCAGACCACGCTGCTCACCGGCCGCAACGCGGCCCAGGTGATGGGCCGGCACTACGGACCCTGGCCAGGCCCGACGCTGCGCTCGCTGTTGCGGCGCGGCAGCCTGTTCTCCGACGGCGTGGCCTGCGGCGGTTCGCTGCTGGCGAATGCCTATCCGGCCCGCTACCTGGCGGCGCTGGGCGCCCTGGACGCGCCGGTGGCGGGCGCGACGACCGCCCCCGAACGGAGGCTGCGGCGGCATCGGCCATCGGCCCCGGTGGCCGCCGCGCTCGCTGCGGGGCTCGAGCTGAGCGACCTGCAGGCCTGGGCAGCCGGACGCGCGGTCGCGGCGGACCTCGATGCGGCCGGCTTGGCGCGACTGGTCGAGCCGGTAGGGTGGGGCGCCGAGCGGCTCGGCCTACAGCAGCAGGCGCGGGCCCTGGCGGCGCTCGCGGGCGAGCACGCCTTCACCTTCTTCGACGTGTGGAGCGCCGACCGAGCCGGGCACCGCCAGGACGGTGCCGCGGCGCGCGCCTTCCTGGAGCGTCTCGATGCCTTCCTGCCGATCTTGGTCGCCGCGCTGCCGCGTGACGTCACGCTGCTGCTGACCAGTGACCACGGCAACCTCGAGGATCTCGGAAGCCCGCGCCACACCCTGGCGCCGGTCCCGCTGCTGGCCCTGGGCCCCGGCGCCGGCAGCTTCGCCGGGGCCACCTCGCTGCTCGACGTGGCGCCGGCGGTACGGCGCGTGCTGGCGCGCTGAGGACGCCAGCGCGCTGCGCGACGCCGCGCCTCCCGGGTCGGCGGGCGGCCCGCTGCGCGCGGCGAACGGCTCACGCCAACATGATCAGGACCACCTCGTACCAGGCGCCGATCACCAGCAGCACGGCGGCGATGGTCAGCATCGCGAGCGTCTTGCGCAGGGCCAGCGGGAAGCCCGCGAGGCCGTGACGAACGATCGTCACGAGCAGCATGCCGCCGCCCGCGACCACCAGGAAGTAGGCCGTCAGCTCGATCACGATCAGCAGTACCGTACCGAGCAGCGCCAGCGGCCCGCTGGCGTCGTACAGCACGCCGAAGGGCAGTCCATTGGCGAAGAACTGCGGGAACGCGAGCAGGTAGGCCGGGATGCCGAACAGCAGCCCGAGCCAGAACAGCAGCAGCGTCACCACGCCGAAGTTCTGGTAGAAGATCGTGACGGCGAGTCGCAGCGGGTCGCCGGCCAGCAGGGCGTCGGTCGCCCCGACCTGACCGAGCGCCTGCCCGAGCACGACCAGCACCGCGTCGTCGCACTCCGGGGGCAGCGCCGCGCCGGTCCACACGCCACCGGCGAAGGCGCCGTAGAGCGCGATCATCGTCCCGAACACCAGGCGGCGGTGCTCGCGCACGTACAGGAGTCCGCTCGCCAACACCCGCCGCAGCGGGGACGGGCGCGCGAGCAGGAACAGCAGAGCGAGCGACAGCCCCGCGAAGATGCCGCCGGTCGCCGGCGCGGCCAACCAGCCCCGGTTCACCGCCTCGATCCGGAAGCCGACCGAGACGGCGCGCCACCCCTCTTCGTCGCGGACCAACTCGACCTGCACCACGTCGAGCTGGTCGACGGGGCGCACCGCGCTGTAGGTGAAGCGGCGCAGGTCGGGATCGTCGAGCGGCTGCTCGCGCCGGTCTTCGAGGTTGACGCGGGTGCCCTCCGGTGGCGGCGGCGCCGAAACGAGCTCGGGCAGCAGCTCGCACACCTCGCTCGCGTCGCGGCCCAGCAGATCGCCCATGCCGAGCGCCGGTCGCGCGAGCCAGTTGGTCACGGCTTCGTCGGCCACCTCGGCGGGGTCGTCGCCCGCGACCAGCACCTGCATCTCGGCGTGCTCGTCGTCGAGCGGAGCGGCCGCCTCCTGCGCGAGTGCCGGCCCGAGCATCAGCGCGAGCAGGCCGAGGAGGAGAGCGGCGAGGGCGTGCTGGGAACGCGGCGAGACCGTCACGGCCCTCATTGTACGGGAGACGCTCGAGCGTGCCGTCGCCCACGTGCTCGGTACACTCGTCGCTGTGAAGCCGGCCACTTGGTTCGTCAACGCGGGCCTGCGTACGCTGCGCGCCTTCGTACCGTCACTGGCTCGTCCCGACGATACGTTTGCCGCCCAATGGCTGAGCGGGCACGAGCTGGACCTCTACCAGGGCATGGACCGGCGCGATCGCGATCACGCCTGCCGGGTCGCGCGAGCGCTGCTCGCCGCCCACCCGGGCGCGCCCGCGACGGTCGTCCGCGCGGCCCTGTTGCACGACGTAGGCAAGTCCGCCGTCCCCTACCGCGCCTGGGAACGTATCGTCGTGCACCTGTGCCGCCCGTGGCGCGAGGCGCGCGGCGAGGCGGCGGGCCGAGACGACACCGGTGACGCAGGCGCCACGCCGGCCGTCGGCCTGGTGGGCTTGCTGGCGTGGCACCGAAGGCACGCGGCGCGCGGAGCCGAGATGATCCTGGCAGCCGGCGGCGACCCCGAGGTGGCCGCCCTGGTCAGGCATCATCACGATCCCCGAGGGTTCGCGGGTGCCGAGCTGATCAGGGCCGCCGACGCCGATACCTGAGCCCATCAGCCCGCGTCCGCGTCGCGGTCGGTCGCGGTAGCGGGCGAGCGGGCAGCGAGCCAGAACTGCAGATGCTTGAGCGCGATCACCAGGGCCGCAGCCAGGGCGGCCGTGGTGGCCGCGAAGGCCATGCCCTGATCGAGCGTGGCGCGCATGGTGGCCAGGTACGTGAGCAGCGGGAAGGACACCACCGTGAGCAAGGTGGCCGGTCCCACGCGGCGCAGGATCAACACCAGGGCGATCAGCAGCGTCAAGGCAGCCAGCCCACCCCACGGGAAGACCGGCAGGGTCGCACCGAAGGCGACGGCGAGGGCCTTGCCGCCCCGCAGCCGAACGTATGGCGACCAGGCATGGCCGATGACGGCGGCGACGCCGGCAGACAGCGACAGCGCCAACACGGCATCGGCCGGCGCCCCCGCGCCCACCGCGGCGCCCATGACCGACCCCAACCAGGACGCCAAGGCACCCTTGCCGATGTCGATGGCGAGGACCGCCAAGCCGAGACCGAAGCCCAGGTTGCGGGCCGTGTTCATCGCGCCCATGTTCCCCGAGCCGACCTCGAAGATCGTCGTGCCGCGCACCCGCGCGGCCAGCTCGGCGGTGGGGAAGCCGCCCAGGAGATACCCGACGGCCAGCGCCGCGACCAGGTCGAAGGCGCTCACGGGTTGCGCTCCACGAGGCTACGCAGCGCGCGCAGCTCGCCGACGTGCTCACGGGCGTAGGCCTGCAACGCGCGCAGCGCGCGTTCGCGCTCGCGCGCTGGGGCCGCGATCGCCTCGCGCAGGGGAGCGCCGACCGTTCGCGCCAAGTCGGCGGCGCCCTCACTGCCGAGCCACACGTCGCGTGGTCCGTCGCCGTGCTCGACGCAGCGCAGCGTCCCGTCCGCCGTCGCCAGGATGGTGGCCGGCGCGGCGCAGCGCGCACAATGCGGCGTCGGGCCGCCATGCACGTGTGGCGCGAGGCCGGCGAGAGCGATGAGGTGCCAGGCATAGGCCAGGGCGACGGCTTCGGGGTCGCCGTGTCGGGCGACACCGCGCAGGCCGCTCGCAACCACCGCGACGAGCCGCTCACCCACGTGCGTGTCGACGGTGAGCGCGTCCGCGAGCTCCGCCAGCAAGTGCGCATAGGGGTACGCTTCGGGGCGCGTCAGGCCACCAAGGGCACCGTTCAGTCGCACCTGCGTCAGCACCGCGAGATCGTCCTCCCGGCGCCGGTAGGCCTGCACGGTGACGTCGTGGAAGAGCGAGAGCCGCGCCAGGTTGCCGCCCGGCAGCCGGCCCTTGCGCGCCACCGCGCGCCACTTCCCGTGTTCGGACAGCAGCGTCACCACCACGTCGCCGTTCGGGAGCGGCGTGCGCCGCAAGACCAGGGCGTCGCTGACGCTGTAGCGGGGCACAGCCGCAGTGTAGCGCTCGGCCCGCGCGAGGGCCGAGCCGGCACTTCCGTCAGTCGGCCTCGGCAGCCGCGCGCTCCTTGCCGTATGCCATGCGCAGCTTGAACAGCCCCCGCTTGCGCAGCTTCTCCACGTCCTCCTCGACCAGGCCGAGATCATCGGCCACCGCGACGGGATCTTGCTTGACCTTCCCCTGCATGCCCTCGAGCCGCGTCACCACTTCGCGCACCTGTGGATCGAGATCATCGAGGTGGCGCTCCAGGTCGGCGGTGGTCGCCTTCGGCCGCGTCGGCTTGCGAGCGGGCTTCGCCGGGCTCTTCGGCTGGCGTCGTGCCTGACCCTTCGCCTTCGGCTTGGCCTGCGCTCTCGGCGTGCCGGCGGCTCGGCCGCCGCGGCGCCTGGCGGGTGCGGCCCGTCCGCCGCCGGCTGCTTCGCGCTCGGCCAGCAGCGCCAGCGCCGCCTCCAGATCCAGGCCCGCAGGGTCCTGGCCGTCCTTCAGCGAGGCGTTGACCTTGGCGTGCGAGACGTACGGGCCGTACTTCCCGTCGCGCAGCTCGACCGGCTCGCCGGTCTCGGGGTGATCGCCCACCACCCGCAACGGTGCGTTGCGGCCGCGTTTGCGGGCCAGCAGTTCGAGCGCCTGCTCGAGCGTCACGCTGAGGAGGTCGAACTCGGCGCCCTTGGGGATGCTGGCGAATGTCTTCTGGTGACGCACGTACGGTCCGAAGCGGCCGATGTGTGCCTCGACCTCCTCGCCGCTGTCGGGATGCGTGCCGAGCACGCGCGGAAGGTCGAGCAGTGCCCGCGCCAGGTCGAAGTCGACGCCCTCGGGCTCCACCCCGGGCGGGAGCGAGACGCGCTTGGGCCTGTCGCCGTCGGCACCGTCGCCGAGCTGCAGGTAGGGGCCGTAGGGGCCGCGCTTGAGCAGCATCGGGTAGCCGCCTTCGGGATGCGTGCCGATCACGTGGTCGGCGGCGTTCCCCTCACGCAAGAAACGCTCGAGGGCTGCGCGTGTGAGCTCGGCGGGTACGGCGTCGTCGGGCAGGCTGGCGGTCTTGACCTCACCGTCGACCGGGCCCTCCACATACGGCCCGTACCGACCCACGCGCACCACGTACGGTTCCCAGGCAGGATCGCGGATGGTGCTGATCGCACGCGCGTCGATGTCCTCGAGCCCCTTGGCCACGGTCGCCTCGAGCCCGGCCTCGCCGGCGTAGAAGGCGCGCAGGTAGGGACGCGAGTCGACGTTGCCGCTGGCGATCTCGTCGAGGGTGGTCTCCATCGTGGCCGTGAAGTCGGTGTCGACCAGCGACTCGAACTGATGCTCGAGCAGCGCATTGGTCGCGAACGCGACGAAGGTGGGGATCAGCTGCGAGCCCTGCTTGCGGGCGTACTGGCGCCGCAAGATGGTGTCGATGATGCTGGCATAGGTGCTGGGCCGGCCGATGCCCTCCTGCTCGAGCAGTTTCACCAGCGAGGCCTCGGTGTAGCGCGCCGGTGGCTTGGTCTCGTGGCCCACCGCCTCGACCTGTCGCGCCCCGAGCTGCGCGCCTCGCTCGAGCGGCGGCAGGGGCTGCTCCTGCGCGTCGAGGCTGGCGTCCGGGTCGTCGCTGCCCTCGACGTAGGCTCGGAAGAAGCCGGGGAAGATGGTCGTGCGGCCCGTGGCGCGAAACCGGGCCCGCTCGCCCGCGGTGCTCCGTTGCGGCGCGTCGACGTCGATGCGGGCGGTCACGAATCGCAGCTGCGCGTCGCGCATCTGGCTGGCCACGGTGCGCTTCCAGATCAGCTCGTACAGGGCCGCGTCGGTGGCCTTGAGGCCGTGCTCCTCGGCGGTGGGCATGCTGGTCCCGGCCGGCCTGATGGCCTCGTGCGCCTCTTGGGCGTTGCGGCTGCGCTTCGTGTAGGTGCGCGGCGCGGAGGGTAGGTAGGCGTCGCCGTAGCGCTGCGAGATGGCGTCGCGCGCGGCCTTCAGCGCCTCGCTCGACAAGTGGGTGGCGTCGGTGCGCATGTAGGTGATGTAGCCGCGCTCGTAGAGGCCCTGCGCCACGCGCATCGTGTCGCGCGCACCGAGCCCCAGCTTGCGGCTCGCCTCTTGCTGAAGGGTGCTGGTGGTGAACGGCGGCGCCGGTTGGCGCGTGGCATCGCGCGACTCGACCTCGACCACCCGCCACGATCCCGGCTGCACGGCGTCGGCGAGCGCGCGGGCTCGGGCTTCGTCGAGCAACACGACGTCGCGACCGACGCTCAGCTCGCGCCGGAGGCGGCCGCTGGTCTCGTCGAAGTCGCGACCGCTCGCCACGCGCACGTCGTCGACGTGCGTGAGCTGCGCCTGGAAGGCGGCACGGGTGGGGGTGACCAAGTCGGCGCGCAGGTCCCAGTAGCTGCCCGTGCGGAAGCGCAGCCGCTCCTGCTCGCGCAGCACCAGCAGCCGCACCGCCACGCTCTGTACGCGCCCCGCCGAGAGGCGAGGCGCGATCTTCTTCCACAACAGCGGCGAGATCGTGTAGCCGACCAAGCGATCGAGTACGCGGCGCGTCTCCTGCGCGTCGACCAGGTTCGTGTCGATGTCGCGGGTCTGCGCCAGGGCGCGCTGGATCGCGTCTTCGGTGATTTCGTGGAACACCATCCGCTTGACCGGGATGCGCGGCGCGAGCACCTGGACGAGGTGCCAGCCGATGCTCTCCCCCTCGCGATCCTCATCCGTGGCGATCAAGAGCTCATCGGCTTGCTTCAGCGCCTGGCGCAGCTTGCGGACCACGTCTCGCTTCTTCGGCGAGACGACGTAGAGGGGCTCGAAGCCGTTGTCGACCTTGACGCCGAGACGCGCCCAGGGCTGGCCCTTGTGCTCCGCCGGGATCTCCGCGGCCGAGGCAGGCAGGTCACGGACGTGTCCCATGCTCGCCTCGACCTGGTACTCACCGGGGAGGAATCGCTTGATGGTGCGCGCTTTCGTCGGCGACTCGACGATCACGAGGCGACGAACTGGCTTCTCAGCTGGCAACGATGCGACCCCCTTCCGTGGGCGGCCGCATTATAAGGAGGCATCGACGGGTGTCAACGTCCCCCAGCCTCGGCTGCCCCGCGACGGGGAAGCATCACACGGGCCGCCGATGCGTCATGGCGCGGCCCAACGTCACCTCGTCGGCATACTCGAGGTCGCCGCCCACCGGCAGGCCATAGGCGATCCGGGTGACGCTGACGCCGCTCGACTCGAGCCGCTGCGCCAGGTACAGGGCCGTCGCCTCGCCCTCGACGGTGGTCGACGTCGCCAGCACCACCTCACGGACCCCCTCGAGTCGCTCCAGCAGCGAGGTGATGGTCAGCTGCTCGGGCCCGAGCCCGTGCATGGGTGAGAGAGCCCCGTGTAGCACGTGGTAGCGGCCCGTGTACTCGCCGCTGCGTTCGATCGCCAGCACGTCGGCCGGTTGCTCGACCACGCACAACAGGCCCCCGTCGCGGTCCGGGTCGAGGCAGACGTCACAGGCGCGCTCGCCGGTCGCCATCACGTGGGCGCAGCGCGGGCACCGCGCCAGTCCGGTCTTGGCCTCCTCCAGCGCGCGCGCGAGGGAGAGCACCTCCTCGGTGGGCTGGTTGAAGAGGTGGAAGGCGAGCCGCTGCGCCGACTTCGGGCCGATGCCCGGCAACCGGCTCAGTTCGCGGATCAGAGTCAGGAGCGGGGTCGGATAGCGCACGCCCCGCGCGCCTCAGAACAGGCCCGGCATGTTGCCGAGCCCGCCCATGGCCGAGCCCATCTCCTGTTCCTGCAGCTCCTTGGCCTTGCGCTGGGCGTCCGCCACGGCGGCGGTCACGAGGTCCTCGAGCAGCGTGACGTCATCGGGGTCGATGGCGCCAGGATCGATGCGCACCTTCGTGACGGCCCCGTCGCCGCTGGCCGTGGCCGTCACGAGGCCCCCACCGGCGCTGCCCTCGACGCTCATCGCGGCCAGCCGCTCCTGCGTCTCGGCCATCTGGCGTTGGGCCTTCTGGGCTTCCTTCATCAGTTTCTGGATGTTCATGAGTGTCGACTCCTCCGGGATTCTAGCCCGCTGCCGCGCGCCGCCGCGTCGGCCGTGGCGGTCACACGTCGGTTGTGCCGCGAGCGGCTCCCTCATCGCCGGCCTGGTCAGGGGTCGCGGCCTCGGCCGGCTCGTCGGGCTCGGCCGACTCGATGCGCAAGACCGTGCCGGGGAAGAGCCGCTGCAGCAGCGCGACGGTCCCGGCGCCGGGACCGTCGCGGGCGAACGCGGCGCCCGCTGCTTCGCCCGCTGCTTCGCCCGCTGCTTCGCCCGCTGCTTCGCCCGCTGCTTCGCCTATTGCTTCGCCCGCTGCTTCGCCCATGGCTGCGGCGGCCGGTGATCGTTCGTCCCCGCGGGCGACGGGCGTCCCCCAGAAGTCGTCGGGCAAGGGCTCGAGCGTCTCGCTGGGGGGCATGG
>SLRS01000211.1 GCA_007130855.1 Trueperaceae bacterium | reverse complement strand
GCGAGCGGGCGCACCCGCTCGCGGACGCTGCCCTGGCGCGGGTAGACTCGCGCCGACGAGCGTCCGGCCGTGCGGCGACCCGGGCGCGACGACGCACGCCGCGCTGGAGACCCCATGAGCGAGCACGGCCCCAACCCGACGACTGCCCTCAACCGCCGCAGCCAGGTGGTCACGCAAGGTGATCAGCGCGCGCCCAACCGGGCGATGCTACGCGCGGTCGGTTTCGGCGACGACGACTTCACCAAGCCGATCGTCGCCGTCGCCGACGGGCACAGCACCATCACCCCGTGCAACAGCGGGCTCGGCGGGCTCTCCGACGCCGGCGAGGCAGCGCTGCGCGCCGCCGGCGCGATGCCCCAACGCTTCGGCACCATCACCATCAGTGACGGCATCTCGATGGGCACCGAGGGGATGAAGTGCTCGCTGGTGTCGCGCGAGGTGATCGCCGACAGCATCGAGACCGTCTGCCGCGGCCAGTCGATGGACGGCCTGCTCGCCGTCGGCGGTTGCGACAAGAACATGCCCGGGGCGCTCATCGCCATCGCGCGCCTCGACATCCCGAGCGTGTTCGTCTACGGCGGCACCATCAAGCCCGGCCGCCTCGATGACGAGGACCTGACCATCGTCAGCGTGTTCGAGGCGGTCGGCGAGTACGCGGCGGGTCGGATCCCGCTCGACACCTTCCGGGCCGTCGAGCAGCACGCCTGCCCGGGCGCGGGTTCGTGCGGCGGCATGTTCACTGCCAACACGATGTCGTCGGCGATCGAGGCGTTGGGCCTGTCGCTGCCCGGCTCTTCGACCATGGCTGCCGAGGACGACGAGAAGCGCGTTTCCGCGGCCGCGTCGGGCGAGGCGCTGATGCGCTGCATCGAGGGCGACGTGCGCCCCAGTGCGATCCTCACGCGCGCGGCGTTCGAGAATGCGATCGCCGTCGTGATGGCACTGGGCGGCTCCACCAACGCGGTGCTGCACCTGCTGGCGATCGCCGACGCCGCCGGGGTGCCGCTCACGATCGACGACTTCGAGACCATCCGCCGGCGCACGCCGGTGCTGTGCGACCTCAAGCCCTCGGGCCGCTACGTCGCCACCGACCTCCACGCGGTCGGCGGGGTGCCGCTGGTGATGCGCATGCTGCTCGACAAGGGGCTGCTGCACGGTGAGTGCCTGACGGTCACGGGGCGCACGGTGGCCGAGAACCTGGCCACCGTCGCCGTCGCCCCGAGCCCCGATCAGGACGTGGTGCGGCCGTGGGACGCGCCGGTCTACGCCCAGGGTCACCTGGCCGTGCTGCGCGGCAACCTCGCGCCCGAGGGGGCGGTGGCGAAGATCTCGGGCCTGAAGCTCACCCGCATCGAGGGCCCGGCACGGCTGTTCGAGTCCGAAGAGGACGCGATGGCGGCGATCCTGGCCGATCGCATCCGGCCCGGCGACGTGGTGGTGATCCGCTACGAGGGCCCCAAGGGCGGGCCCGGCATGCGCGAGATGCTCTCCCCCACGAGCGCCATCATCGGCCGCGGGCTCGGCGACTCGGTGGGCCTCATCACCGACGGCCGCTTCTCCGGCGCCACCCACGGCCTCGTCGTCGGCCACGTGGCGCCCGAGGCGGCCGTCGGCGGCCCGCTGGCGCTGCTCGAGGAGGGCGACCGCATCACCATCGACGCGGAGCGCAACCTGATCGCCGTGGCCCTCTCCGAGGCGGAGTTGGCCGCGCGGCGCGCGGCCTGGCGGGCGCCACTGCCGCGCTACACCAGCGGCGTGCTGCACAAGTACGCCAAGCTGGTGGGATCGGCCTCCGCGGGGGCGGTCACGGGCTGACCGCAGCCGATCCGGGCTGCTACGCTAGCGCCATGGAACCGCTTCGCGTGACCGTCTGGAACGAGTACCTGCACGAGCTCGAGCACGAGGTGGTCGGGAACCTGTACCCCGATGGCATCCACGGTGCCATCGCGAACGCCGTCCACGAGCACGACCCGACGGCCGAGGTCACCACCGCCACCTTGCGCGAGCGCGACCACGGCCTCTCCGAGGCGTTGCTGGCGCAGAGTGACGTGCTGGTGTGGTGGGGCCACCTGGCGCACGCCGAGGTGAGCGACGCGTGGGCGGAGAAGGTGCACCAGGCGGTGCTCTCCGGCCTGGGGCTCGTGGTGCTGCACTCGGCGCACTTCAGCAAGCCCTTCAAGCGCGTGATGGGCACCAACTGCTCGCTGAAATGGCGCGAGGCCGACGAGAAGGAACGGCTCTGGAACCTGCAGCCGGGGCACCCGATCATGGCGGGCATCCCCGATATGTTCGAGCTCGCACAAGAGGAGATGTACGGCGAGCGCTTCGACGTCCCCGAGCCCGACGAACTGTTGATGCTGTCGTGGTTCCAGGGCGGCGAGGTGTTCCGCAGCCTGTGCACATGGCGCCGCGGGCACGGGCGGGTGGTCTACTTCCAGCCGGGCCACGAGACCTACCCGACCTACCACCATCCCCACGTGCGCCGCATCGTCGCCAACGCCTGCGCGTGGGCGCGCCGGCGAGTCAGCATCGACACCTCGACCTGCCCCATGACGCCGGCCCTCGAGCGCGTCCCCAACGAGGGCAAGGAGCACGTGTGAGCGTCCGTCCAGCGCCGGCGATCGACCCCGCGCGGGGCGACACCCCTTACGGTGGGGCCGACATCGATCCGCACCCGCCGCTGCGCATCGGTATCATCGGCGTGGGCGGGATCTCGCAAGCGCATCGCAACGGCTACCTGGCGGCGGGCGCCGAACTGGTCGCGATCGCCGATTCGCAACCGCAGGCCCTGCAGGCGCGTGCGCAGGCCTGGGGCGTCGAGCGCTCCTACACCGACTTCCGCGCCATGTTCGCCGACGGCGAAGTGGACGCCGTATCGATCGCCGCCCCCACCGCCGTGCACGCGCCGGCGACCCTGGCGGCCGCCGATCACGGTGTTCACGTGCTGTGCGAGAAACCGATCGCACTCGACCTCGAGCAGGGCCGCACCATGATCGACGCCTGCCGCCACGCCGGCGTGGTGTTCATGATCAACCATCAGCTGCGCTCGCATGGGGCGGCCGAGCTCGCCAAGCGCATGCTCGAGCGCGGCGACCTCGGCGACATCACCCACCTCCGCCTGCGCCAGGCCCACGACTGGGCCGGCTCCGCCGCGGTACGCATGTCGTTCTCCACGCGCGCGAGCTCCGGCGGCGGCACCTTGCTCGACAACGGCTGCCACCTGATGGACCTGGCGCGCTACTTCGGCGACGACGTCGAGGAGGTCTACGCCCGCACCGCCACGCGCAAGTTCGCCGTGGAGCTCGAGGACACCGCCCACGTGTCGCTGCGCTTCATGAACGGTGCCCTCGGCACGGTCGAAGTCGCCTGGACGGCGACCGGCTGGGAGGAGGGCTTCTGGATCTACGGCACCCACGGCGCGCTGGAGTACACCAACCGGTCGGGCGTGCCGCTGATGCGCCACGTGCACCGCGCCTCGCCCGGCACCACCTGGGGCGAGACCGACGTCAGCGAGCACCGCTTCGCCGGCGACGCCCCGCACGCCCGCCACATCCGGGCCTTCCTGGCGGCCATCCGGGGCGAGCGCCCGGTCGTCTGCTCCGGTGAGGACGGGCTCGAGGCGGTGCGGCTGGTGTTCGCCGCCTACGAGAGCGCCGAGCGCAATGCCCCGATCCGCGTCGCGGACGCACCGACGACGCTGCTGGGCTAGCCGCGTTCGGAGATGGTGCTGAGCGCCACCCAGGCGCTCGGTGCCAACCGCCGGCGCAGCTCGTCGGCCAGCGCCTGCGCGGCGCGCACGCCGGGCGCCAGCGCAAAGCAGGTGGCGCCCGAGCCCGACATCGCCACGGGCCCGTCCCAGGCGGCGCGCAGCATATCGAGCACGGCCCGCACCTCCGGCACGTGGGCGGCTACACCCGGCTCGAGCTCGTTGGTCACGTCGGGGCCCGACCACCAGGTGGCTGCAGCGCCGGCGACCGCAGCGGGCCGGCGCCCGTCCCACCAGCGGAAGGCGTCTGCGGCGCGCACGCCCACGCCCGGGTTCACCAGCACCAACGGCTGGGCCGGCACGCGCACCGGATCGAGCCGCTCGCCGCGGCCGCGCGCTCGCGCCGCGGCGACGCCCAGCACGAAGAAGGGGACGTCGCTCCCGAGCCGCTGCGCCAGGGCGAGCAGGTCGAGGCCGGCCGGATAGCGCTGGTCCAGGAGCCGCAGGGCGGCGGCGGCGTCGCTCGAGCCGCCACCGAGCCCGGCAGCGATCGGCACGCGCTTGATGAGCCGCCACGTCAACGCCGGGAGCTCGACCCCGCGTTCCCGGGCCGCCTCTCGGTAGAGCCGCGCGGCCTGCAGGATCAGGTTGCCATCGTCGAGCGGGATCGCGATGCGGTCGAGCCAGCCGTCGCCGGCCGGCACGCGCTCGAGCCGATCTGGTGCCGGTGACGCTGCGGCCTCGGCGAGCGCCAGCGAGTCCGCCAGGTCGATCAGCGCCATCACCCCGTCGAGCTCATGGAAGCCGTCGCCGCGGCGGCCGCGCACGGCGAGGCCGAGGTTGACCTTGGCGGGCGCGCTGCGCCACGGCTCGGGGCGGCTCACGGCGCTTCGGCGGCCGCCGACGCGGGCCGGAGTCCACGGGCGTAGGCCTCGGCCAGGCGCAGGTCGCCGGGCGTGGTCACCTTCATCAGGTGCGCACCGCCGGCGACGAGCACGACCGGCACCTGCAACCGCCGCACCAGGGCCGCGTCGTCGGTCGCGACCACGCCCGCAGCCTCGGCGGCGGCGTGGGCCTCGAGCAGCAGGCGCCGCTCGAAGGCCTGCGGCGTCTGCACCGCCCACAGCGGCGTGCGGTCGACGCTGCTGCCGTCACGCGCATCCACCAGGCTGTCGGCGACGGGCATCGCCACGCTCAGCGCCCGTGCCTGCGGCAGCGCTGCCAGCACGGCGCGAACGGTGTCGGCGTCGAGGAACGGTCGCGCCGCGTCGTGGAGCACGACCCAGCGACGCGTGGTCGCCGCCGCCAGCAGCGCGACCGTGGCCTGGCGCGTGGCCGCGCCGTGCATCACGCGCGCGTCCGGGACGAGCGCCCGCGCCGCCTCGACCTCGGCCGCCGGCACGGCCACCACCACCTCGCTCACGAACGGCCGCAGCGCCGCCACGGCCCACTCCAGGAGCGTGCGCCCGGCGAGCGTGACGAACGCCTTGGGCCCACGGCCCAAGCGGCTGCCGCTGCCGGCGGCGGGCACCAGCGCGGCCACCTCCTCGGTTCGCACTCAGGCTTCCTTCCAACGCGGCGCGTGCTCGTTGGGCACCTCGATCAGGTCGAGCACCCGCGCCGTGACGCCCTGCAGCAGAGTCGCGACGCTGGCGGGCCGGTGGTAGAAGCCCGGCGAGGCGGGCATCAGCACCGCGCCGGCATCGTGCGCGCTCAGCATGTTCTGGAGCATCGGCCGCGAGTAGGGCGCCTCGCGTACGACCAGCACCAAGGGCCGCCGCTCCTTGAGGGTCACGTGCGCCGCGCGGCTCACCAGGTTGTCGGTCAGGCCGAGCGCCACCTTGGCGAGCGTGCCGGCCGAGCACGGCACGACGATCATGGCGTGGGCGCGGAAGCTGCCCGAGGCGATCGGTGCACCCAGGTCCTGGTCCTTGTGGACGACGTCGGCGAACGCCTCGATCTGCCCGAGGGTGAGCTCCGACTCGGTCGGCAACACCAGCTTGGCGCCGTTGGTCACGATCACGTGCGTCTCGATCGGTGAACCGCCAGCGGCCAGCGCGCGCAGGGCCTGCAGCAGGTCGATGGCGTAGGGGATGCCGCTCCCGCCCGAGAGCGCCACGATCACGCGTCGGCTGGCCATGAGCGCACCCTACCGCGCGCTCCGCCGTGCGTCACGGTGTCCCACCACCGACTCGGAAGGCGCCGAGCACGTACGATGCACGGGTGCAGACCGACCTGAGCCACGATGCCTGGCGCGCGACGATCGCTCACTTCGAGCACGGCGCCTATTGGGACGCGCACGAGTCGCTCGAGCCCTACTGGCTCGCCGCCAGCGGGCTCGACCGCTCCTTCGCGGCGGGCGTGATCCTGCTGGCGGCGGCGCTCCACAAGGCGCGCGCTATGGGCAGTCCGCGCGGTGGGCGCCGCAACTACGCCAAGGCCCTGCGCCACCTGGCGCTGGTCCCCGATCACTACGCCGGCACCGACGTGCGCGTGCTCGAGGCCCGGGTCCATCGCGCGCTGCACGATCCCGACGCCCGGCCGACGTGGCCCTGGCTCGCCGCCAGCCCGTCGCTGCCGCCGCGGGCGGACACCCTCCGGAGACCGGCATGAGCGGCCGCTCGAGCGCGCCCTACGACGTCTTGACGCACGCCCAGCGCCGCGCGCGGCGGCCCTCGACCACGGCGCCGCTGGCGCGATCGCACCGTGGGCGTCGGCTCGGCGGCGTCGCCGCCGGCATCGCTCGCTTCGTGCGCACAGACGTCCGCCTGGTGCGCGGCCTGTGGATCGTGAGCGTGCTGCCCTCGTTCGGCATCACGCTCTTCGGCTACCTGGCGCTGTGGCTCTTGCTCCCCGGCGACGCGGCCGCGCCGGCCACCGGCGCAGCGACGCTGCCCGGTCCGGCCGAGGCGGCCATCACCGCCGAACCCGCGGGGCGGCCCTAGAGCACCACCCTGACGGGCGCCTCGAGGAGTTCCGCGACACGCACGAGCAACCGCGCCGCGTCGGTGCCGTCGACCCCGTCGCCCGCGAGGGACAGCATGGCGCGCCGACCGCCGCTCTGGTTGTCGATCAACACGCGCCCGAGGGTCAGCACGGGCGCTCCGAGCCGCAAGACGGCGTCGTCGAGCCCGAGTTCCGAGAGGTCGGCCACCACGATCTGCGCTGCGGACGAGGAGTCCTCCGACTCGCGGCCGTTCGCGAGCGCGGCGCCCAACGACGTCACCGTGGCCGCGAAGTCGCCGGTCGCGGATACCGGAACCGTGCGCACGCTCCCGTCCTCCAGCAGCGCCAGCGCCACACCGCCACCGCCGCCGATCGCCTTGTGGGCGGCGCGGATCAGGAACGCGCCGAGCGGCACCGGGGCGTCGCGGCCGAGGTCGGCGGCGAGATCGGCTTGCGCCGAGACCAGCGCGCTCAGATCCACCTGACGGCGCCACACGTGGCCGTGGCTGAGCAGCGGCAGCTCGCCGCTGGTCGTCGGACGCGGCGTCTCGGCGCGCGGTACCGCGATCGGCGGCAGCGCCGCTTCGTCTTCGGGGCCGGCTGCGCCGGCCTCGTACTCGCCGGCCTGCTGCTCGGTAGCCTCGTACTCGCCGGCCTGCTGCTCGGTAGCCTCG
>SLRS01000120.1 GCA_007130855.1 Trueperaceae bacterium | reverse complement strand
GCCTCCGCGATCGCCCGTACCGCCCGGCTCGGCTCGAGCAACGCGTCGACCTGGTAGCCGCTGGCGTCGATCAGGCGCTCGACGCGGCGACGCCACGACGCGGCTGCGCCGGCCGCACCGGCGCCCGGTCGCTGCAGTCGCAACAGCGCTTGCGTGACCGCGGCCAGCAACAGCGCCTGGTCACGCCGGAACCAACGCACGTCCTCGAACACGTTCACGCCGAGCGCCGCCGCCGCCTCGGGCGCGTCGAGCGCAGCCTGGAGCCACGGCAGCGGCGGCGGCGCCAGGCCGTCTCGGCGCCAGGCCTCGCCGACCTCGAGCCAGGCGCCCAACGTCAAGGCGCCCACGGCGGGGTGAGCACTCTCGCCCGTCGCGGCCGCGAGGGTGCGGGCGGTGAGCCGGCTCAGCCGCAGCATGCGCCACGTCTCGACCGGCCAGGCCGCGTGCGACACCAGATGCACCGCCCAGGCGAGGCGCGCCGCCAGCGGGCCGACGGTGCTCTCCACGCGTGCCATGGCGCCGGCCGGCAACGGCTCCAGCGCGACCCCTGCGGTCACCGGGCCGGCCGCCAGGAAGCGGTTCCAGCGTGCGCGCAGGTCGTGCGCGCTGGCATCGCCGACGAGCAGCGCCGCGAAGGCGTCGTGAGCGCCCTCGAGCCGCAGGTCGTCGAGCGCCTCGTCGAGTGCGGCCGTGCCGCCGCCGGCGAGACGCTCGAACAAGCGCGTCAGGCGTCCGTCGTGATCGACACGCTCGTGGACGTCGAGGAAGACCTGGCGGCCGTAGCCGTCGAGGCGGACCCAGAGCCCGTCGGCGCGGACGTGGTCGGACCGGTGCAGGAAGGTGAGGCCCGTGAGGTGCTCGTGCATCACCAGGAAGCGATCCGGCCCACCGCGAACACCCAAGGCGGCGGCGAGTCCCTCGTGCTGCTCGACCTGCGCGTCTTTCGGCAGGAACGGCACGGAGAGACGCACGACGCCCGACGCCTGGGGGTAGCGCAGGTTGACGAGCACCAGGCTGCCGCTGCCGGCGGCGTGATTGCTGTAGGCGTAGACGTCTTCGAGCACGCTGCCGTCCTCGCCGACCACGTCGTAGAGACGGAAGCGCTCGACCTCGGCGAACTGCGCGCGCCGGTGGAGCAGCGGTACGAGCTCCTGCTCGTGCCGCGCCAGCAAGCGCTCGTCGGCCTGCTCGTCGAGTCGCGGGCGCCGGAACTCCATGCCGTACTTCTCCCGCAAGCCCTCGAACTGACCGTGACCCAGCATCGGCAGCCCGGGCAGGGTGGCGAGCAGCGTGGCGACCGCGAAGTACTTGTCGCCGTCACCGAACTGGACCCGCGCGGACTCCTCGTCCGGGTTGTTCATGAAGTTGACGAAGCGCTTGAGCACCTGCGGGTCGAACGCCAGCGTCTCCTTCATCAGCCCGCGGTAGCCGCGGCCGTCCTCGTTCTTGGTCATGTGCATGAAGGCGCTGTTGTACACGCGATGCATGCCCAGTGTTCGGACGAAGTAGCCCTCCATCATCCAGAAGGCCTCGGCGAGCAGCAGCGTGTCGGGCGCCTCGAGCGCCACCCGGTCCACGACCTCGCGCCAGAACTCGTTGGGCATGGCGGCATCGAAGTCCTCGTCCGACATGCCGCCGTAGCGGCCGCGCGACGGGATCGCCCCGCCGCGGCCGGGCTCCGGGTACCACAGGCGCCGCACGTGCCGCCGAGCCAGCGTCATGGCGGCATCGAAGCGGATGATCGGGAAGCGTCGTGCCACGGCCAAGATGGTGCGGATCACCGCCTCGCGCACGTCGGCCTTGAGGTAATCGAGCTGCGCCGTGTCGTTCCACGGCATCGCGGTCCCGTCATTGCCGTGGTAGATGAAGCGCGCCTCGCCACTGGCAATGTCGCGCCGGCGGAACACCACCGCCGCGTCACTGCCATCGTAGTAGCGATCCTCGATCTGGACGCTGACGCGAGGGTCGCTGGAGAGCTCCGGGCCCTCGAAGCGGTAGCCAGCGAAGGGTGGGTGATCGAGTTGGACGAACCAATCAGGGTGCTCGATGACCCAGCGACCATCGATACCGACGTGATTCGGCACCATGTCGGAGGCCAGGCGCAGGCCCTGGCGCGCCGCGGCCTCGCGCAGGCGCTCGTAGGCGGGCTCGCCACCGAGGTCCTCGGCGATGGTGTAGTCGTAGAGCGCATAGGCAGAGGCCACGGCGTCGGGCTGCCCCCGCAGCTGCTTGATGGTCCGCGACGCCGGTGAGCGCTCCCACAGCCCGATCAGCCACAGGCCGGTGACGCCACGACGCGCGAGTTCGGCCAGCGCCTCGTCGGGGATCTGATCGAGCCGGGCGATGTCGCGACCATACGCACGCGAGAGCTGGTCGAGCCACACGTACGAGTTCTTGGCGATCAGCACCACCCTGGGCATCCAGTTCGCGTCGGGACTGAAGCGCTCCTCGAAGGCTTCGGCACGCTCGAGCATGGCGCGGGTGTGGCCCGGCGGCGGGCCACCGGGGGGACCGCCCCGCTCGCGGTGCACCTCCTCGAGGGCGTCGATGGCCGCGAGCAGCGAGCCGAGCAGCGCTTCGAAGCGCGCGCCCAGCAAGCCGCTCCAACGCTCGCGCACGAAGCGCAACTGGGCGCGCAGGTCGTGCGGCTCCGCGCGCAGCGGAGCGAGCAGCTCGTCGAGCAGCGACCCACCCGTGCCGAGGGTACCGGGCTGCTGCGCCAGCGCGTCGCGCAGCAGCGCCAGGACCGCCTCGTAGGCGCTGTCCGAGCGCAGCGGCCGGTCGTCGACCAGCGGCCGGGCGCCGGCCAGGGCCGGGTTCACGTTCGCCAGCCAGCACGTCAGCAGCTCCTCGAGCACCACCTCGCGCGCCGGCACGCCATCGATCTCGTCGCCGAGCAAGACCGCGCTGGTACGGCGCCCGGCGGCCACGTCGGGCGGCGGGTAGCGCTCCACGAACGCCAGCAACGCCGCCTGGCCGGCCTCGCCGAGTTCGTGCTCGAGGCGATCCGCGGCCTTCGCGAAGGCGGCGGGATCCACCTCGCGCAGGTGGCGCGCGATCATCAGGTGGTACACCTCCTCGAGCAGGGCCCCGGCGTACAGGTCGGGACCCGTCAGCGGCGGCTCAGACGGGTCACGCGAGCGCTCCACAGCGTCGGCGAGGGCGGCGGCCACGTCGGGATCGGCCAGCATCAGGTCGCCGCGCAGCGTCACGAGCTCGTCATCGATCCGGTAGCGGCGACGCGCCTCGAGCGCGACGTGGAAGCGGCGGGTCTGGCCGGCGATCGTCCAAGGCAGTGCAAACGATGTGGGCACGCGGGCACTCCTCCTCGCGCCACGCCACCCGGCGGACAGCGAGGCCGTGCCGACCTCGATCGCGCCATCGACGCTGCGCGCGAGCGTGCCCGCCGGGGAGGCGTGCGTAACGGCGAATGTACCACGGGGCTGCCGGACGCCCCGAGTTGCGCCGGTTATGCTGGCGCGGGCTCGAGCCCCGGGAGGGTTCATGACGACCGATGGGAGCTGGTGGAAGGACGCGGTGCTCTACGAGTTGTACGTGCGTGCCTTCCGCGACGCCGACGGCGACGGGCATGGTGACCTCCGCGGCGTGTGCGAACGACTCGACTACGTGCGCGATCTGGGCGTCGACGTCCTGTGGCTGCTGCCGCTGTCACCGTCGCCGCTGCGCGACGACGGCTACGACGTCAGTGACTACTACGGAATCCACCCGGACTACGGCACGCTCGACGACCTGCGTGCGCTACTCGACGGCGCCCACGCGCGCGGTCTCAAGGTGATCACCGACCTGGTGATGAACCACACCTCCAGCGATCACCCCTGGTTCCAGGCGTCGCGCCGCCGTCAGGAAGGCAAGGCCGACTGGTACGTCTGGAGCGACGATCCCTCGCGCTACGCCGGTACACGGGTGATCTTCACCGACAGCGAGTCGTCAAACTGGAGCTGGGACGCCGTGCGCGGCCAGTACTACTGGCACCGCTTCTTCCACCACCAACCCGACCTCAATTACGACAACCCCGAGGTCCGCTCCACCATGCTCGACGTGGTGCGGTTCTGGTTGGAGCTCGGTGTGGACGGCTTCAGGCTCGATGCCATCCCCTACCTCTTCCAACGCGAGGGTACGAACTGCGAGAACCTCCCCGAGACGCACGCCTTCCTCAAGGAGCTGCGGGCCTTCGTCGAAGGGATCGAGCCGGGCGCCTTCTTGCTCGGCGAGGTGAACCAGTGGCCCGAGGACACGCTGCCCTACTTCGGCGACGGCTTCGACGAGATGCCGCTGCTGTTCCATTTCCCGGTGATGCCGCGGCTCTGGAAGGCGTTGGCCGAGGGGAGCGCCGCGCCGATCCGCTGGATCCTGGAGCGGACCCCGGCCATCCCGCCCTCGTGCCAGTGGGTGGTGTTCTTGCGCAACCACGACGAGCTCACGCTGGAGATGGTGACCGACGCAGAGCGGGCGTTCATGTACGCGTGCTACGCGCCCGAGCCGGTGATGCGGCTGAACGTCGGCATCCGGCGGCGGCTGGCACCCCTGTGCGACTTCGATCGTGCCCGCGTCGAACTGCTGCACTCGTTGCTGATGACGTTGCCGGGTACGCCGATCTTGTACTACGGTGACGAGATAGGCATGGGTGACGACCTGACCTTGCCCGACCGGAATGGGGTGCGCACGCCGATGCAGTGGACCGACGGCCCGGGTGCGGGTTTCAGCAGCGCGCAGCAGACCTACGCGCCCCTGTTGACGGGGCCGAGCGCTCCCGCGAACGTCAACGTGGCCGCTGCGGAGCGCGACCAGGGCTCGCTCCTGCATTGGCTGCGCCGCCTGATCGCGATCCGCAAGGGGCGCGAGGCGCTCGGCCGGGGAACCTTCACGATGCTGCCCAGCCCCGACCCGGCACTGGCGGTCTTCCTGTCGACCTCGGAGCGCGACGCGGTCGTGTCGGTCCACAACCTCGCCGGCGAACCGCGGCGCGTGACCCTCAGCGTGCCGGCCTTGGCCGGGCGCGACCTCCGGCTGGGGTTCGGTGGCCGGCTCGAAGACGGCGTCTGCCTCGGCTCGGTCGCGCCGGCGGAGGCGCTGCCCGTTGCCCTGGGCGCCCACGGGTACGCCTGGTGGTGGCCCGAGGACGACGCATGAGGCGAGCGCTGACGTCGTACGCACCGTCCCTCGCGTTGGCCCTCGCGCTCTTGGTCGGCTGCGCCGGTGAGCTGACGACGCCGGGTGAGCCGTTGCGACTCCTGGCCGCGGCCCTGCCGGCCGCCTTCGAACGAGAGCCATACGATGCCCCACTGCGGCCCAGCGGCGGCCTGCGGCCCTACAGCTTCGAGGTGGTCGACGGTCAGCTGCCTCCCGGGCTGCGCCTCGAAGGAGGGCGGCTGGTCGGCACGCCGAGCGCGCAAGGCCGCTTCGCGTTCACCGTCGAGGTGCGCGATGCCAACCTCAACCGCACCGTGCAGCGCCTGGAGTTGAGCGTCCGGGCCCTGCCCGAGCCGGTGATCGGCATCGACGTCCCCAGCACCGAGCTGCAGCGCGCGACGGAGCTGCGCTTGCGCCTGGAGTCGGGGCGTGCCTGGCGCGGCGCCGAGGTGCTGCTCACCTGGGATGCGGAGGCGTTCGAGCTGCAGCCGGATTCGGTCCGGACCTCCGGCCGTGCGATCATCGCCGTCTGGGAGATCGGCCCCGGACGGTTGCGCGTCGACCTGGCCGCCCTCTCGGAGCCGCTGTCGCGCCCGACCGACTTGCTGCGCTTCACGCTCACGCCGAGCGCTCCGGAGCGTCTGGGACTCACGCTGACCGCCGCGTCGGAGGCGGCCGCGGGACGCTCGCTCAGCACCCGGCGACTCGGCGCGCCGATCGCCGCGCCGGCGGCCGCGCCGACGCCCGAGCCGACGCCGGAGCCGACGCCGGAGCCGACGCCGGACGCGGACCCACCCAGCGGCGAACCAGCGCTGGATGATCCCCCCGCTGCCGGGCCGGACGACGAGAGCGAGAGTCCATGACGCCGAGCGCACGCCGCCTCTCCCGCGCCAGCGCGTGGCTGGCGGCGACCCTGCTCTTCGCCCTGCTGTGGCCGAGTACGGGCCACGCCACCGCCTACGCCGCGCTGTCGTTCGAGGAGCGCCTCGAACTCGCCGTCGACGTGTTCGTGGGGCGCGTGCGCTCCGTGGACGGCGAGCGTCGCGGCGACGATCCCTGGACCCTGGTCAGCCTCGAGGTGGAGGCGTGGCTGCTGCGCGACGAGGTCCCCACCGAGGTCGGACCGTTCGAGGTGACGCTGGCGTTCCTCGGCGGCCAAGCGGCTGGCGTGGCCCCGCGCCAGGTCGCCGGCTTGCCCACGTTCACCGTCGGTGAACGCGTGCTGGTGGCGACCTATGGCGACGAGAGCGTGGCCGCCTCACCGTTGGTCGGAGTGTCGCAGGGCTTTTGGCGCGACGATGACGACGTCTGGCGCGACGATGCCGGTGAGGCGCTCGCCTTGGACGCCGCGGGACGCCCGCACTTGAGCGGCGCCGGCGACCCGCTGGCCCTCTGGCTCCCGGCCTTGGCCGAGCGTCTGCGCGAACTGCGAGGTGAGCCATGAACGCCCGCTCGCGACTCGTGCTGCTGTTCGGCGCGCTCACGGCGTTCGCGTCCGCGGCGGCCTGGGAGCTACGAGTCGACGACAGCGGGGGGCCGGCCGACCTGGCCGACCGGGTCGACGTCGCGCTCGCGGCTTGGCGCGCCGCCGGGGCCGCGATCGACGAGGTCGAGCGGACCGTGCTCGTGCGCTACGCAAGCGCCGACCTGCTCGGTCCCGATGCGCTGACCCTGGTGGTGACCGGAGGACCGCCCGGCGTCGACCTCGAGGTGCTCGTGCGCCCCGACGCCGGCGCCACGCTCGACGACGCGCTGGTGGTGGCCCTCGGCATCGCGCTGGGCGGCCGCCCAGGGGTCGGGGTGCTGGCACCGCGGTTGCTGCCCGACGAGCCGCGCCTGCCGAGCGCCGACGACGTGACGGCCCTGGCGCCCGGTCGCGGGCTACCGGGGGACGTCACCGGCGACGGCCGCGTCGGCTTCGCCGACCTGCTGGCCCTTGCCGAGGCCTGGGGACGACGCGGCATCAACGTGCCTGCCGACCTCGACGGCGACGGCGTGGTGGGCGAAGGAGACCTCGAACGCCTGCGCGAGCACTACCAGTTCTCCCCCCTCGGCGACGAGGCCGCCGAAGGAGAGGCCGGTGAACCGCCGCTCGCCGCACCCCCCAGCGGCGCCCCGGCCGATGAAGCGCTCGAGGATGCACACGACGACGCCACGAACGACCAAGACGACGAGCACGACGACCACGACGAG
>SLRS01000194.1 GCA_007130855.1 Trueperaceae bacterium | reverse complement strand
CTGCCGCCCGACGCCGCGTCAGCGCAGCTTCGCCAGCGCCGCCCGGATCAGGCCCTCGGCCGATGCCGAGGGGTCGTCGGCGATGAGCGTGTGCACGTGCGAGCGCACCTGTCCCTCGCGGTAGCCGAGCGCCACCAGTGCGGCGATGGCGTCCTCGGCCGCCGGTGGCGGGGCGGCGCGGGCGGCGCCCGGGGCGCCGGCCGCCAGTTCGGGCGGTAGCTTGGACTTGAGCTCCAGCACGAGGCGCTCGGCCGTGCGCTTGCCGACCCCCGGAGCGCTCGCCAGCAGGGCCGCGTCGTCGCGCGCCACCGCGTCGGCGATCAGCGCCGGCTGCAGCGTCGACAGCAGCGCCAGGGCGAGCTTCGGGCCCACCCCGCCCACGGCCAGCAGGTGCCGGAACACCACCAACGCGTCGGGATCGAGGAAGCCGTAGAGGGTGAGGCTCTCCTCGCGGACCACGAGCTGGGCGTGGAGGTAGACGTCGGCGCCGACGCTGCAGCGCGCCAGCGTGGCGGCCGGCGCCAGCAGCTCCAGCCCGAAGGCGCCGGCCTGCACCACCACGCTCTGCGGCCGGAGCTCCAGCACCATCCCGCGGACCGAGGCGATCACGCGTCCTCGAACAGCGGCTCGTAGATCACGTCGTAGCCGATGTCGGCCAGGGTGTCGCAGCCGGTGAGGCGCATGGCGTAGTGCAGCTCCGCCTCGAGCGGTCCGAGCGCCCGGTCGGTCTCGACGACCACGGCCTCCGCGCCGATCGCCAGGTAGCGGAAGACGTCGATCCCGCTCGACACGTGGCCGCCGGCGTACACGGCGATCATCCCGGCCACCGCGTCGAGTACGTCGGGCAGGGCATCGGCGACCGTGGGACCGCCCAGGTGCCGACTCGCCCCGGCGTGCACGACGATCGCGTCGAGGCCGGCTTCGGCGGCCACGACGGCGTCGTCGGGGGAGAGCAGGCCGTAGACCCACAGCGGACGGCCGGCGGCCGCCACGAGCTCCGCCAGGTCCTCGCGCGTGCGGGGGCGCCACACGCCGGTCCCGAACGGGGCCACCTCGCTCAGCGGGCTCATGTCGAGTACGAGCGCCGGCGCCTCGCTGGCGGCCAAGCGTCGCACCGCCGGCATCAGCTCGCCCATCTTGGCCGGGGCGAGGACCGGCAGCGCCCACGGGGCGGCCTCCCCGCCCAGGCGCTCGGCGTCCACGAGCGCCAGGCCGTGATCGGGCAGCGGTGCGTCGGCGGGGATGCGCGCCAGCAGGGGGCTGCCGAGCCGCCGCCCCAGCAGCGTGAGGGAGGAGTCCACCTCGGTGACGTCGTGCAGCAGTCGCGGCACCAACTGGAAGCGCGCCAGCGCCTGGAGGTCGCGCTCGTTCGCGGGCATCGCCGCTCATGATACGGCGGCCGGTCACCGTCTCGCCCGGGCGGACTCGCCAGCGGCGCGTGGTCGTCGCGCGCGCACTCGTCCGCAGCGCGGCTGAAGCGTAGGGTGTGAACGTGGATACGCTCGGTGCCATCACCTGGTTCGCGTTGGGGGCGTGGCTATTGCTCTCGGGGTACTGGTGGCTGGGCATCCGTCGCATGCCCCAGCTGCGCGCGCGGCCCGGACCGGCTCCGGCCGAGGGCTGGCCCCGGCTCAGCCTGATCGTCGCCGCGCGCGACGAGGCCGCGACGATCGGCCCGGCGCTGCGCACCTGGTTGCGGCAGGACTATCCCGGTCTGGAGATCGTGGTGGTCGACGATCGCTCGGTCGACGGCACCGCCGCGGCGGTGCAGGCCGTGCTCGACGGCTACGGCGTCTCGATGGGTGAGGGTGCGTACGAGGCCCCCTCGACGGCCGCCGAGTCCCGACCCGGCGCCGCCGAGTCCCGACCCGGCGCCGACGAAGCCCGACCCGGCGCCGACGAAGCCCGGCTCGGCGCCGACGAAGCCCGGCTCGGTGCCGACGAAGCCCCCAGCGTGTGGACGGTCCGGCTCGAAGCCTTGCCCGACGGCTGGCTCGGCAAGACGCACGCCCAGGCCCACGGCGCGCGGCTCGCGACCGGAGCGTGGCTGCTGTTCCTCGACGCCGACGTGCGCCTGGCGCCAAACGCGCTGCGTGCCGCGATCACCGCCGCCCTGCGCGAGCGCATCGATCACCTGGCGCTGTTGCCGCGCTTCGACGCCCCGGGCCCGGCCTGGCGCGCCCACCCGGTGCTCGCCTTCGAGACCGCCTTCACGCTGTTGCTGACGTTGCTGCTGCGGCCCTGGCTGGCGCCGGACCCGGGCGCGAGCACCACGCTCGGTATCGGCGCCTTCGGCCTCTACCGGCGCGACGCCTACGAGCGCGCCGGTGGTCACGACAGCGTCCGCCTGCGGCCAGACGACGACCTGGCGCTCGCGCACAGCGTCAAGGCCGCCGGCGGGCGCTCCCTGGTGGTGTTCGCGCCGGGCCTCGCGGTGGTCACCTGGTACGAGACCCTCGGCCAGGCGGTGCAGGGCCTCGAGAAGAACGCCTTCGCGGGCCTAGGCTTCTCGCTCGTGCGGGTGACGCTGGTGAGTGCGGGCCTGCTGGCGACGCACGTGCTGCCCTTCGCGATGGTGGTGCTCGCCGGCGGGGCCGATCGGGCCGCCGCCGTCGGGGTGGTGCTGGTCGTGACGGCCGTGTATGCCTGGTACGGTCGCCGCGTCGGGCAACCGGCCTGGTACGCGCTCCTCCATGGCGTCAGCGTGCTGGCGCTGGTGTTCGCGCTGTGGCGCTCGACGGCAGCGGCGCTCGTCACCGGGCGTATCGACTGGCGCGGCACCAGCTACGCGGTGCCGGAACTGCAGGCCGCCCAGCGCGCCCGCCCCCGAGCCCGCAGCCGCGCGCAGCGCGGCCAGCGCGGCCAACGCAACGTGGGTCAGAGCAGGAACAGCCCGCGCACCTGAGGCAGCGCGACGGCGAAGGCCAGCAGCGTCAGCCAGGCCACCAACACGGCCACGAAGGCCACCAGAGCGCCGGGTCGTCGCCGCGTCGCCTCGGCCAGGCCCAAGCCCGCCGCCACCAGCGCCAGGATCGGCGTGCCGTAGGCGATCGCCCACACCAGCCCGACGATACCGACGGCATGGCTGGCGCCGTAGCGGCGCGCCAGCCCGGGCTGCAGCAGCCCGCGGAAGGCGAACTCGGCCAGCGGCAACAGCGCCAACGCCGCCACGACGAGCGGTGTGGGGCGCGCGAGGTCGAAGAGGAACGAGCCGAACAGGCCGCCGCGCGGGATGAAGGCCAGGTACGCCAGCATCAGGCCGCACAAGGCCAGGCCGAGGAGTACACCGTTGACGAGCTGCCCCGATGGACCCAGGAGGTAAGCCGCCGGCTCGATGCCCACGCGCGCGACCCTGCGCCAGGCGAGCAGCCCCGCGGTGACCGCGAAGCCGATGGCGTACACGGCGAGCGCGTCTTGCCGTTGGAGCGGCGTCACCAGTGCCAGCAGGTTGTGCTGCACCAGCGTCGAGAATGCCAGCGACAGCGCCAGTCCCACCAGCGCGGCAGCGATCAGGATGCCGAAGGCCTCGCCGATGCTCCACGGCGGCGGCTCGGCGGCCGCGTCGGGGACCACGCCGGCCTTACGCGACTCCGCCACCAGGATCAAGCCCAGCAGCACCACCAGCGCCAGCAGCCACAGCATCGTGTTGGTGGTGGCCTGGCCGACGAGGTTGCCTCTCCGCGAGGCCTCGCGCAGGGCGATGCCACCGCTGTCGAAGTCGCCTTGCGCGTAGTACAGCAGCGACAGCACCCGCAGATCGTCGGCCTGGGCGCTGCTGTCGCGTAGGCCGCGCAGCGCCAGCGCCGCCTCGAGCTGCTCAGCCGCGGCGCCGACTTGGCCCTGGGCCCACAGCAGGCGTCCCTGCAGCGACTTCACGGCGGCGTTGCGCACGTCGCCGGAGATCTCCTCGTAGGCCGCGAGCTGGCGCTGCGCGCCCTCGACGTCACCGAGCCGGAAGCGCAGAGCGGCGTCGGTGAGGCGGTAGCTGACGTTCAGGCCGTCGAAGCCGATCGCCTCGGTGAACGCCGCGAGGGCCTCGTCGACGTTGCCGTCGCGGCGCGAGAGGTTCCCCTGCAAGTACGCGAGGCGCGCGACGAGCGAGGCGTCGGGCGCGGCGGCCAGCTCGGCCCGCGCACGCGCCACGTGCCCCTGCGCCTCCTCCCAGCGCTCGTTGGCGAACGCGATTTCGGCCAGCAGGACGGTCGGCTCCGGCGTGCCCACCTGGGCCCGGATGCGATTGAGGCGTGACTCGGCGGCGGCATACTCGCCCAGCGCGGTGTCGATGCGCGCGAGCGCCAGATCCGCCGTGATCGAGCGTGGGTCGACCTCGAGCGCGTTCAGGCAGCTCTGACGCGCCGTCGACAGGTCGCCGCCGGCCTCGAAGCGCAGGCACTCCTGCAGGTAACGCTCGGCGCTGAACACCTGCGCCTGCGCGCTGGAGGCGAGCAGCGTCTGGATCGCCAGGGCCGAGAGCAAGCCGAGCACCCAGGCGGCCGTTCGGAGCGGTCGAACGCTCAGGGCGTCGCGTGTGACGTTCGTTGATCGTGGCATCCGCAGGACCTCGGCCTCCATCAGTGTTCGCCGCAGTTTGTCGCATTTCGCGACCGACCAGCGCGGAATCGCTCACGACTGCGGTCGCCGGACGACCGAGTGCATGAACGGAGGCTGAACCGGCGGGCCTCGCGGCGCATGTGAGTATCATCGGCGCGCTGCTACGATGACCTCGTGGGCGAAGCGCTGCTGTGGATCATCCTGAGCGCCGGGCTGGCGCAGTTGCCGGCCCTGCCGGCGGGGACGGAACTGCGGGTGGTGTCGCCGGATCTGCTGACGGTGTACTCGAGCGGCCGTGTCGAGGACGGCCAGCTCAAGATCGACCTGCCGCTCGACGTGGGCACCGAGGTGCGGGTGCTGGTATTCGGGCCCGACGCGAGTGACGAAGAGGTGGCACTCGCGCTGTCGGGCGGCACCGCCTTGCATGGACAAGTAGCCGAGGACCGCGCTGATATCCTGTTGCACCTCCCGGAGCACGACGAGCCGCTCTCGCTGCGCCGTTGGTTGCTCGAGGAGCACGGCATCACGCTGGTGATGGTCACCCGGAGGTCACGGTGAGTAAGCACGTCCTGATCGTCGAGGACGACGTCGACATCAGCCGCCTGCTGCATCTCGAACTCGAGGAAGCCGGCTATCGCGTGTCGAGTTTCGACACGGGCATGCGGGGGCTGGCCGCCATCCGTGAGGAGCGGCCGGATCTGGTGATCCTCGATCTGGGCCTGCCGGACCTGTCGGGCGCCGAGATCGCTCGCCGCGTACGCAGCACCGAGAGCACGCCGATCATCATCCTCACCGCCGCCGACGACGTCGACACCAAGGTCACGTTGCTCAATGCCGGCGCCGACGACTACCTCGCGAAGCCGTTCTACGTCGAGGAGTTGCTCGCGCGCGTGGGCGTACAGCTGCGCAAGCAGGGCGGCGACGCCTCGATCCGGATCGGCGACCTGGCGATCGACGCGACCCGGCGTCAGGTGTTCTGGAGCGAGGAAGAGGTGCGGCTGTCGCCGCGCGAGTTCGAGTTGCTGCAGTACCTCGCGTCGCAGCCCGGGCGCGTCTACAGCCGGCGCGAGATCGAGCAGAGCGTGTGGGGCGGCGACTTGCCGCCGACCTCGAACGTGGTCGACGTGCACGTGGCGAACATCCGCAGCAAGCTCCGTGAGGTGGGCGGCTACGGCGTGATCCGCACCGTTCGCGGCGTGGGCTACGCCATCAAGGGGTGAGCAGCGCTCGCCGACAGCGGCGCAGCCTGCCGCTGCGTTGGCGCGGTGCCTTGCTGGCCAGCAGCGCCATCGCGCTGCTGGCCGTGAGCGCCTCGTTGGCGGCCTTCGCGGTGGTTCGCACCGCCCTCCAGACCGATCTGCAGCAGGCGTTGGAGCGCGACGCCGAGCGGGTGGCGACGCTCTACCGGGTCGGGCTCGCCGGCAGCGCGCGCGACCTGCTCGTGGGTCCGACCGGCGGCGTCATCGTCCAGCTCTACGATCCGCTGGGCCAGCTGCTGATCGCGTCGTCGCCGCGCTACGAGGCGGCGGACGCCGCCTTGCCGGCGGATCTGGTGATCGCCGCGCGGCGCAAGCCCGAGGGCG
Organism: Trueperaceae bacterium; assembly: GCA_007130855.1. Classification (GTDB taxonomy): domain Bacteria; phylum Deinococcota; class Deinococci; order Deinococcales; family Trueperaceae; genus CSSed10-48. Next base: position 1,392 of record SLRS01000194.1, on the reverse strand, counting down.
AGGCCTGGGCCGGCACGCTCGCCGAGATCCCCGTCCAGGCGGCGCTGGCCCCGTTCGACATCGGTGTGGTGGCGGTGCTCGGCGATACGCGCTACATCGGCAGCGCGCTGAGCCAGTTGGCCCGGGCGCTGGCGGTCACCACCGTGGTGGCCATCATCGTGTCGGCCGTGGTCGGCTTCACCGTCGCGAACGCCATCGTGCGGCCGATCGTGGTGCTGGCCCGGCGCGCCTCCGCGCTCGGACCCGATCGGCTCGACCCCATCGTGCACGACGGCCCGCGCGACGAGGTGGGGCAGCTCGCCGAGGTGCTCAACGAGCTGTTGGCGCGTCTGCGCCTCTCGGCCGACGCGCAGCGCTCGTTCCTGGCGGAGACCAGCCACGAGTTGCGCACCCCGCTCACGGCGCTGCAGGGCTTCCTGGAGCGTGCGTCCCGGCGCGCCCATCCCGAGGTGCAGCGCGACCTGGGCGACGCGCAGCGCATTGCGAGCTCGATGTCGCGCTTGGTGCGCGACTTGCTGCAGCTGTCGCGCGGCGAGACCGTGACCGAACTCGATCCCCACCTGCTCGACCCGGTCCTCGACGTGCTGGTCCCGGTCGCCGAGGAGTACCCGGGGGTGCGGGTGGAGGCGACCCCGGGGCTCAGCGTGGTGGGCGACCCGCAGCGGCTACGGCAACTCGTGCGTAACCTCACCGCCAACGCCGTGCGCGCCGCCGGCGCGCCCGAGCTCGTGACCCTGCGCGCACGCGGGCAGAACGCGAGCGTGCGGATCGAGGTGCACGACCGCGGTCCCGGCGTGCCAGCCGAGATGGCAGGGCGCATCTTCGACAAGTTCTTCCACGGTCCGGGCGGCGGCAGCGGGCTGGGGTTGGCGATCGCACAGCAGATCGCCAAGGCGCACGGCGCGAGGATCGTCCTCGAGAGCCAGCCGGGCGAAACCTGCTTCTCGGTCAGCCTCGCCACCGCCGACGTCGCCGACGAGGAGCTGGCGGAGGTCGACTAGCGGTGGCTCGGACCGCTGCTGCCTAGAGGTACCAGTTGAAGCCGAGCGCGGCGCCGAACGTCGGAATGCGCGCACGGCCGCCGGACAGGCTCAGCGAGGCGCCGACGCTGCCCTCGACGAACACGCCGAGCTGCGGCAGGTTCACCTGGGCCAGGCGGAACTGGCCGCCCACGAGTCCCTGCACGCCCAGGTCGGCGCGGCCGGGACCGAACTCGACCGAGGGCCCGCCGCCGACGTAGGCGTCGAAGGGGCCCTCGGCGAACACGTTCAGCAGTGCGTCGACGCCGATGCCGACGCGCACGCCGGCGCGATCGGCGACCAGGCGCCCGGAGACGCGCAGGTCGGCGTCACCGAGCGAGTTGCCGAGGCCGTAGTGAAGCGTGACCCCGAG
>SLRS01000079.1 GCA_007130855.1 Trueperaceae bacterium | reverse complement strand
TGGCCGACAACTTCATGGGCGTCGGCTACACCGACATGCAGACGCTGTTCGCCTTCGAGCAGGCCGGCATGCTGGTCGGCGGCTCGTACGAGCTCGGCAACATGGCGCAGCTGAACCCGGAGCTGAGGATCGGCTCGTTCACCATGCCGGGCGACACGCCCGATGCCGAGCAGTGCATCACCTTCTACGTCGACGGCTCGTACGGCATCAACGCCAACAGCCAGCACCAGGACGAGGCGCTGCGCTTCATCGAGTTCCTGGCCACCACGGAGTTCGGCCAGATGTTCACCGACGAGCTGCAGCAGCCCTCCGCCGTTCCCGGCGTCGAGCCGACGAGCGAGGCGTTGGCCGAGATGGTCGCGATGATGAACGAGATGGGCACGCCCTACCTCATGCTCACCGCCTTCCGCTTCGGCACACCGAGCGGCTCCACGCTCCTGCAGAACGAGATGCAGGCCGTCCTCGCCGGCGACAACACCGTCGCGCAGGCCGTCGCGAACATCCAGCGCGGCGTGTCGGAGTGGTACGACTTCGAGTGAGGCCGTGACGCGGGAGTGACCCCGCGGACCCCGGTGCCGGACGCCGAGCGCGTCCGGCACCGGTATCTTGCCGATCGCCATTCGGCCCTTCGTCAGCGCAGCGCTGGAGGTCGTGCATGACCGACGTCCCCGCAGGAACGCCGTCGCGGCGGCGCCCGCTGGCGCGCTGGTGGGCACGTCACTGGCACCTGTTCGTGTTCCTGACGCCGGCGGTGCTGGTGTACGGGACGTTCATGGCGTACCCGCTGCTCTCCTCGCTCTCCTACAGCCTGTTCGAGTGGGACGGCTTCCTGCGGCGCGGCTTCACCGGCCTGCAGAACTTCGCCACGGTGCTCACGCGCTGGCCCTACAACGACCGTTTCTGGGGTGCCATCGGGCACAACACCTGGTTCTTCGTGCTCACGTTCGCCATCCAGACCACGCTCGGACTCTTCGTCGCCGTGCTGCTCGCCCGGAAGTGGCGTGGCTTCGCCTTCTTCCAGGCGGCCTACTTCCTGCCGTACACCCTGTCGCTGGTGGTGGTGGGGTTCTTGTGGCTGATGCTGCTGAACCCCACCTGGGGCATGGTCGCGCAAGGGCTGCGGGGCCTGGGGCTCGGCGAGTGGGTCCAGCCGTGGCTGGGCCAGCGCGCCACCGCGCTCACGACCGTCATCCTGGTGAACGCCTGGGGCTGGCTCGGCTTCCCGATCCTCGTGTACCTGGCTGCCGTGCAGGCCGTTCCGCAGGAGTTCCACGAGGCCGCCTTCGTCGACGGCGCCTCGGCCTGGCAGGACTTCTGGCACGTGACCTTCCCGCTGCTGCTGCCCAGCATCGCCATGGTCACGATCCTGACCTTCATCTGGAACTTCAACGCCTTCGAGCTGGTGTTCGTGATGCAAGGGGCGTCGGGCAGCCCGAACTACGCCACCGACCTGCTCGCGACCTTCTTCTACCGGACCGCCTTCGGCGATCCCACCACCGGCGGCGAGCCAGGCCAGATCGGCATCGCCTCGGCCATCGGGGTGATGATGCTGCTGCTCATCGGGGTGGTCTCGGCCTTCGGCGTGCGCTTCATGCAGCGCAGTCAGACGGAGTACTGACGTGGTCGCCGCCCCCACCACCCGGTTCCTGGTGCGAGCCGTCATCTACCTGATTCTGGGCGCGCTGGCCGTGGTGTTCTTGTACCCGGTGGTGCTGATGGTCCTCACCGCCTTCAAGCCCACTCCCGAGATCTTCCGCAGCCCCTTCGGCCTGCCCGAGAGCTGGAGCCTCGACACCTTCCGGACCGTCTGGCAGCGCGCCAAGTTCGGGCTCTACTTGCGCAACAGCCTGCTCATCACGGGGGCCTCGGCGCTGCTGCTGCTGGCGACCGCCGCCCCGGCTGCCTACGCGCTGGCGCGCTACACCTTCAAGCTCAAGCCGGTGCTGTTCCTGTTCTTCCTGGCCGGCATCATGATCCCCATCCGCCTGGGCATCCTGCCGCTCTACCTGCTCATGCGCGACCTGGGTCTGCTCGACACGCCCTTCTCGCTGATCTTCACGTACGCCGCCTCGGGAACGCCGATGGCCGTGTTCTTGCTGTCGGTCTTCTTCCGCAACCTGCCGCGCGAGCTCGAGGACGCCGCCCGCATCGACGGCTGCAACGAGCTGCAGATCTTCTACCGGATCATGCTCCCGCTCGTGCGCCCAGGCCTCGCGACGGTGGTGATCGTCAACGTGGTGCCTTGGTGGAACGACTTCTTCTTCCCGCTGCTGTTCATCCAGAGCGACACCTGGAAGACCATTCCGCTGGGGATGCAGATCTTCTTCGGCCAGCACCTGGTGAACTGGAGCCTGGTGTTCTCCGGCATGGTGCTCGCGAGCCTGCCGCTGCTGATCATCTACCTGATCATGTCGCGCCAGTTCATCGCCGGCCTCACGGCGGGCGCGGTCAAGGGCTGAGGCCAGCGTGCGCCTCGGCATCGACGCACTGCTGGCTGCGCCGCGGCGCTACCTCGACGCCGGCCGGCGCGTGGCGCTGTTCGCCAACCAGGCCTCGTTGACGGGCGACGGGCGCACCACGCTCGAGGCCCTGCGGGCGTGCGCCGACGTGGAGCTCAAGGCGCTCCTCACGCCCGAGCACGGCTGGAGCGGCTTCGAGGACGACGCCACGCCCGTGCCCGACGAATGGCACCCGACCGCCGGCCTGGCCCAGCACAGCCTCTACGGCCCGCGCCGACGCCCCGACCGCGCGCTGCTGAGCTCCATCGACGCCGTCATCGTCGACGTCCAGGAGGTCGGCGTGCGGTGCTACACCTATGCCACCAGCCTGGCGCTGCTGCTCGACGCCGCAGCAGAGACCGGCACCCGGGTGGTGGTGTGCGACCGACCCAACCTGCTGGGTCCACGCATCGACGGCCCGCTGCTCGATCCCGTCCGGCGTTCCTTCCTGGGGTACCTCGACGTGGCGTACCAGCACGGTCTCACGCTGGCCGAACTCGCGGCCTGGTACGCGGCCGAGCGGCTCGGCGGCGCGGTCGCGCTGGTGGTGGCGCCGCTGTCGGGCTGGTCACGCACCGACCCCGCGCCCAGGCCCTGGGTGCCGCCGTCGCCGGGCCTCCCCACCCTGGACGCCGTGCGCCTCTACCCGGGCCTGGTCCTGCTCGAGGGCTGCAACCTGAGCGAGGGTCGCGGCACCGCGCTCCCGTTCCAGCTGCTCGGCGCCCCGTGGTGCGAAGGGTACTCGCTGGCGCGTGCGCTCGACGCCCTCGAACTGCCCGGGCTGCGGTTCCGGCCGCTCGACTTCCGACCCGTCAGCGACACGCATGCCGGCCAGTTGTGCCACGGCGTGCAGCTGCTGATCAGCGACGCCGCCGCGTTGCGTCCGCTGGAGGCGCTGACGCGGGTGCTGGCGCACGTGCGCGCCTCGCACCGGGCGTTCGCCTGGCTCGACGCCCGGAGCATGCCGTGGGCGGACTCGCCCGACGCCGGCCAACCCTGGTTCGAGCCCGTGGAGGGACACTTGGTCGATGCGCTGACCGGCTCGGACGAGGTGCGCGCGGTCGTCGACGGGAACCTGCCCTGGGACGACGTCGAGGCGCGCTGGGCGCAGGTGGCGCGCGACCATCTCGGGATCGTCGAGCCCTACCTCAGGTACCGACCGTCGCCTGCTCAGTCGAACGACGGGCGCAGGGAGCCCTCGTAGGCCGCGGCCAGGCTCGCCAGACCCTGCTCCAGGTGCGCGTGGTACGTCGCGGCGTCGATGTTGCTGCCGCACAGGACGGCCGCCACCCGCTGCCCGCGGAGCTCCCCGGCCAGCGGGCCGATGAGTGCCGCGAGGGTCGCCGCGCCGGCGGGTTCGAGCGCCAGCTTCAACTCCTCGAAGGCCCAGGCGACGCCGAGGCGGAGCGTGTCGTCGTCGACGAGCACCATCTGGTCCACCACCTGTTGGCAGATCGCGAAGCTCACCGGCTCGTGCCGCGGCGAGCCCATCGAGTCGGCGATGGTGTCGACCGCGACGCTGGGCAGCGGAGCGCCGAGCTCCAGGCTGCGGGTGAGTCCCGCCGCGCCCGTCGGCTCCACGCCGATCACCCGGCAGCCCGGCGCCAACGCCTTCACGGCCGAGCCGATGCCGGCGATCAGACCACCACCGCCGACGGCCACCACCACCACGTCGATGGCGGGCACCTGCTCGAGCAACTCCAGGCCGAGCGTCGCTTGCCCGGTGATCGTCGTGAGACCTTCGAAGGGGTGCACGAACGCGCGTCCTTCCTCGTCACGGATGCGTTCCATCTCGGCGAAGGCGCTGCCGACGTCGTCGACGAGCACCACCTCGGCACCGTAGTGCTCGGCTCTGGCGATGCGTGCGGGATTGGCCGTGCGGGGCATGACCACCTTCGCCGACACGCCCGTGATCGCGCAGGCGTAGCCGAGCGCGATCGCGTGGTTCCCGGCGCTCACCGACACCACACCGGCCCTGCGCTCGGCCTCGCCCAAGAGGATCAGGTTGTTCAGTGCCCCGCGTACCTTGAAGCTGCCGGTGCGTTGCAGGAACTCGAGCTTGAGGACGACCTCGTCGACGCCGCTCACGGCGGCGAAGCGGGGTGCGTGCCAGCACAACGTCGGCGTCGTGGCGACGAACGTTCCGATGCGTGCACGCGCGCTGCGGATGGCGTCGAGATCGGGTGGCTGCATGCTCCATCATGCCAGCACGCCGACGTGCGACCATGCGCCATGATCCGTCTCACCGTCATGTACAACCTGCCGGCTGGCAGCGACGAGCAAGCCTTCCTGCGCTGGCGCCTCGGCGAGCACCAGCAGGCCAACGCGGGCGCACCAGGCGTGCTGCGCACCGACTTCGCGGTGGTGGAGAGCGCCCTGCCGCACGTGGCGCCGGCGCGCCACCGCTTCATGACCGTCGCCGAGTGGCCCGACCGCGAGAGCTTCGAGCGCGCCTTCTACGCCCCCGAGGCGCTCGCGGCGCTCGAGGCGCACCTGGCGAAGCTCGAGGATCCGGTGTTCCTGGTGAGCGAGGTGCTCACGTCGAGCGAAGGGTGAGCGGCTCCGGCGGCGGCCGCGATCAGCCCCCCGCGCCGATGATCGCCACCGCCTCGATCTCGACCAGCACGTCGATGGCCAGCTCTGCGCCGAGGGTGCTGCGGGTCGGCTTGGGATCGGGGAAGAAGGCCGCGTAGACGGTGTTCATGGCCGCGAAGTCGCGCTTGACGTTGGCCAGGATCACGAGCGTCTTGACGACGTCGGCCTTGCCGGCGCCGGCGGCCGCGAGTTGCTGCTCCAAGTTGGCGAGCACCTGGGCGGTCTGGCCCGCGACGTCCTCGCCCACCACGCGCCCCTGCGCGTCGACCGGGACCTGGCCCGACACGTAGACGGTGTCGCCGATGCGGAGAGCGGGGGTGAGCGGGGCTGCAGATGTACCGAAGGCTTGCTTGCGCATGGTGGGTCCTCTCGCAGTGGATGTGGCGCGTCGGCCGCTGGACGTGTCCGTTGCGCACATCGTACGGGCCCCGCCGGCGCAGCGCGTGTGGCTGGTGTCGCCGCGATCCGCAGGCGGACGGGGCGATCAGCGAGCGGGCTCGTCGGCACCGCTGCTCGTGGCGTCGGCCTGGCGCTCGTCAGATCGAGCGCAGGTGCCAACCCCGGAACGTGTCGATCTCGACGGCGGCACCATCGGCCTCGAGCGCCACCTCGAGGGCATCGAGCCGCGTGGGGTAGAGGCGCGCCGTGACGCAGGTCCGGTCGTCGGCGAAGACTTCGAGCACGGAACGGTCGAGGAAGACCCGCAGGCCGATGGAGCCGTCGCTGGCGTGTCGAGCGCGCACGCATTCGGGTGTCACAGCGGTGGCGAGGCTGGCCGCGGTCGTGTCGACGTGCAGCTCCTGCTCCGTGCCGGCGTAGCGCACGACGGTCCGCTCCTGGCCGTCGGGGCTCGTCCGCACCAGCAGGCTCAACTTGGCGCCTGCCGGAACGCGAGCGTGCAGCGCGAGCTCGAGCGCGTCGCCCTGGAGTTCGGGTACGCCAAGGCGGGCGCCGGCGTCGAGGCGCAGCGGCCCGAGCGCGTGCTCGTGGCCACGGAGTGCCGCGTACTCTGCCGCGGGTGTCATCCGCAGCGTGCCGTCGGGCGCCACGCGCAGTTCGCGTGCCAACGAGAGGACCCCCGACCAGGACGCGCTCGGCCGGGTCGCATCGTACGCGCGGCCCTCCTTGATCCAGCCGAACAGCAGGCGCCGGCGCCCGGGGTCGAGGACGCTCAGCCCCGCATAGAAGAACGAGCCGTGGTCGGTGTTGCCGGTCCATGCGGGGGTGAAGGTGCGGCCGTCGAAACGGCCCGTCTGGACGTAGGTGTGCTTGTACTCCAACTGCTCGGAGACGAGCAGGACGTCGCGGTCGCCGAGGCTGAAGAGGTTCGGACACTCCCAGACGCTGGTGTTGCTCGCGAAGCGACCGCGGTGTGCCACGCCTACGTACGCCCAGGTGCGTAGGTCGCTCGACCGGTAGAGGAGCAGCACGCCCTCCGGTCCGTCGACACCGTCCGTGGTGCCGTTGCGCACGCCGCTGCCCAGGAGCATGGACCAGTGCGCGCCGTCACGCCACACCCAGGGGTCGCGGATCTCGGCTGGGTCACCGACGATGGCGAGCCCGGGCGGCGCCTCGCCCAGGACGGGGGCTGGTTCCTTCGTCCAGGTCACCAGGCCGTCGCTGCTCGTGGCCAGGCATTGGACCTGTCGGGGGGCCAGGCCGGTATAGACCAGTGTCGGGACGCCGTCATGGACCACGGCACAACCGGACCAGCAGCCTTCGGTGTCGTACCCGCCGGGGGTGGGCGTCAACGCGATCGGCTGGTGCTGCCAGTGCACGAGATCGTCGCTCACGGCATGCCCCCAGTGGATCCGATCGTGGAACGGACCGTTCGGGTTGTGCTGGTAGAAGAGGTGGAGCCGACCGTCGACGTACACGAGACCATTCGGGTCGTTCATCCAGCCCGACGGCGGCAGGAAGTGGAAGCGGGGGCGGTGGGGGTCGGCCTGCACGGCGGTATCGAAGGTGAACGAAGCGCTCCCCGTCACGTCGCTCGATCCTAGCCTTTCACGCCTGAGGTCATGACCGAGGCCACGAACCAGCGCTGGAAGATGAGGTAGACGACGAGCACGGGCAGCGTCATCAGCACCGCGAACGCCATGACGTTGCCCCAGAAGGCTTGCTGGCTGGTGAAGTAGGTGGCCATCGCAACGCTGAGTGGGCGGTACTCGGGGCCGCGCGTCACCATCAGCGGCCACAGGTAGCTGTTCCAGGCGTCGAGGAAGCCGAGGATCGCCAGCGTCGACACGACCGGCATCGAGAGGGGCAGTCCGATGCGGAAGAAGGTCTGCAGCAGTCCGGCACCGTCGATCTTGGCGGCCTCCATGAGCTCGCGTGGCATCCCCGTGAAGAACTGGTAGAAGAGGAAGATCGCGAAGCTGTTGGCGATGAACGGCACGATCTGGACCTGGTACGAGTCGATCCATCCGACCCTGCTCATCA
>SLRS01000043.1 GCA_007130855.1 Trueperaceae bacterium | reverse complement strand
TGGCCGCCGGCGCGGCGCTGTACCTGGCCGAGCGCGCGCCCGACCTGCGGGCCGGCGTGGGCCAGGCCCACGCGCTGCTCGCCACGGGCGCCGGCCTCGATCTGCTCGAGCGCTACGTGGCCTTCACGCGGGCGCGCGCCGTCTGAGGCCGACGCGTTCGCGCGCGCGGTCGTGTCACCATGGGCGCCGGAGCCGCGGCGGGCGATCGGCGCTCCCGGGTCCGCCGTCGCGAAGGAGCGTGCCCATGCCCGAGCGCTCGACCGGTACCACCACGCCGAAGACCGCAGTCGCCGAGCGGTTCAAGGGAGGCGTGATCATGGACGTGGTCACGCCCGACCAGGCCCGTATCGCCCAGGACGCCGGTGCCGTCGCCGTGATGGCGCTCGAGCGCGTGCCGGCCGACATCCGAGCGCAGGGCGGCGTGGCGCGCATGTCCGACCCCGACATGGTCGAGGGGATCATCGACGCCGTGTCGATCCCGGTCATGGCCAAGTGCCGCATCGGCCACGTCGTCGAGGCGCAGATCCTAGAGGCGCTCGGCGTCGACTTCATCGACGAGTCCGAGGTGCTCACACCCGCCGACGAGGCCCACCACATCGACAAGCACGCCTTCACCGTGCCGTTCGTGTGCGGCGCGACCGAGATCGGCGAGGCGCTCAGGCGCATCGGTGAGGGCGCCGCCATGATCCGCACCAAGGGTGAGGCCGGCACCGGCAACGTGGTCGAGGCCGTGCGCCACGCGAGAAGCGTGCTCGGCAGCATCCGGGCGCTGCAGGCGCTGCCGCGCGAGGAGCTGATGCGCTTCGCCAAGCAGCATGGGGCGCCGTTCGAGCTGGTGTCGTTCGTGCACCAGCACGGCCGGCTGCCCGTCGTCAACTTCGCGGCCGGCGGCGTCGCCACGCCCGCCGATGCGGCGCTGATGATGCATCTCGGACTCGATGGCGTGTTCGTGGGCTCGGGCATCTTCAAGGCGGCGCCCGACGTGACTGACGCGCAAGAACGCGCTCGCGCGTGCGCCCGCCGGGCCGAGGCCATCGTCAAGGCCGTGACGCACTTCGCCGACCCCGACGAACTCGCCAGGCTGAGCCGGGGACTGGGCCCGGCGATGGTCGGCATCGAGCTCGACGCCTTGCCCGCGGAGCAGCGCCTGGCTGGGCGCGGCTGGTGAGCCTCGTGCGGCCGCACTCGTACCGCGTTCGCCTTTCTCATCACGATCACTTGCTATCGTGGGAGGCGTGACCAGGAAGATCGTCCAGGCCGTCTTGCTCGTGGTGATGACCGGGCTGCTCAGCATGGTGGCGCTGTTCGGGGCGTCGGCGCTCAAGTGGGCGAACGAGCTGCCCAGCCTCGAGGCCCTCGACGCGCTCGAGTTCACCGCGACGTCGCAGGTGTTCGCCCGAGACGGTACCCAGATCGGCCAACTCGTGCCGGTGGTGGGCGAGGATCGGGAGTCTACCAACCGCATCCCGGTGGCGCTCGACGAGATCTCACCCGCAGCGCTGCAGGCGATCATCGCCTACGAGGACGCCCAGTTCTTCCGCCACTACGGCTTCAACCCGCTGTCGGTCGCTCGCGCGTTCTACGAGGAGTTCTTCGGCGACGCGGAGCGCGGCGGCAGCACCATCACCACCCAGGTGGTGAAGAACACGGTGCTCTACGATCTGCGCAGCGACCGCTCGATGGAGCGCAAGGCCAAGGAGCTGATGCTCGCGGTCGAGCTCGAGCGCCGGCTCACCAAGAGCGAGATCCTCTACCAGTACGTCAACGTCGCCTTCTGGGGCGGGAACGTCTACGGCATCCGGGCCGCCGCCCAGACCTACTTCGGCAAGGATCCGAGCGAACTGACGCTGGCCGAGGGGCTCTACCTGGCGCGCCTGATCCCGGCGCCGAACGTGCGCCACGGCGACTTCCTCGGCACCCGCGCGAGCATGCGCGAGGTGCTCAACCGGATGGTGCGGCAGAACGTGATCTCGAGCCAAGCCGCGGAGCGCGCCTGGCGCGAGCCGCTGCAGCCGCGCGGCTGGCGCGTGAGCTACGACGAGCGCGGCAACGTCACCCTGGCCGAACGGACGGGCGACGAGGTGCTGGTGCAGACCAGCGTCAGTTCCGACCTCTCCCGCACGGTGCTGATCGAAGTGCGCAACTTCCTCACGAGCCGCTTCGGCGAGGGTGTCGTCTTCGGCCAGGGCGGTCTGCGCATCTGGACCACCATCGACGTGCAGGCGCAGCGCGCCGCCAACGAGGCTGCGCGGCGCGCGGAGGCGCCGCCCGGCGCCCAGCTCGCCATCATCGGGCTCGATCCGGAGACCGGGGAGATCCTGGCCATGGTCGGCGAGAGGCCGCAGCCGGGCGTCCCGCCGGGTGAGTTCAACCGGGCGACGCAGGCGCTCAGGCAGCCGGGCTCCTCGTTCAAGCCGATCGTCTACGCCACCGCCATGGAGCTCGGTGGCATGCACCAGGGGACCGTGCTGGTCGACGCCCCGGCCACCTTCGAGACGCGCGGGCAGCCGCCGTACGAGCCGCGCAACTGGGACGACGCCTTCCTCGGCGCGCTGACCGTGCGCGAGAACATGAACCAGTCGCGTAACATCCCGGCGGTGAAGGCGCTCGAGGCGGCCTCGGCGCAGGCCGTCGCCGAGCGCGCGCGCGAACTCGGCTACGACGTCCAGCCGTTCTTCGCACTGGCGCTCGGCTCGTTCGAGGTCACTCCGCTGCAGCATGCGAGCGCCTTCGGCGCCTTCGCCAACGGCGGCGAGCAGGTCGAGGCGCACCTGGTGACGCGGGTCGAGGATGCCGAAGGCAACGTGCTGTTCGAGGCGCGGCCGCGCCGCAAGCAGGTCTGGTCGCCGCAGACGGCCTACGTGATGCTCGACTTGCTGCACGGCAACGTGGTGGACACCAATCCGATCGCGCTCTCGCACCGGGCGAGCGTCCCCGGCCGCTGGCTGACCGGCAAGACCGGCACCACCAACGACGATCGCGACATCTGGTTCGTCGGCGCCACACCCGGTCTCACCGCGGTGGTCTGGATCGGCAACGACGACAGCAGGTCGCTGCCGTCGACGATGGTCAATGCCGCGGGCCAGAACGAACGGGTCACCTCCTCGCGTCAGCCGATCTACGTCTGGAACGACTTCGTCGCCAGTGCCTTGCAGGGGCGGCCGGCCAACTCCGACGGCTTCCCGGTGCCCGAAGGCATCGTCTTCCACCGTATCGACCGACGAACCGGGGCCGCCAGCGCCGGTGGCACCCAGGCGGCGCTGCCGGCCACGGTCGACGTGGCTTCGGTCGGCGTCGGTCGCTCACTCATGATCGAGTTGGCGATCGACCGACGCACGGGCGAGCGCGCCACCGCCGACACGCCCTGGGAGTTCGTGGACGTGATCGAGGTGGATCCGGCCGATCTCGACGAGGTGCTCGGGGGCGCGCCGAGCGCCGAACCCACGGTGCCGTGAGCTCGAGCGCGGCTGCGCCGCGACTCGAGGACGCCGCGAACGACACCCTGACCGCCCTGCCGGGCGTGCGCGTCGGCCACTGGAGCGACCCGCTGGCCCGCACGGGCTGCACCGTGGTGCTCCTCCCCGACGCAGGCGCGATCACCTCGGGGTTGGCGCTCGGTGCGGCGCCCGGGTCGCGCGAGTCGGCCTTGCTGGCGCCCGAGAAGAGCGTCGCGTTCGCGCACGCGCTGCTGCTGACGGGGGGTTCGGCCTTCGGCCTCGCAGCCGCAGAGGGTGTGATGCGGCTGCTCGAGGCCCGCGGCATCGGGCACCCGACGCCGGCGGGCCCGGTGCCGATCGTGCCGGCGGCGGTGCTGTTCGACCTGATGGTGGGCGATGCACGCGTCCGCCCCGGCGAGCGCGAGGGCGCGGCCGCGGTCGAGGCGGCCAGCGCCGCTCCGGTCGCCATGGGCGCCGTCGGGGTCGGGACCGGCGCCACCGTCGGCAAGCTCGTCGGTGGCTTCGAGGCGGCGGCTCCATCCGGCCTCGGGAGCCTGGTACGGCGCGTGCACGGCGCCTCGATCGGAGCGCTCGCCGTCTCCAACGCGTCGGGCGACCTGTTCGACCCGGCCGATGGCGCACTGGTGGCCGGTTCGGGTCACAATGGCGACCCGGAGCGGGTGTCGGCGCTGCTCGAGATGCCGACGCTCGGCAACACGACGCTGGTGGTGGTGGTCACCGACGCCCCCTTGACGAAGGTCGAGGCGTACGCCCTCGCGCAGGCGGCCCACATCGGCATCGCGCGCGTCACGCGTCCGTCGCACACCGTGCAAGATGGTGACACGGCGTTCGTGTCGAGCACCGCGACCGGTCCGCGGGTGGGCCTGGCGGCGCTGGGGGTGGCCGTCCAGGAGGTCGTGGCAGGGGCCTTGCTCCGGGGCGCGCGGGCGGTGCGAGTCGCGTGAGCAGCGCCGTGCCGCGGGCCGCCATCACGACTCTCGTGGGCATCGACGGCACGCCGTGGGAGCCCGGTGTACGATGGCCACTCGGTCGCAATGCCGACGACACGGCGCGGTCGACCGTGTTCCATCCCGAGCTGACCGGCGACGACCGTCGTCGCGCCTGCGCGGAACTGCCGGATCGCGCGACGCGCGTACCCGGTTCGCCGCGGTCAGCGGATTGAGGTCCGCATGACCAGTGCCCCCAACCTCTTCCATCTCAGCCCTGGCGAGCGGGCCCCCGAGCAGGTCAACGCCGTCATCGAAGTGCCCATGGGTTCCTCCAACAAGTACGAGTACGACGAGGAGTCGGGCATCTTCCGGCTCGACCGCGTGCTGTACAGCCCCATGCACTACCCGGGCGACTACGGCTTCGTGCCCGGGACCTATGCCGACGACCACGACCCGGTCGACGTGCTGGTGATGATGAACCGAGCCACCTTCCCCGGTGCGGTGGTGCGCGCGCGCCCGCTCGGCTTCCTCGAGATGGCCGACGAGAAGGGCAGCGACCAGAAGATCCTCGCCGTTCCGGTCGACGACCCGCGCTACGACAGCACCCGACACCTGGACAACGTCTCGCGCCACCGCCTGCGGGAGATCGAGCACTTCTTCCGCATCTACAAGGAGCTCGAGGGCAAGCATACGCAGGTCGGCGGCTGGCACGACATGGACGCCACGCACAAGCTGATCAGCGACGCCATCAGGGCGTACCGGAGGAAGTTCGGGAGTCGGCTCGACGAGGCTTGAGGCAGGGGCGCAACGTCGCTACCGCGCTGCCGCCATTCAGCCTGCGCCCAACCCCACGTTGTTCTTCTCGAGGGCGCGCTCGGCGCGATAGCTCGAACGCACCAGGGGGCCCGAGACCACTTCCAGGAAGCCGAGTTCGAGCCCTCGGGTGCGATACGTCGCGAACGCGTCGGGCGTCACCCAGCGCTCGACCGGCAGATGGGCAGGCGTGGGCCGCAGGTACTGCCCGAAGGTGACGATGTCGACGCCGACGGCGCGCAGGTCGCGCATGGCGGTGCCGATCTCGTCGTCGGTCTCGCCGAGCCCCAGCATCAGGCTGGTCTTGGTGAGCACGTCGGGCCGGGCGCGCTTCGCGTAGGCCAGCACAGCGAGCGTCTGCTCGTACGAGGCGCGCGGGTCACGGACGGGATGGGTGAGACGCCGCACCGTCTCGAGGTTCTGCGCATACACCTCGATGCCGCTGTCGAGCACCAGCTGGACGTGCTCGTGAACGCCCTGGAAGTCGGGCGTGAGCGCCTCGACGGCGGTGCCCGGGTTCACGCGCTTGATCTCGCGCACGCAGCTGGCGTAGTGCGAGGCGCCGCCGTCGCTCAGGTCGTCGCGATCGACCGAGGTCAGCACCACGTAGCCGAGGCCCATGAGCCGCACCGACTCGGCGGCGAGACGCGGCTCGTCGGGGTCGAGGCGACCACGCGGGTTGCCGGTGTCCACCGCGCAGAAGCGGCAGGCGCGGGTGCAGACCGAACCCATCAGCATGATGGTGGCGGTGCCGGCGGACCAGCACTCGGCGACGTTCGGACACATCGCCTCCTCGCACACCGTCGAGAGCCGGTTTCCGCGCACGTTCTCCTTGACCCGCTGGTACGTGCCGCCGCTGGGCAGCTTCACCTTGAGCCAGGCCGGTTTGCGTTCGCGCGGCACGGCGACGTCGGCCTTGGAGGCGATGCCGTTCTTGACCACGCGGATGGGTTCGGCGGCGGCACGATCGACTGCTGCGCCCTGCGCGGCGGCGCCGGTCGACGTGGCGCGCTCGTTCGAGTCGGTCATACGGCGAGGTCCTTCCTCGGCGACGCCGTGGCGTGACCGGGTGGCAGGTGGGGTCCACAGGAGGCATGGAAGGCCGCAGCGAAGGCCTCGAGCAGCGGGGGCACCACCTCGTCGAAGGCGACGTGCCGCCCCAGGGCTCGGCTCAGGCTGGTCACACCCTTGCCGTGGAGGCCGCAGGGCACGATGGCGTCGAAGCGCTCGAGGTCGGTGTGCACGTTCATCGCGAAGCCGTGGAAGCTGACGTTGCGCTTGATCGCGACGCCGATGGCGACGAGCTTCTCATCGCCGAGCCAGACGCCCGCATAGCCCGGCGATCCGGACGTGGCGAGCCCGAAGCCGGCGAAGGTACGGACCATCACGTCCTCGAGCGCGCGCAGGTAGTCGCGCACGCGCCGCCCGATGGGGAAGATCGGGTAACCCACCAGCTGGCCCGGGCCGTGGTAGGTGACGTCGCCGCCGCGCTCGACGTCGAACAGCTCGAAGCCGCGCGCTTGCGCCTCATCTTCGGCGACCAAGAGGTGTGCTCTCCCGCCCTTGCGCCCGAAGGTGAGCACCGGCGGGTGCTCGACGAGCAGCAGCGTCGGTGCTTCGCGGCCTTCGGCCACTGCGGCGTGCGTGGCGAGTTGGATGTCCCAGGCGTCGCGATAGGGGAGCCGACCGAGGTCGCGGACCCGATAATCGAACCTCATGCGCCCTCGCTCACGACCTAAGTGTAGCCCCGACGCGACACCGGGCTCGGTCATGGCACGAACCGGTACAGCACACCGCCCCGATGATCGGCGAGGTAGAGCTCGGCGTCCTCGTCCTGCCCGAACGTGGCGATTCGGAAGCCCGCCTCGAGCGCGAGGCGCGCCGTCCAGTCGTCGGCTTCGCCCTCGGCCACGAAGATGTTCCCGGAGACGTAGTCGGCGAACACGTAGGCGCCCTCGAGCGCGCTCACGTCGGAGCCCCGGTAGACGTAGCCGCCGGTCACCGAGCGACCCCATCCCGAAGCGTGCGTGTAGGTGAGCACCGGCATCGTCAAGCCCGTGGTGTCGCAGCCGGTCGGCGGGTCGAAGCAGGCGTCGCCCTCCATGATGCGCCAGCCGTAGTTCTCGCCGCCCGGGCTGGCGGCGGCTTGGCGGTTGACCTCCTCGACCTCGTTCTGACCGACGTCGGCGATCCACAGGTCGCCGGTCGCCAGGTCGAAACTGAAGCGCCAGGGGTTGCGCAGCCCGTAGGCCCAGATCTCGTCGAGCGCGTCGTCGACACCGACGAACGGGTTGTCGGGCGGCACCGCGTAGGGAGCGTCGCCGTCGACGTCGATCCGCACGATGGTGCCCAGCAGGTTGGTGCGGTCCTGCCCGGCGTTCAGGGGATCGCCGCCCGAGCCGCCGTCGCCGAGGCCGAGGTAGAGGTACCCGTCGGGACCGAAGGCGATCTGGCCGCCGTTGTGGTTGCCGAAGGGCTGGTCGAGTCTGAGGATGACGCGTTCGGTGGCGACGTCGACCGTGCTCGCCTCGGGCGGGTCGGCGTGCAGTTCGGCGAACACCGTGTCGCCGCCCAAGTCGGTGTAGTGGACGAACAGGCGGCCGTTCTGGGCGAAGTCGGGGTGGAACGCCAGTGCCAGCAGGCCGCGCTCACCTTGCGCGCGCGTCCTCGCCCGCAGGTCGAGGTAGGGCTGCTCCAGCAGCAGGCCGTCCTGCACCACGCGGACGGTGCCCCGCTGCTCACTGACGAAGAGCCGTCCGCTGCCATCACCGGCATGGGTGATGGCCAGAGGCGCGACGAAGCCGTCGCTGATGCGCTCGAGCTGCTGGGCGGTGGCGCCGCTCAGCAGCGCCAGGGTGAGCGTCGCGAAGACCGCCAGGGTGCGCCAGTCGTTGGCGAGGGTGGCTCGGGAGTGGCTCATGGGACCAGCGTAGCGTCCGCGACGCCACCGCTCCGCTGCCTCGCGAACGATTCGACCGCGTCGCGCCCTCAGCCGAGCTGGCTCGGGGGCTCCTGCACCGGCGAATCGAGCGCCGAGGTTTCGCCGTCGCCGCCGGTGACGGTGGCCTCGAGCCCGGGCGGGGGCACGGCCACGTTCGCGGGCAGTGCCCCGGTCTCGTCGAGCTGCGGCAGCGGCCAGCCCCGCGCGTCATAGTGGGCGGCCAGGCGCGGATAGAGCCAGCGCACCGCCTGCTCGTTGCGCTCGGCGTCGCTCCAGGTACTGCGCTCGTAGCTGCCCGCCGCGCGGCGCTGCCGCTGCGCTTCGAACAGGATCACGGCCGTGGCGACCGAGACGTTGAGCGAAGGCACCATCCCGAGCATGGGGATGATCACGTGCGCGTCGGCGGCGGCCGCCGCTTCGGGGCTGACCCCGGCGCGCTCGTTGCCCAACAGCACGCAGGTGGGGCGCACGTAGTCGACGTCTCGGTAGTCCCGTGCGCTGGGCGAGAAGTGCGCGGCGAGCACCTGCATCCCTTGCTCACGGACGAGCGTGAGGGCGGAGCCGAGCCGCGCATGGACGCGCAGCGTGACCCACTTCTCGGCGCTGGCGCTGGTGGCGCTGAACGTGGGGAGCCCGCCGGTGGGGCTGATGGCGTGCACCGTGCCGATGCCGACGGCATCGGCGCTGCGCAGCATCGCCGAGAGGTTGTGCGGCTTGTAGACGTCCTCGGCCAGGATGGTGAGGTCGCGTTGTCGACGGCGCAGCACCGCATCGATGCGCTGGAAGCGGCGTTGGGTCATGGCTGCTAGCCTACCGCCGCAGCCCTCCGCATGCGCAGGCGCGTTGACAGCTCCGCGAGCGTGCTACAATCCTTCCTTGCGGCCGCTCGACGGGCCCCGACTGGGGGCGCCTCGCACGGCCTGATCGGCCACCACGCCGAGGTGGCGGAATTGGTAGACGCGCCAGCTTGAGGGGCTGGTGACCGCAAGGTCGTAGGGGTTCAAGTCCCCTCCTCGGCACCATCGAGTGAGCGGCGCCCGCATGACGGGCGCCGCCTTCGCATGGGCCGTCTCGTGGGCCGGCGCGCCCGCGGCGGCAGGCCAGGGCATCGGCCTCCCGCCGCGGCAGGATCGGCCCTGGCCTCCGTGCGGCCGGAGCCGCCCATGGCGCGTGCTAGCCTGCGGCGTGCGCGCTGCCGGTGCGTCCTTCCCCTTCACGAGCTTTCGCGAGGGGCAGCGCGAGGCGCTCGACGCCGCCCGCGAGGCCTTTGCTGCCGGCGTCCGCGCGGTGGTCATCGAAGCGCCCACCGGCGCCGGCAAGAGCGCACTGGCCGTAGCCCTCGCGCACGAGGCGCGCAGCGCCTTCGTCCTCACCGGCCAGAAGGTCCTGCAAGACCAGTACCATCGTGACTTCGCGACGCTCGCGGTGCTCAAGGGTCGCGGCACCTATCCGTGCGAGGTGGTGACGCACGCCACCGCCGCCTTCGCGCCGTGTCTCATGGGCCACGTCTTTCCGGCATGCGACGCCTGCGCCTACTACCGGGCCCGCGATGAGGCCCTGGCGGCGCCCGTCGCCCTGATGAACTACGCCGCCTTCCTCCACCAGGTGAACGATGCCGGCGGCTTCGGGCCGCGCGAGTTGCTCGTGCTCGACGAGGCTCATGGCGCCGAAACGCACCTGATGCAATATCTCCACGTGCGCCTGTCCGACGCCCTGCTCGAACGCGCCGGCATCGACGAGCGGTTGCCGGCGTTCCTCGATCCGGCGTTCGCGATCGACGTGGCCGACGCGATGCTGCCGCGGCTCGTGGCGCGCCGCGCCGAGCTCGATGCCGAGATCGGCGGCACGCATCACGCGCGCCAGGCCGACCTCGCCAAGCTGCAGACACTGCAGTGGCTCGACGGGCAGGTGCGCCGGTTGCGCTGGCTCAGCGACACGTTCGACGCCGGTGTCGACTGGGTCTGCGAGCACGGGCACGAGGCCGGCTCGGCCTGGCTGAGCTGGAAGCCCGTCGACGTCGCCGGCCTGGCCGAGGCGTTGCTGTTCGGGCACGCCGAGCGCGTGCTCATGCTCACCGCCACGGTCCTCGACGAGCGCACCTTCCTGCAGGGGCTGGGTCTCGAGTGCGAGGAGGCGGCGGTGATCCGCGTGCCGAGCACCTTTCCGGCCGAACGACGGCCGCTGGTGCTGCGGCCGGTCGCGCGGCTCACGCGGCACCACCAGGCGCGCGAGTTGCCGCGGCTGATCGACGAGGTGGCGGCGATCATGGACGACCACCAGACCGAGAAGGGCGTGATCCACACCCACGCCTACCGCATCGCGCTGGCACTGCAGGCGGGCCTGCCCGAACACCATCGGCGCCGGATCGTGACGCACGCCGGGGCCGACGGGCGCCAGGCAGCGCTCGAGGCGCACCTGACCCGGCCCGAGCCAACGGTGCTGCTCACGCCGTCGATGACCGAGGGGCTCGACCTGGCCGGGGACCTGGCGCGCTGGCAGGTCATCTGCAAACTCCCGTACCCCTACTTGGGCGACCCTCAGGTCGCGGCCCGGCGCGCACGCGACCCCCACTGGTACGCCTGGCGCACCAGTCAGGCGCTGGTCCAGGCGTACGGCCGCGTGGTGCGCAGCCGCGACGACCATGCCGTCACCTACCTGCTCGATGCCGACGCCCCGGCGTTCTTGCGACGCGAGCGGTCGCGGTTGCCGGTCTGGTTCCTGGAGGCGTTGCGCGAAGACTGACGCTCCGACGGCGCCCGCACCAACCGGCCGCTGCGGTCTCGGAAGCGGTCCGGCGGGTCGCTGAACGGCGTCCGCTCGGGCGCCGGGCTCGTCGGCGTAGCCGTACGAGTACTCGCGCAGCGCCCAGGTAGGCATCGGTGTCCTCGTCTCGCAGCTACCGCACGGTGACGGCGGCGGGTGTCACGTCGACTCCGGCGCGTCGCTCCAAGGCAGATGGATCGCCCGCTCGACGTTGGTCCTGAGTACCATCGTGGTCTCGGTCCGTTCCACGCCCTCGAGCATGAACAGGCGGTCGACGAAGGCGTCGAGCGCCGGCGTGTCGGTGACGTGGACCTTGGCGATGTAGGCGTAGGTCCCCGCCACCGCGTGCAGCTCCTCGATCTCGGGCAGTCCCAGCAACCTGGCGACGAGCGCGACGGCCGGCTTGCGCGGCTGCGGTGAGATCGCGACGAACGCGCAGATGCCGAGCCCCACGGCGGACGGGTCGATCACGGCACGGTAGCCCTTGATGACGCCGGCCTGCTCGAGCTTGCGCACGCGCTCGCCGATGGCGGGGGCCGAGAGACCGATCATCTTGGCCATGGCCGCGTGCGTGGCGCGACCGTCGTCGAGGAGGAGTTCGAGGAGGCGCCGGTCGATGGCGTCGAAGTCCATGAGGCCCAGGCTATCACCGCCGCTGCCGCGTCCCGGAGCGCCGTGCGGTACCGTGCACCATGCGCGTCTTGTTCATCGGCGATGTCTACGGCCCCCCCGGGCTGGCGGCCGTGCAGGCCTACTTGCGCGCCGAGCGTGACAATTACGATTTCGTGATCGCCAACGGCGAGAATTGCGCGGGTGGGTTCGGCATCACGCGGGCCGCCTTCCGAACCTTGCGCGATGCCGGCGTCGACGTGGTCACGATGGGGAACCACACCTTCGACCAGCCCGAAGCGGCGGAGCTGCTCGAGGAGACGCCGCGCCTGGTGCGCCCGCTCACCTACCCGCGCGGGACGCCGGGGGTCGGCTTCGTGACGCTGCCGACCCGCGACGGGTCGCGCATCACCGTGGGCCAGGTGATGGGCAGGATCTTCATGGAGGCGATGGACGATCCCTTCGAGGCCGCCGACGCCATCGTCGAGGCGGCCGGCCCGGAGGGGCCGGTGATCATCGACGTCCATGCCGAGGCCACCAGCGAGAAGAGGGTCCTGGGGTACCATCTCGAAGGGCGCGCGAGTGCCGTGATCGGTACCCACACGCACGTGCAGACCGCCGACGAGGCGCTGCGCCAAGGCACGGCCTCGATCACCGACGTCGGCATGACCGGGGTCGAGTACTCGTCGATCGGAATGCGTTTCGAGGAGGTGTACCATCGCATGCGGACCAAGCAGCCACGTCGCTTCAGGCCGGCCGTCGGAACGGCCACGCTGTGCGCGGTGGCGCTCACGCTGGAGGGTCGGCGTGCGCGCGCCATCGAACGCATCCGCTGGCATGCGGGCAGCCCGATACCGAGTTCTCATGCCCTTCACGGCCGCCGTACGTAGGCTGACGCGGATGCGGAGTATCCAAGGGAGCCCGTCATGGACCTGTTGATCTCCGGTGGCGTCGTCCTGCTCGCCATCGCGCTGTTGTCGATCTACGCCGTGTACTTGTTCCTGGTGCGCTTCGCCAAGCTCCACCGCGAGCGGCTCGACGGCGATACGCTCATGACGCGGGTGAACGCCGCCGTGCGCGATCGTGACCTGGAGCTGGCGCTCGATGCCTGTGAGCAGCACGGCGGTCCCATCGCGCGCACCCTGCATGCCGCTCTGCTGCGCCTGCCCTATGGGCGCCAGGCCGTCGAGGCCGCCTTCCAGGACGCCTCGCTGCAGGAGGAACAACGGTTGACGCGCGGCCTGCGGCCTCTCGCCACCATCGCTCAGGTGGCGCCGCTGTTGGGCCTGCTCGGCACGGTGACCGGCATGATCATCGCCTTCGGCGAGATCAGTGCCGCCGGGACGGGTAACCCGGCGCTGCTCGCGGGCGGTATCGGCCAGGCCCTCGTGACGACGGCCGCGGGTCTGGTGGTCGCCATCCCCACCCTGGTGGGGCAGAGCTTCCTGTCGAGCCGCGTCGACATGATCCTGCTCGAGATCGATCGGCGCCGCGAGGAACTGATGGCCAACGTGGTGCAGGCGGTCGCGGCGCGCAAGGACCGCGATGATGCGCGCGCCGAGGAGGACGACGAGCCCGCGCCCGAGCGTAGTGCCGCTCGAACGGGCGCCGGGGCCGTGGTCACCGGCCCGGCCGCCGATGCCGCGCGGCCCATGGTGCGGCCTGCTCCCGTGGGCCCGTCGGTCGCGGCGCGTGCCGCAGCGACCGTGGTCCGCCCGGGTGAGGTGACGTCGCCACGTGCGGGCGTGCCGCTGACACCGGCGCGGCTACGCGTCCAGCGCGACGGCGACGAGACGGAGGGCTGACGTGGCGAGCCGGCTCGGCTCGCGCCGGCAACTGCGCGGCCGCCGCCTGGCGGTGGGGATCGACCTCACGGCGATGGTCGACGTCGTCTTCCTGCTGATCATCTTCTTCATGGTCTCCACCACCTTCATCTCGCTCGAGACGGGTCTGCCGGTCGACCTGCCTCAGGCGCAGACGGCCGAGGCGACGCCGAGCGATTTGCCGACGGTCACGGTGACGCCCGACGAGCGCGTGTTCATCGGCGGCGCGCTCATGGAACTCGACACGCTCGCCGGGATGCTCCAGCAGATGATCAGCGACACCGGCCAGACCACGGTGGTGCTACGCGCCGACGCGTCGGTTCCGCACGGTTTCGTCGTGCAGGTGATGGACGCGATCAAACAGTCCGGCGCACAGCGCATCGCGATCGCGACGGGAGGCTGAGGGAGGGGGCATGCTGCATCGACGCGAACCGCCTGCCCTCCAGGTACTCCTGGTCGCCATCGGGCAGGGTGCCCGCGATGGCTGGCGAGGCTTGCTTCGCGACCGCGATCGACGCCGTGCCGCCCTGCTGTCGCTGGCGTTGCACGCCCTGCTGGCGCTGCTCGTGCTGTGGCTGCTGCGACTTCCCGAGCCGCAGCCGACGCCGACCTACCTGGTGATCGACATCGGCGTCCCGGCCCTGGCCGAGGAGGTGGTGGAGGCGCCGGCCGCCGACCTGCCGGCACCACCAACTGCCCGGCCGCAAGTCGAGGATGTCGAAGTGGGTGTGCCACAGGCCGCCACGGCGCCGCAGCCGCGACCGATGACGACCGAACCGAGCCCCCAGACGGTCCAGCCGCCGGCGCCGGACCCGACGCCCGCCACGCCCGACCCGGTGGTGGAGGCCGCCCCGTCTCCGCCCGTGCCGTCGCCGGCAGTGCCGGCAACGGCTCCCGAGGTGCCCATGGAGCGCCTGGCCGCGACGCCGTTGCCGGAGATCGTCACGCCCGAGTTGGCGCCGTCGCCGCTGGCGCAACGCGTCGAGGTGCCCGTACCGACGGTGGCGATGGTCGTCCCGGAGGCGCGTGCGATCGCGCCCACGCCCACCGTGAGCGTGGCGGCACCGGTGCCGGTGCCGCTGCCGGCCCTGCGCACCGAGATCCCGCAACCGGCCGCCGTGCCGGTCCCGCAAGTCACCACCGAGATCCCCCAAGCGGCCGCCGTGCCGGTGCCTGCGATCGCCACCGAGGTGGTGGCGGCGCGCCCGGTCGCGGTGCCGGAGATCCGCACCGACGTCAGCCCCTCGCGCGACGTCGGCGTCGTCCCACAGGTGTCCGTCAGCGCGCCGCTGAGGATCCCCACGCCGCAGCTGCGCGCCGAGGTGCTCGCACCCGAACCGACGCCGGATGCGCCGGCGGTGGATCCGACCGAAGTGGCGGCCGCCGCGACGACTCAGGGCAGTCGCGACGTCATCGCGCCTGCCGGCGGCGACGCCGCCCGTCCGGGGCAGACCGGGCCGATGAGCGACATCCCCGACGAGGTCGGACTCGGTGCCGCTGCCGGTCCGGACGGCAGTGACCAGCCCACGGGCTCGCCGGCGCCGCCCAGCACGCCCTTCAGGCAGACGCTCGAGCGCCCCATGGCGGTGGTCGTCGACAACCTCAGGGGATACCCGCAGCACGGCCTCGCACCCGCCTCGCAGATCCACGAGTTGCCCGTCGAGGGCGGCTTGACCCGCCTGATGCTGGTGTTCGACCGGACCGATCCGGAGCGGGTGGGACCGGTGCGCAGCGCGCGCGACTACATGGTCGAGCTGTCACGGAGCATGGACGCGGTGATGGTGCACGACGGCGGCTCGCCCGGCGCGTTGGCGACCATCGCGCAGACCGACACCGCGACGCTGAACTCGTTCAGCAGCGGTGACCTGTTCAGTCGGGGCGATGGCGCTGCCCCGTACAACCTGTTCGCCCGTGGCGACGGTCTGCGAGCGGCGGTCAACAGGCTCGCGATCGGGCGCGGGCGGACCGTGGCCGGGGTCATCTATCGACCCGAGGCCGAACTGAGCGAGGTCGCCGAGGTGAACATCCGCTTCGGTTCGACCTACGAGACGGGCTTCCGCTACGAGCCGGGCGTCAACGCCTACCGCTGGGTCCGCAACGGTAACGCGGCCAGCGATGCAGCGGGCCAGGCGGTGTTGGTCGACGGCGTGCTGGTGGCGTCGATCGAGGCGCGCGCCATTCCGAACGACGCCGAGGGCCGCTTGTACATCCCCTTGCGCGGTGGTCCCGCCACGCTGTACCTGCGCGGCAGGGCCGTGGAGGGTGTCTGGTCGTTGAGCAACGGGCTCGGTGTGCAGTTCGCGACCGCCGAGGGCGGCGTCGACCTCACGCCCTTCAAGCTGTGGGTCGTGTACACGCCGAACTACGACGACGTCAGGGCGCAGTGAGCCGCAGCAACGGACGTCCGGACTCGGGCCCTCAGCGCGCGATGAGCTCGTCGAAGAACAACCCGCGCATGCGCAGGTGGTAGCCGTCGTCGTCGATCGTCACATCGAGGTAGGCGTACTCCTCGCCGTGACCGTTCGTGTCGAGCAGCACGGCGCGCCCTTGCGACGCGATGTTCACCCCGCCGCGCACGGGGGTGTGGCCGTACACACCGAGCCGGTGCGGTGTCTTCGCCATCACGTCCTCCTCCTCGTAGATCCAGCGCCGCCGGTTCTCGAGGTAGAAGGCATTGTCGTAGGTGTTGTGCTCGGGCAGCGGTCCCACGTGGGCGAAGTGCAGCCCCTCGATCGCCAGCTCGCTCGGCCAGCTCGCGATCCAGTCGCGCAGGTCCGCGGCCAGCGCGGTGCCGTAGCCGGGCTTCCACTCGAGATGCGAGACGTCGTCGGTTCGTAGCGGCCCCTGCTCGTCGCTGACCGCGTTGAAGTCGTGGTTGCCCATCAGGATCGTCATGCGAGCAGTGGGCAGGGCTTCCTGGAACTCGCGAACCTCACGCAGGAAACGCTCCTGCTGCTCCTCGGCCACCTTCAGGTGACGCGGGTTGTACTCGTCGTAGCGGCGCACGTTGGTGAGGTCGGCATAGCGTTGACGGCTCTTGGCGTGGACCAGGTCGCCGAGCAGCACCAGTTGCGTGTCCTCGCGCGCGAGCAAGCGCTCGGTCGGCCGATGCTCGTCGTCGGCCATGCCCGCCTCGCGCAGGATGCGCCAGAACTTCGCCGCTTGGGTGTGGACGTCACCAACGACGACCACGTGCCTCGGGGTGGACGATGTGGTCAAGGGCTGGGTCAGCGCGTCGCGCGAGCCTCGAGGATGGGGAGGGGATCGACCGGATCGCCATCCACCCGGATCTCGAAGTGGAGGTGAGGGCCGGTGACGTTGCCGGTGGCGCCGACACGGGCGATGAGGTCGCCGGGCTGCACCTGCTGCCCCTCGCTCACCAGGAGTGCCGAGCAATGTGCGTAGAAGTACTCCGTGTTGTCCTTCGTCACGATCACGAGATAGCCGAAACCGCCTCGCCAGCCGGAGAAGGTGACGGTGCCAGCCGTGGCCGAGCGGATCGGATCGCCGACGTTGCCATCGATGTCGACGCCGTAGTGCATGTTGGTCCCGCCGATACGCAGCCGCCGGTAGCCGAAGCGCGAGGTGATGTTGCCCACCAACGGCCACACCATGCCCGAGCTCGGGACGGCGGCCTGGGGCGCCGCGGCACCAGGCAGCGCTTGGCTGGGCGCGCCGCCCGGTAGCACGCGCAGCGCCTGACCCACCTGGAGTCGGTCGGAGTGGAGCCCGTTGAGTTCCATGAGCGCACCGACGTTGGTGCCGTGACGCTGGGCGATGGCCCAGAGCGATTCGCCTGGCCCCACCACGATCTGCGCCGCCGCCGGGCCGCCCAACGAGGGCGGGCTGCCGTCGGGACCGGCCACGGCAGCATAGCGGCCGGGGATGGTCAGCGTCTGCCCCAAGCGCAGGGTTGCGTGCGGGTCGATCGCGTTGCCACTGGCGATCGCCGCCACGGTCGAGTCGTGGGCGCGGGCGATCGACCAGAGGCTGTCACCCGGCCGGACGGTCACCACGAGCGCCTCGGGCGCTGGCTGATCGGCGGCATACGTGAGTGCGAGCCGCTGCCCCGGACGGATCAAGGTCCCGTCGAGGGCGTTCCAGGCGATCAGGTCGTCGACCGATAGGCCGTAGGCGCGGGCGATGTCGTAGAGCGTGTCGGCCGGCCGTACGACGTGCTCGAGTGGCTCGTCGGCCGGCGCGGGGGCGGCTGCTGCGGGCGCAGCCGCGGGCGCGGGGTCGATTGTGGCCGTGCTCTCGCTGATCGGTGCCACGGCCACGGCCACCGGCTCCGCCTCAGACGTCACGGCGGCGGCCTCGGCTTCGGCTGCGGCTTCGGTTGCGGCCTCGGCTTCGGTTGCGGCTTCGGCTGCGGCTTCGGCTGCGACCTCGGTTGCGGCCTCGGCTTCGGCTGCGGCTTCGGCTGCGGCCTCGACCACGGTCGCGACCGCGGCCTGCGGCTCGACGACGGCCGGGGCCGGCGCATGACCCCCCACGATGGTGAGCTCCTGACCGGGCCTGATGACCGTACCCTGGAGCGCGTTCGCTGCCTGCAGCGCCTCGACCGTGAGGCCGTGGCGGCGGGCGATCTCATAGAGGGTGTCGTTCGGCTGGACGGTGTAGCGAATGCTCGGCTCGGCTCCGGGGAGACGCAGGCTCTGCCCGAGCGCAAGCCGCTCGCTGCGCAGGCCGTTGGCGGCCATCAGTTCGGCGACCGTGGTGCCGTGCTCACGTGCCAGGTTCCAGAGACTGTCGCCGGGCGCGACGATGATCTCCTGCGCGAGCGCTGCGGGGGCGAGGCTGACGGTGCACGTTAGGCAGCACGCGAGGATGAGACGTCGCACATGCATTGATCACGAGGTTATCACGCACGCATGAGCCGTGCCTAGCCTCGGCCCGTCGACGCGTGAAACGTGGGCCCTTGTTTCACGCCCGCTCCTCGCTGCGTGATCGGACGTCAATCGCGCGGGTCGAGCAGTGGCCCCTCAGGGCCGAACTCGCGCTCGGCGATCTCCCACTGCATGCGGATGTAGGCCTCGATGTCGTTCGCGCCGGCGGTCCCGTTGATGAGCTTGGCTTCCAGCGTGGCGACGAGTCGCTTGAGGCTGTCACTGCTGATGTCGGCGATGAGGTGGTTCACGGCTTCCTCCTTTCGGCGACGCGGCGCGATCGGCGTAGCGGAGTCCCGCGCGGGGACGGCGTCGTCGTTGTGCATGGAGGATAGGCGCGCGTCACTTACGAAACGGTGACGGCACCCTCAGGGGAGCAGCCGGGTCCCGGCCGTGCCATGCGCCACGCGGGTCAGCTCGCCCGCGACGCGGCCGTCGGCGATCACCGCCGCCGGGGCACCCCGCTCGAGCGCTGCCAGGGCCGCCTCGACCTTGGGGATCATGCCGCCGGCGATACGGCCGTCGGCGATGCGCTCGGCCACCTGTGTCCGGCTCAGGCTCGCGATCCTCGATGCGGCCTCGCGCACGTCGTCGAGGACGCCGGGCACGTTCGTCAGGAACACGCAGGGTAGGCTCAGAGCCGCGGCCACGGCGGCGGCGGCGTCGTCGGCGTTGACGTTCAGCGGCAAGCCCTCGTGGTCGACGGCGAGGCAGCCCACCACGGGCACCAGGCCGGCGCCCAACAGCAGCTGCAAGAGCGCGGCGTGCACCTCGCGGACGGTGCCGACCTCACCGAGAGCCGGGTCGATGCGCTCGGCGATCAGGAGTCGCGCGTCGCGTCCGGTGAGTGCCACGGCGTCGCCGAGCTCACCGGCGAGGCGCTTGCCGAGCAGGGTCAAGGCGCGTTCGACGACGTGCAGGGTCTCGGGCGTCGTGACGCGGAGGCCGCGCTCGAAGCGGCTGGCGATGCCCGCGGCGGCGAGCTCGGCCGCGATGGCCGGTCCGCCACCATGCACCAGCACGGGCGGCGTGCCCTGGGCGGCCAGCTCGCGAACGTCGGCCAGCACCGCGCGGCGTTCTTCGGGGTCGGTCATCGCATGGCCGCCGTACTTGACGACGAGTCCGCGGCTGCTGAGGGCGAGCGTCTCGGGCGTGAGGTCGATCATGTCGACACCGAGGGTACCCGCTCACCGTGATAGCGTGCGCGCCAGCCATGACCGACATCGTCTTCGGCACCGACGGCTGGCGCGACGTGATCGCCGACACCTTCACCGTCGCACGGGTGCGCCGGGCGGCGCGGGCCTACGGTCAGCACCTGCTGGAGACTGGGCCGGGCCTGGTGCTCGTGGCGCACGACACGCGCTTCGGCGGGCCGCTCTTCCAGGCAGCGGTGGCCACCACGCTGCGCGAACTGGGCCTGCCGGTCCGGGTGCATGCGGGACCGCTCCCGACGCCGGTGTTGAGCTTCGCCGTGCGCGAACTCGGCGCCGCCGGCGGCGTCATGCTGAGCGCTTCCCACAACCCCGGCTCGTACCATGGTTTCAAGCTGAAGGGGGCTTACGGGGGGACCGCCAGCGAGGCCACCTATGCCGACGTGGCCCGGCGGGCCGCAGCGCTGCCCGACGAGCCCGAAGCGGCTGCGCCACGGGCCGAGGCCGAGCACTTCGACGCGCGCGAGGCCTACTTCCGCCACGTTCGCGGCCTGCTCGACCTGGAGGTCGTGCACGGCTGGCATGGCCGCTTGGTACACGACGCCATGCACGGCGCGGCGGCCGGGTGGATCGCCGATTTCGTCGCCTGGGCAGGGCTGCCGTGGCAGGTCGAGAACCTGCGGGCGGCGCCCGACCCCACCTTCGGGGGCGGCTCGCCGGAGCCGATCCCCGCCACGCTGGGCGTCTTGACCGAGCGGCTCGCCGACGCCGATCCGGCGGCGGTGCTCGGGGTCGCCAGCGACGGTGACGGCGATCGCCTGGCGGTGGTGGCCGCCGGAGCCGAGCCGTTCACGGCGCATGCCGTGCTGGCACTCCTGCTCGACCATCTCGACCGGCGCGGCACGCCCGGCCGGGTGGTGAAGACGGTGACCGTCTCGCGGCTGGTCGAGCGGCTCGCCCACGCGCGTGCTCGCGACGTGGTGGAGACGCCGGTCGGTTTCAAGTACCTGGTCGCCGAGCTCCTGAAAGGTGACGTGATGGTGGCCGGCGAGGAGTCGGGAGGGTTCGGGATCGCCGGCCACGTTCCCGAACGCGACAGCATCCTCAACGCCCTGCTCGTGGCCGAGGCACTCGCGCAGGGCGCTCGGCCGCTGCCCGAACGGTTGGGCGAGCTCGAGCGTGAGGCACATTGGCGGCATGCCTACGATCGCATCGACCTGACGCTGACGGGGCCTAGCGAGGTCAGGCGGCTCTGGCGCCGGCTCGAGACCGATCCCGACCGCTTCGCGGGGTTCGCGGTGCGCTCCGTCGAACGGCGAGACGGGGTGAAGCTCAACCTCGGTGACGACCGCTGGTTGATGCTGCGTGCGTCGGGGACCGAGCCGCTATTGCGGGTCTACGCCGAAGGCCCGGACGAGGCTGCCGTCGCCGACTTGCTGGTCGCGGCCCGGGCCTTCGTGGGTCGTCAACCAAACTCGCGGTAGTCCTTGGGGGTGCTCGAGAGCACCTCGTGCCCATCGGTGGTGACCAGGACGAGGTCTTCGATGCGCAGGCCGCCCTGACCGGCGTGGTAGACGCCGGGCTCCACCGTCACCACCATGCCGGGTTCGAGGGTGTCGGTCGAGCGGCTGCTCAGCGAGGGACCCTCGTGCACCTCGAGCCCGGTGCCGTGCCCGAGCGAGTGCGTGAAGTATTCGGCCAGACCGGCCTCGGCCAGGCGCTCGCGCGCCACGCCGTCCACCGCCACGCCCGTCGCTCCAGGAGCGACGGCCAGCAGCGCGGCGCGCTGCGCGGCGAGCACGGCTCGGTACCAGCCCCGCAGCGGTTCGGCCACCCGGCCCACGCCGAAGGCGCGGGTCATGTCGGCGTGATAGCCCGCGACGCGTGCGCCGAGGTCGATCGTGACGAGGTCGCCGGCCTCGATCCGGCGGGTGGACGCGACGCCGTGCGGCATGGCGCTGCGAGGACCGGAGGCGACGATGATGTCGAACGAAGTCCCGTCGGCCCCCTCGGCCCGCATCGCGCGTTCGAGCTCCAAGGCGAGGTCGAGCTCGCGCACGCCCGGGCGGAGCAGGTCGTCCACCACGCGGGTCAAGGCGACGTCGGTGATCCGCGCCGCTTCGCGTAACCAGGCGATCTCGAAGGCGCGCTTGCGCATGCGCAGCGGCCGCAGCAGCCCCTCGGTCGGTACGACCGTGCTGCCGAGCTTCCGCTCGAGCGTCGTGCGCTGCGCCACGGTCAGGTGTTCGGCTTCGATGGCCAGCGTCTGGCCGGCCGCGAGTTCGGCCACGCGAGCGAGCCAGTCGCGCGCGATCACCTGCTCGGCGAGCCATGACTCGGCGGCCGCCTGCACCGTGTAGCGTTCGTCGGTGAGCAGCCAGGCCCCGTCACCGGTCACCAAGACGCGGCCGTCGGCCGGAGTCGAGAAGCCCGAGAGGTAGCGCACGTTGGCGGGCGCCGTGACGAGCAAGGCATCGGCGCCGGCGGTGCCGATGCGGGCGCGTACGGCATCGAGGAGCGCCGGCGCAGCGGCGACCGCCGCTGCCTGGAGGGCGTCGGCGTCGATGCGAGGGCCGGCGCCAGTGGCGCCGTCGTGGGTCACGCGGCAGCCGTCGCGATCGCCAGGTACTGGTCGCGTTTGAGGCTGGCGCCCCCGATCAGGCCGCCATCGACGTCGGCCTTGGCGAGCAGTTCGGCGGCGTTGTCGGGCTTCATGCTGCCGCCGTACAGCAGCCGGATGCCGTCGGCGACCGGGCCGAAGCGACCCTTGAGGAAGCTGCGCATCACGGCGCCCATGGCCTGGGCGTCGTCCGCGGTGGCGGTCTTGCCGGTGCCGATCGCCCACACCGGTTCGTAGGCCACCACGAGGTCCTGACTGCGTGCGATGTCGACGCCGTCGAGCGCGCCCCCGAGCTGGCGGATGACGGTGGTCTCGTGCTCGCCGGCTTCGCGTTGGGATTCCACCTCACCGACGCAGAGGATCGGGACCAGGCCCACGGCCTGGCAGGCGAGCACCTTCGCGCGCACCAGGGCGTCGTCCTCGGCGTGGTACTCGCGGCGCTCGGAGTGGCCGATGACGCAGTAGCGTGCCCCCGCGTCCAGCAGCATCGCGGCGGAGATCTCGCCGGTGTATGCCCCCTCGGCGTGAGCCGAAACGTCCTGGGCTCCGAGCTGCACCGGTGTGCCCTCGGTGATCGGGGCCAGCACCGCGAGATGCGTGGCGGGGACGTTGAGGAGCAGCTCGACCCGGCTCACGTCGAGATCCGTCAGATCCTCGAGCAGCGACCGCATCCAATCCGCGGCCGCTGTCGGGGTGGTGTGCAGCTTCCAGTTTCCGGCGATCAAGGGTGTGCGCATGCCCCCAGATTACCGGTTCAGGCCTGCGCCGGCACCTCGCTGCGTTTTCCGCGCGGCTTGCGCTTGGTGGCGTCGGGCTCGCCGCCGGCGTCGCCCTTGCCTTGCTTCTCCAGCGCCGCGAGGCCTCCCACCAGCGCCACGTCGAGCACCTGGTCGAGGATGTCGGCCTCGTGCAGGTTGAGCGAGCGCTTCAGGTGCGAGGCGATGTCCTTCATGTCGGCGGTGTTCTTGGAGGGGTAGACGATGTGCGTGATGCCCGCACGCTTGGCGCCCAGGATCTTCTCGCGTAGGCCGCCGATGGCCAGCACCCGACCGCGCAGCGTCAGCTCTCCGGTCATGGCCACGTCCTTGCGTACGGGTACGCCGGTCAGGGCGCTGATCAGGGAGGTCGCCAGCGCAGTGCCCGCCGACGGCCCCTCCTTCGGCGTGGCGCCAGCCGGGATGTGCACGTGGATCTCGGTCTCCTCGAGCTGCTCGCGCGGAATTCCGAAACGCTCGGCGTTGGCCTTGGCGTAGGTCAGCGCCGCGCGGGCGGACTCCTTCATCACGTCGCCGAGCTGCCCGGTCAAGACGAATCCCGACTTGCCGGGGGTGATGCTGGTCTCCACGAAGAGGATGTCGCCGCCCACGGGCGTGTAGTACATGCCGGTGGCGACGCCGACCAGGTTCTCCTCGGCCTCGGACTCGGGCACGAAGCGCTCGGCGCCGAGGTAGCCCTCGAGCGAGCGCTCGGTGAGGCGCACGCGCTTGGCGTCGCCGTGAGCGATCTTGCGCGCGGCCTTGCGTGCGAGGGTGCCGATGGTGCGCTCCAGGTTACGGACGCCTGCCTCGCGGGTATAGGCGCTGATCACGCGCGACAGGGCACCGTCGGTGACCGAGAACTGATGCCCCTTGAGGCCGTTCTCGTGGAGCTGCCTGGGGAGCAAGTAGCGCTTGGCGATCTCGAGCTTCTCCTGCTCGATGTAGCTGGAGAACTCGATCAGCTCCATGCGGTCCATGAGCGCATCGGGGATCTGCTGCGCGTAGTTCGCGGTGGCCACGAACAAGACCTCGGAGAGATCGAACGGAACGCCGAGGTAGTGGTCGACGAAGGTGTTGTTCTGCGCCGGGTCGAGCACCTCGAGCAGCGCCGAACTGGGGTCGCCCTGGTACGACACGCCGAGCTTGTCGACCTCGTCGAGCAGGAACACCGGGTTCTTGGTCCCCGCCTGCCGGATGCCCTGGATGATGCGGCCCGGCATGCTGCCGATGTAGGTGCG